>JAEUJI010000013.1 GCA_016794805.1 Gemmatimonadota bacterium
CCCCTTGGCGGTCTTCGTGGTCTTGGCGGTCAAATAGCGGACTGCACAAATCAACCACGAAGGACACGAAGCACGAAGGGGGATGAGGAGCCCTTTGTGCTCTTTGTGTTCTTCGTGGTTGACATCACAACGGCTCACCCCCCCAACCACTTCGCCACCCGGTCCCGGTAGCCGCGGCTCACCTTGAGCCGGGTGCCGTCCTGCAGGATCGCCACGAATTCCCCCGAGAACCACGGCTGCAGCTCCCGCAGCCGCTCCACATTGACGATCGTGGTGCGGTGAATCCGGAGGAACCGCGCCGGATCGAGCCGCGCCTCCAGGTTGGCCAGCGACTCCCGCATCAGGTGCTCCGCCTTCCCCACGTGCAGCCGCACGTAGTTGCTCGCGGTCTCGATCCAGTCAATCTCCGGCACCCGCACGAAGTACACCCGCCCGTCCGCCCGGATGGCCAGACGCTCGGCGCTGCTGCGCTGCCGGTTGAGCCCCTCGATGAGCTGGGTGAGCTGCGCCGGCGTCCCCTCGGTGTCCTTGTGCCGCAGCCGGGTCTCCGCCCGCTGGAAGGCGCGGTGCAGCCGGTCGGCGTCAAAGGGCTTGAGCAGGTAGTCCAGCGCGCTGGCCTCGAAGGCCTGGATGGCGTAGGCGTCGAACGCGGTCACGAAGATCACCGCCGGCGGCGCATCATCCCCCAGCGCCTCCAGCACCCCGAAGCCGTCGAGCCCCGGCATCTGCACGTCGAGAAAGAGCAGGTCCGGCGTGAGCCGCTGCACCGCCTCCACCGCCTCAGGGCCGGAACCGCAGGAGGCCACCAGCTCCGCCCCCGGCTCCCGCTCCAGCAGCCGCGCCAGCCGCCGCCGCGCCAGCGGCTCGTCGTCCGCCACGAGGGTCCGCACGATCACGCCGGCACCGCGTGCGGCGTGAGCCGGAGGTGCAGCGGCGTGTGCACTTCCCCGCACGGCAGGAACGGCAGGCTGATCGTCACCACCGCCCCGCCCTCCGCCCGGTTCCCCAGCACGAACGACTGCTCCATCCCGTAGAGCTGCCGCAGCCGCTCCCGCGTATTGCGCAGGCCGAGCCCCTCGCGCACCAGCGCGGCGGGCGGGAAGCCGGGGCCGCCGTCCCGCACCTCGAGCACCAGGCGGTCATCCCGTTGCGAGGCGCGGATCTCGATCCGGCCCCGCCCGGTGCGCACGCTGGTGCCGTGCCGGATGGCGTTCTCCACCACCGGCTGCAGCAGCAGCGCCGGCACGCCGGCATCCAGCACGCTCGGCGGGATCTCCATCCGTACCTCCAGCCGGTCCTGGAACCGCGCCTGCTCGATCTCGAGGTACGCCTCGAGGATCTGCAGCTCCTGCCGGAAGGGCACCACCTGGTGTCCCGCCTGTTCCAGCGACAGCCGCAGCAGGTGCCCCAGCCGCGCGATCAGCCGGTCCGCGCTGTTGGGATCGTCGTGCGCCATCTCGGCGATGGTATTGAGCGCATTGAAGAGGAAGTGCGGCTGGAGCTGCATCTTGAGCAGCTGCAGCTCGGCTCGCGCCAGCTGCGCCTCCAGCTCCGCGCTGCGCAGCTCCCGCTCCCGGAACAGCAGCGCGTAGCGCGCCGCCTGCGATACCGTGACGATGCAGAGATAGGCCAGCAGCCGGCTGTCGAAGCGGTAGAGCAGGCTGGTAAGGAAGGGTCGCAGCGGCGAGTCGCTCATGACCAGCGCCACGGTGCGGTCCACCACGGTGGAAAGCAGCACGAAGCAGAGGCCGGCCAGCCCGTGCAGCAGCAGGCTCTTGGCCCGCTGGTTGGGCCGGAAGCGGATGGCCTGCGCCACCCACAGCGCCAGCGGGGTCAGCGCCGCCCAGGTCCAGGCGCTGGTGAGCGACACCAGCAGCAGCGGCCGCCACGGCAGCGGGGCCGCCCCGGACACGGCGTTGTACAACAGCACCTGGCTGAACGAGAACAGCCCGAACGCGGTCCAGCCGCCCAGGATGAGGGCGGCCTGCAGTTGCACATTGCGCCGGCGGGACTCGGCCGGCGACACGGGCGCGGTGTGCATGGGCCACCTCGTGAACGGGGAACGGCCGGGGGCGCGTCGAACGCTACGCCCCGCGGCCTCCACCCGTTTCAGTGTTTCGTGCGTGAAACGCGGATGCTCAGCTGCCGCCGGTCCGCTGTTCCTTGGTGACGTCCGGCCGCGCCGCGACCGCACCGTTCCCCAGCAGCAGGCTCGTCAGGCGCGCGGCGATCGGCTCCCGGAACCCGCCGTCGTTGTTCGCCGCGAGCAGGATCAGCAGGTCCTGCTCCGGGAAATAGCCGTACCACAACTCGAACCCGGGCTGCCGCGAGACGTGCTCGATCACCCGGGCGCCATCCGCGGTGCGGCCCACTGACCACCCCGGCCCATAGCCGCTCCCCGCGGGCGCGATCATCTGGTGCCGCTCGGCGAGGGGCAGGAAGGTCCCCAGCCGGAGCGCCTGGTGCCAGCGGTAGAGATCGGCGAGCGGGCCCACCAGCCCCGTCACCACCACGGTCTCCCCGTAGGGGCCGGTGTAGCCCCGCGCCACCAGCGAGTCGCCGAGGGTGCCGTCGTCCATCACGGTGCGCGTGAGGCCGGCGGGCACGATCACCCGGTCCCGGATGGCCTGGGCGGCGGGCTGGCCGCTGGCCACCTCGAGCACCCGGTCGAGCAGCGCCGAGCGCGTCGCCGGCGCCGCGACCGCCGGATCGGACCCATAGCGCGCGGCGCGCGCCACCCGGGGGGCCGCGTCGGGCGCGAGCAGTTCCGCGATGGTCGCCGTTCCCGCCTCGCTCCCCACCAGCTCCGCCGCCGGCTGGTCCAGCCGGAGCCGCCCCTCCGCCTCGAGCCCCAGGATGGCCGCGGCGGTGAAGGTGCTGGTCAGGGTGCCGAAGGGGTACTTGGTCTCGGCGTTGTTGGGCAGCTCGCGGGCGCGGTTGGCGTCGCCATAGCCCTTGTAGAGCAGGACCCGGCTGCCGCGGGCGATGAGCACCGACCCGGTGAAGCCGTCGGTGGCGAATCGGGTGAGAGCGGCGTCCGCGGCCTTGGCGGTGGCCACCGGCGCCTGCACCTGGTTGAGGTAGACCTTCTCCGGCGTGGCGAGGGCGCAGGCGGTGCCGCCGAGCAGGAGGAGCGGCAGCAGGCGACGGCGGGCGGGGAAGCGGAACATGGGACCTCCAGCGGTTGAGTCCGTCCGGCAGAGGGCGCCGGCAGGGACCAGCATCGGGGATGGCCCTCCCCCCGCCAACCGTTCCGGGCCGAACCGCGTCCCCGCGGGGGCGAACCGCGTTCCCGCGGGGCGGGTGGCGATTGTCAGGCGCCGCCCGCCCCGCGGTGCGACTCGCACCGCGAGAAGTGCCATTCGTCCCCGAGTCGTTCCGCCCGCCCCCGAACCCGCGCTACCGTGACTCCATCACCCCGATGATGGAGGTCCCCCGTGGTCATCCCGACGGATCCGGCGGCGCTGGAGCCGCTGGTGCTGCGCCTGGAAGAACTGATCCGGGCGCTGCGGGCGCCGGCTGCGCCGCGCCGCGCCAGCCCCGTGCTGCGCTTCGGCGCCGTGGAGGTGGATCCCTTCGCCCTGACGGTGCTGCGGGACGGCCGGCGGCTCCCCATCACCCGCACCGAGTTCCGCCTCCTCTATGTCCTGCTCCACCGCCCGGGCCAGGTGGTCCGGCGGGAGGAGCTGCTGGCGGAGGTCTGGGGCCCCGGGGTGCGGTTCCGCTCGCGGGCCATCGACACGCACATCGCGCGGCTCCGGCAGAAGCTGGAAGCCGACGCCGCCAATCCCCGTCACATCCTCACGGTGCCGAACCTCGGCTACCGCTTCGACCCGCGGGACGGGAGCCTCCCTCCCGCGTCCACGGAACCCACGGAGGTGTTATGCGACCTGGACGTCGTTGGACTCTGATTGCCGCCCTGCTGTGCCTGATCCGGGCCGGCACGGCCGAGGCGCAGGAGAGCGCGACGCTGAGCGGACGGGTGACGTCCGCGGACGGGGAGCCGCTCGCCCAGGCCACGGTGGTCATCGAACGGCTGGGCGTGGGCACCACCGCGCGGGCCGATGGCCAGTACCGGCTGGTGCTCCCCGCGGCGCGGCTCACCGGCGACACCGTGGCCATCGTGGCGCGGCTCATCGGCTACAAGCCGCAGACCAGCCGCGCCGTCCTCCTGGCCGGGGCGCAGGAGATCAACTTCGCGCTGGCGCCGAACCCGCTGCAGCTGGGCGAGATCGTGGTCACCGGCATCGGGCAGGTCACCGAGGTGGAGAAGCTGGGCCACGTCCGCAGCTACGTGGACTCGACCGCCATCACCGGCAGCGGGGAGCAGAACCTGATCAACGCCCTCGCCGCCAAGGCGCCCGGCGTGAACGTCACCGCGAGCTCCGGCGATCCCGGCGCCTCCGCCTACATCCAGGTGCGCGGGCTGACCACCATCTCCGCCCAGGACGGGCAGCCGCTGCTGGTGGTGGACGGGGTGCCGATGGACAACTCGATCAACTACAACAACCCGATCAGCGGCGCGCTCAACTCGAGCGCCGCGCCGTCCAACCGGGCCATTGACCTCAACCCGGACGACATCGAGTCGGTCGAGGTACTCAAGGGCGCCGCCTCCAGCGCCATCTACGGCAGCCGGGCCGGCTCGGGGGTCATCCTGATCAACACCAAGCGCGGCCGCCCCGGCCCGACCCGCTATTCCATCCGCAGCTCCTTCTCGGTGGACCAGGTAGGCCGGCTGCCGGAGTTCCAGCGGAAGTACGGCCTGGGCACCGGCGGCGTGGCGCCGGGTTGCGTGGCCGGCGGCGCCCTCAACTGCCGGGTGGGATTTGCGCAGGCGGGCAGCTGGGGGCCGCTGCTCGGCGCCGGCACGCCCACGTTCGATCATTCGGACGAGATGTTCCAGGACGGCTACCAGAACGACAACTACCTGACCGTGTCCGGCGGTAACGAGCGCACCACCTTCTTCCTCTCCGGCGGCTACAACCAGAACCGGGGCATCGTGGTGGGCCCGAACAGCGAGTACCGGCGGATCGCGGTGCGGTTCAACGGCAGCCACCGGATCACCGAGAACCTGAACGTCGCCGCCAACATCGGGTACACCGACGGGCACGGCGGCGCCGTCACCAGCCGCAACAGCACCGACGGCCTGCTGCTTGGCGCCTGGCGCAGCCCGCCCGACTTCAACAACCGGCCCTACCTCGATCCGGTCACCGGGCTGCACCGCTCCTACCGCTTCCCCAACCCGGGGCCGGGGTCGGAGCAGGTGTCGCGGTCGTATGACAACCCGTTCTTCGTGGCCAACGAGTCGTTTGCCAACTCGGACGTCTCCCGGGTGGTGGGCGGGGTCACCACCGACTTCACCGCCAACAGCTGGCTGACGTTCCGGCACACCCTGGGCTACGACTACTCCAACGACGAGCGCACCCAGGCCTTCCCCTGGTCCACCTCCAACACCACGATCACCGGCATCAACGGGGTGGGCGGGGTGAACGCCGGATACATCAAGGTCTCGCAGATCGACCACACCCTCACCGCGACCGGCCGCTACAAGCTCTCGCCGACGTGGGGCGGCGCCATCACGGTGGGCCAGAACCTCAACAGCCAGGCCTTCCGCAGCCGGCAGGTGGTCGGCACCGGCCTCATCACGCCGGAACCGTTCAACCTGGCCAACACCGCGGCCCAGCTGCCGCCGTTCGACTTCCGCTCCACGGTGCGGCTGGAATCGTACTTTGCCCAGGCCACCGCCGACCTCTGGGACCAGCTCTTCCTGAGCGCGGCCATCCGCAACGACGGCGCCTCCACCTTCGGGCCGAACAACCGGCGCAACTGGTACCCCAAGGCCAGCGCCGCCTGGACCTTCCATCGCGGCGAGGCGGGGGAGCGGCGCGCCCTCACCTACGGCAAGCTGCGCGCGGCCTACGGCCAGAGCGGCACCCAGCCGGCGCCGTACCTCCTCGCCAGCACCCTCGTCTCCCAGACCTCGGCGGATGGCGGCTGGGGGCCCTCGGTGGGCGGGCCCGGTGGGCTCATCACCACCTTCAACCTCCCGACCAGCGACCTGGCGCCGGAGCGGGTCAAGGAGTTCGAGGCCGGCTTCGACCTCGGGCTGCTGCGCGACCACGCCGACCTGAGCTTCACCCACTACCGCGCCTTTTCCAGCGAC
>JAEUJI010000343.1 GCA_016794805.1 Gemmatimonadota bacterium
GCCAGCCGGGCGGAGCCGAGCCGGATGGCCACGACCCTTACCCTGGCGATCGTCACCTGGCCGTGGGTGTACGTGGTGCAGGTCGGCGACAGCCGCTGCTACCACTATCTCAATGGGAAACTGCGGCAGGTGACCCGGGACCAGACCATGGCCCAGGCGCTGGTGGACGAGGGGGCCCTGCCGGCGGACCGGCTGGCCTCCTCCCCCTTCAGCCACGTGCTGGTGAGCGCGATCGGCGGCGAGTCGGCCACCCCGGTGGTGACCCGCCTCGACATCCGCGACCGCAACTCGGTCCTGCTGCTCTGCAGCGACGGGCTGACCAAGCACGTCTCCGACGCCGAGATCGCCGAGCGGACCGGCGCCATGCAGTCCTCGGAACAGCTCTGCCGCTCGCTGCTCGAACTGGCGCTGGAGCGGGGCGGCAGCGACAACATCACCATCCTGTCGGGGCGCGCCCCGGCGTAGCGGGCGTGGCCTTCGCGCCCGTTGTCGTTGCACTTCAATAGAAGCAGGTCATGATGTACCGCTTGCTGCTGGTGGCGACCGTCCTGGGAATCCCCCTCGCCACCCAGGTGGGCCGCCCGGAGCCGCCCAGAGTGGAGGCGAACGACAACCGCGTCCCCGCCGGCCGGCTCCGGCACGATACGCTGGCCATCGCGCTCGAGATCCGGCTGGGCCGCTGGTATCCGGAGGCGGACTCGGGCCCCTCCCTCCTGGTCCCGGTCTTCGCCGAGGCGGGCGCCGCGCCCCGGATTCCAGGTCCCCTGATCCGGGTGCCCGCCGGGACGGTGATCGCGGCCACCCTCACCAACCGGCTGGGCGATTCCACCGTCACCGTCCATGGCTTCTACACCCGCCCCGGGACGGGCGCGGACTCGCTGGTCCTCGCGCCGGGCCAGCGGGCCCGGGTGACGTTCGCCGCGGGAGCGCCGGGGACCTACCTCTATCATGCCGTCGCCGGAACCGTCGACACCCTGCACGAGCGCGAGCAGCTCGCGGGGGCGTTCATCGTGGATTCGACCGGGGCCCGGAGCGACGACCGGGTCTTCGTGATCAACATCTGGAGCGATGGCCGGAAGACGCCCGGCGAGCGGCACGCCCTGGCCATCAATGGGCGCGGCTTCCCCTTCACCGAGCTCCAGACCCTGCCACTCGGCGCGCCGGTGGACTGGCGCTGGATCAACGCCAGCCGTCGCAACCACCCCATGCATATGCACGGCTTCTATTTCCAGGTGGACAGCAGGGGCCGGGAGGGGCGGGACACGGTCTATGCGCCGGAACAGGCCTGGCAGGCGGTGACCGAAATGATGCTGGCCCGCAGCACCACGCGCATCCGCTGGACCCCGAACCGGAGCGGCAACTGGCTGTTCCATTGCCACGTCGGATTTCATGTCGTGCCCGCGGCGCGGATGGAGCCGCCCGCCGCGGGGAGTCATCAGCATTTTTCGGGTGACATGCGGGAGCACATGGCGGGGCTGGTGCTGCCGATCAGCGTGCCGGCGGTGGGGCCCCCGACCGAGCGCGGGGTGGCACGCCGGCTCCGGCTCTACGTGCAGGCCGGCCCGCCGCGGGGGCGCGTCGCGCGGGCGCTCAGCTATATCCCGGACCGCGGGGCGCCGCCCGCGCCCGATTCGGTCGAGTGGCCCGGCGGGCTGCTGGTCCTCACCCGCGATGAGCCCACCGATATCGTGGTCATCAACCGCCTGCCCGAGGCCACGGCGGTGCACTGGCACGGGGTGGAGCTGGAGAGCTATTGGGATGGCGTCGCGGGGTGGAGTGGCGCGGACGGGGTGCGGGCTCCGGTGATCGCCCCGGGGGATTCGTTCATCGCGCGGCTCACGCTGCCCCGGGCCGGCACCTTCATGTACCACACCCACCTCAACGACAACATGCAGCTGGGCAGCGGGCTGTATGGGGCCATCGTGGTGCTCGAGCCGGGGGAGCGCTTCGATCCGGCCCATGACCATGTTTACGTGGCCGGCTGGAATGGGCCGAGCGGGCGGGACATGCTGGTCAATGGCGACTCCGCGGGCCCGACCCTCCAGCTGCGCGTGGGGGAGCGGCACCGGCTCCGGTTCGTCAGCATCGGACTCGCCAACCGGCCGCTCTTCGTGCTCACCCGGGACAGCCTGCCGGCGCGCTGGCGCCCGCTGGCCAAGGACGGGCAGGACCTTCCCCCTCTCCGCGCGGTGCCGGGCCCGGCGCGGGTGGCCCTGGCCGCCGGCGAGATCGCCGACATGGAATTCATTCCCGACCAGCCGGGGAGCTACCAGCTGGCCGCGGTGTGGCTCGGGGTGCCTTTCTACCGGCAGCGCATTGAGGTAGTACCGTAGCAAGAGACCCTTTGCGCCTTGGCGTCTTTGCGGTGAATGCCGCGTGGTATGCGGGTAACCGCAAAGACGCAAAGGCGCGAAGCGGCAACGAACAGAGGCATTACACTCTTGGAGAGCGTATGGCGCGTCTTTCGCTGCTGCCTGTGTTGATTGCCCTCCCACTCTCCGCTCAGGCGCGGCTCGCACCCCCCGGCCCGCGCTTCGAGGTGACCTTCACCGCCATCCAGAGCGTCGCCCCGCTCGACGGCCGGCTGCTCGTCATGCTCTCCACCGATTCCAGCGCCGAGCCGCGGTTCCAGATCGGGGACCAGGAATCCACCCAGCTCATCTTCGGCGTTGACGTGGACGGCTGGCAGCCGGGCAAGGTGCGCACCCTGGATGCGCGCGCCCCGGGGTACCCGATCGCGAGGCTGACCGATCTCCCCGCCGGCCGCTACCGGGTGCAGGCGCTGCTCAACCGCTACGAGACCTTCCGGCTCGCCGACGGCCGGGTGCTCAAGCTCCCGCCGGACCAGGGCGAGGGGCAGCAGTGGAACCAGAAGCCGGGGAACCTCTACAGCGTCCCGCGGTGGATCACCCTCGACCCGAAGCAGCCGCAGGCCGTCAGCCTCGCCCTGTCACAGCGCATCCCGGCGGTCGAACCGCCGGCGGAGACGCGATACATCCGCCACGAGCGCATCCAGTCGAAGCTGCTCTCCGATTTCTGGGGCCGGCCCATGTTCCTCGGCGCCCACGTGCTGCTGCCGGAAGGCTTCGACAGCCACCCGGAGGCCCGCTACCCGCTGGTGATCGACCATGGCCATTTCCCCGCCACCTTCGAGCCCTGGCGGGAGACTCCCCCCGATTCGACCCTGGCCCCCGACTACAGCGCGCGCTTCGACCTGCATGGCTACAACCGCATCCAGCAGCAGTATGCCTGGGAGTTCTACAAGGAATGGACCGGCCCCGGCTTCCCGCGGGTGCTGCTGATCCAGATTCAGCACCCGACGCCCTACTACGACGACTCCTACGCGGTGAACTCGGCGAGCAACGGCCCCTATGGCGACGCCATCATGCGGGAGCTGCTGCCGTACCTCGAGCGCAAGTATCGCGGCATCGGGGAGGGATGGGCCCGTTTCACCTACGGTGGGTCCACCGGTGGCTGGGAGGCGATGGCGGTCCAGATGTTCTACCCCGACGACTTCAACGGCGCCTGGGCCGCCTGCCCCGATCCCATCGACTTCCGCCAGTACACCACCATCAACATCTACGCCGACAGCAACGCCTACCGGAGCGGCGGGCCGTGGAAGTGGGTGGAACGCCCGGGGCACCGCAACCACCTGGGGCACATCCAGACCACCGTGCGCCAGATGAACCAGCTCGAGCTGGTGCTCGGGACCCGAGGGCGCTCCGGCGGGCAGTGGGACATCTGGCAGGCGGTGTATTCCCCGGCCGGCCCGGACGGCTATCCGGCGCCGATCTGGGACAAGCGGACCGGCCGGATCGACCCCGCGGTGGCGGCCTACTGGCGCGAGCATTTCGACCTGGGCCACATCCTGAGCCGGGACTGGCCCGCCCTGGGCCCGAAGCTCAACGGCAAGCTTCACATCTACGTCGGCGAGGGGGACAATTACTTCCTCAACAACGCCGTCTATCTTGTGGAGGCGCGCCTGCGGGCGCTGACCGGCCCGGTCCCGGACATCGAGGTGGATTACGAGCCGCGGGCCGAGCACTGCTGGAACGGCGATCATACCCGTCCCAACGCCTACAGCCGCCTGCGCTACGCCCAGATGTTCGTGCCGCGGATCATGGACCAGATCCGGAAGCGGCACCCGGCGGGCGCGGACACGCTGAGCTGGCGCTACTGACCCGTCCGGAGTGTCCATGCAGCAGGATCCGCTCGACGCCGTCTTCGACCTCCTCGCCGATGGCCGGGAGGTGGAAGCGCGCGCCCAGCTCGACACCCTGATCCGCGAGGAGCCGTGGAACGGGTCGCTGCGCTCGATCCGCGCGCTGCTCCGGGTGGATCAGCAGGAACTCGACGGGGCGGCGGAGGACGCGGCGGCGGGGGTGGAGCTGGCGGAGGGGCATCCCTTTGCCCACTACTGCATGGCCACGGTGGAGCTGGCCCGGGGGGAGCTGGCGCTGGCCATCGGCTCCGCCCGGCGGGCCCAGGAGTTTGCGCCGGACTACGCCGACGCCATCCTGCTGGAGGCCCGCGCCCACGCCGCCGACGAGCGTTTCACCGAGTCCCGGGACCTCGCCGCCCGCGTCATGGAGCTCGATCCGGAGAATGAGGAGGCGGCGCTGCTCCACACCCTGACCGCCGGCGCCATGACCGGCGGCCGGCTGGACCAGGCGTCGTGGCGGGCGCTGGCGGATCGCTTTCCGCTCAATCCCGTGGCCCGGGCCGGCGCCGGCTGGACCCGCCTCAGCGCTGGCCAGGTGAAGGACGCCCGGGTGGAGTTCGAGCAGGCGCTCGCCCTCGATCCCACCCTCCCCTGGGCCCGCGAAGGGCTGGTGCTGGCGCTCAAGGCGCGGAACCCGGTGTACGCCGTGCTGCTCCGCTTCTTCCAGTGGCTGGGCCGGTTCCCCAAACGCACCCGCAACCTGTTCATCATCGGTGGCTTCATCGCCTACCAGCTGCTCCGGGGGCTGCAGACCTCCTACCCGGAGCTGCGGTGGGTCATCCTGCCGCTGCTGGTGCTGTACATCGGCTTCCTGGTGCTCTCGTGGCTCGCGGACCCGCTCCTCAACCTGGTGCTCATGGCCCGGGCCGACGGGCGCCGCCTGCTCCGTCCCGAGGAGCGGCAGTCCGCGCTCCTCGTCGGCGGCTGCCTCGGGCTGGCGGGGCTGCTGGCCGGCGCGGCGGCGCTGGGCGGGGCCCGCGATCTCTACCTGAGCGCCTTCGGCGTGGGGCTCACCAGTTTCGGGGTGGCGGCGGCGTACAACCGCAGCGGCCGGCGACGCCGCCAGCTGCAGGCGGTGGCCGCGGCCGGCTTCGGGTGCGGGCTGGCCTCGGGCGCGGCGCCACCGCCGGCGGACGCGATCCTGCTCCTCCTCTGCCTCCTCTGCGTCGGGATCGCGACCTGGACCAGCAGTCTCGGCAGCGACGATCCCGAACCCGCGCGCCCCTGAGGGACACGCCGATGCATCCCGACACCCGCGTCCTGCACGCCGGTTATCCCGCGGGCCCGGGGCCGTATCTCCCGGGCCCGACCTTCGCCGCCACCTATGTGGCGCCCGGTGACCCGGCCCAGCATGCCTACACCTACGGCCGGTTCCACAATCCCACCTGGACGGCGTGGGAGACGGCGCTGGCGGAACTGGATGGCGGCCACGCCATCGCCTTCGGCTCGGGGATGGCGGCGGTCTCGGCGGTGTTCGGGGTGGTGCTCTCGCCGGGCGACGTGGTGGTCATGCCCACCGACTGCTACTACACCACCCGGGTCCTGGCCCGCGACTGGCTCGCGAAGCTCGGCATCGAGACCCGGCTGGCGCCCACGCGGGGCAACGCGCAGCTGGACCACCTCAAGGGAGCCAGGCTGCTCTGGCTCGAGACTCCGTCCAACCCGGCACTCGAGGTCTGCGACATCGCCCTCATGGCGCGTGCGGCGGCGGAGCAGGGCTGCCTCGTGGCGGTGGACAACACCACCGCGACCGGCCTGCTGCAGCAGCCCCTCGCGCTGGGCGCCGCGCTCACGGTGGCCTCGGACACCAAGGCGCTCACCGGCCATGCGGACGTGACCCTGGGACACGTCTCGGTGGCCGATCCCGACCTGGCCGTCCGGCTCCGCACCTGGCGCACGCAGCATGGCGCCATCCCGGCGCCGATGGAGGTCTGGCTGGCCCACCGCTCGCTGGCCACCTTGCCGCTCCGCCAGGAACGGCAATGCGGCACCGCCCTGGCGCTCGCGACGCTGCTCGAGGCCCGCGGTGACATCTCCCGGGTGTATTACCCCGGCCTGCCGGGCCATCCGGGGCACGAGATCGCGGGGCGACAGATGCGGAGCTTCGGGTCGGTGCTCAGCTTCGACCTCGACACCGAGCCCCGGGCCGAGCGGTTCCTCAAGCGGCTGCGGCT
>JAEUJI010000347.1 GCA_016794805.1 Gemmatimonadota bacterium
CCGCTCGAAGATCAGTACGTTCGCGTCCACCGCGAGTCCGATGGACACCACGATGCCGGCCAGCCCAGGGAGCGTGAGGGTGGCGCCGAGCATCGCCAGCCCCCCCAGGGTGAGGAGGATGTAGATGGCGAGGGCGCAGACCGCCAGCACGCCCGCCACCCGGTAGTAGCCGATCATGATCAGCACCACGATCACGGTGCCCACGAGGCCGGCGGTGAGGCCCTGCCGGATCGAGTCCTGCCCCAGGCTGGCCCCGACCTGCCGCTCCTCCACCACCTTGAGCGGGATCGGGAGCGCGCCGGCGCGCAGCGTCAGCGCCAGGTCGCGGGCCTCCTGGAACGACTTGCCTGCCATGGTGATCTGGCCCCGCCGCTCGATCCGCTCGTTGATGACCGGCGGCCGGCCCTGCACCCGGTCGTCCAGGACGATCGCCATGAAGTTGCCGACGTTCTTGCTGGTGCCCTCGCCGAACTCGCGGGCGCCCTTCCGGTCCAGTTCGAAGGTGACGATCGGGCCGCTGGTGAGCGGGTCGATCTCCTCCTTGGCGTCCACCAGGTTGGAACCGGTGACGATGGGCCGGTCCTCGAGCACGTAGAGCGAGCGGTAGCTCTTGGCTCCCACGCTCACCGGGGCGGCGGCCCAGCGGAACTCGTAGCGCCGGGGGAAGAGCGCCCGCACGTCCGGCACGTTGAGCAGGCTGTCCGCCCGCGCCACCGCGCCATCCTCGACCAGGTACTCCCCCGGCGCGAGCTCGTAGCCCGCGCTCGAGGCATTCTGGATCAGGGTGGAAAGCGCGCCGCCCGGCATCGGCTGGGCGCTGTCCGGCGCCGCGCTGTCGGCCTGCAGCAGGCCGGTCAGCGGGTTGCCCACGGCCTGGTCCCCCGCGACGCCCTGGATCCCGAGCCGGGCCAGCGCCCGGTCCATGGCGGGCAGCGCCTTGTCCAGCGCCTGGCTGCGATCGGTGATCCGGAATTCGAGGAAGGCGCTCTTCTGCACGATGGACTTGGCCCGGCCCGGGTCGCTGATCCCCGCCAGCTCCACCACGATGCGGTCGTCACCCTGCTTCTGGATCAGCGGCTCGGTGACGCCGAACTCGTCGATCCGCTTGCGCAGGACGGTGAGGGCCAGGTCGATGTCGCGGACCGGGTCGGCCGAGACCCGCTTCGACTGGTCCAGCTCGAGGCCCAGGTGCATCCCGCCCTGGAGGTCGAGCCCGAGCTTGAGGGGCACCTGCTTGAGCACGGTGTCGCGCATGAGGCCGTCGGTCCCGCGCTCCCGGACCTTGGCGTCACGCGGAATGAGGGCGATGACCGCCGCCAGGATCATGACGGTGGTGATGCCGATACGGGTACGGAGATTGGTAACGACCATGCCTGTCTATGCCTGTCTATGCGTGTGACGCGCGGCTCTGGTCCATCGGAGATCCGTGCCGGGCGAGCGCGTCCTGTGCCCCGAGGCGGTCCCGTTCGAGTTGTCCCTGGAGCTCCGCAACCGAGCCGAACCGCTCGACGTCGCGCAGCCGTTCCACCCATTCCACCCGCACCCACTGCCCGTAGAGGTCGGCCTCCACCCCGAAGAGGTGGACTTCCACCGTCCGCTTCCGCTGGCCAAAGGTCGGCCGCGGGCCCTGGTTGAGCATCCCGCCGGCGGCCCCTCCCGCCCACTCCACCCGGGCGGCATACACCCCATCGGGGGGCAGCAGCTTCCGCTCGTCGTACTCCCCGACATTGATCGTCGGGATGCCGAGGGTCCGGCCCCGGCCCTCGCCCCGCACCACCCGGCCGCTCAGCGTGTAGGGCCGGCCGAGCAGCCGCCGCGCGGTCACCAGGTCGCCTCCCGCCACCGCCCGGCGGATCGCGGTGCTGGAGACGGCGTGCCCCGACCGTTCCACCAGCCCCACCACGTCCACCGCGAAGCCGTCGCTCGCCCCCAGCCGGCGGAGGGTCTCGACGTCGCCGCTCCGGCCCCGGCCAAAGCCGTGATCATGCCCGATGACCAGCTCCCGCATCCCGCAGCGCGCGATCAGCACCTCGCGCACGAACCGCTCCGGCGTCAGGTCGGCCAGGGCGCGGTTGAACTGCAGGAACACCGCGTAGTCGAGGCCGGTCAGCGCCAGCACCTCGCGCCGCTCCGGGCCGGTGGTCAGGAGCGCCGGCGCCGCCTGGGGGTTCACCACGGCGAGCGGGTGCGGTTCGAAGGTGACCAGCACGCTCTTCCGGTTCGCCGCCGCCGCCCGCCGGGTGATCTCGTCCAGCACCGCCAGGTGGCCCAGGTGGACCCCGTCGAAGGTGCCGACGGTGACAACCGTGCCCTCGGGATGTGGCGGCAGCAACGCCATCAGCTCGCCGCCTCCAGCACCACCTCGGGATGGAACGCTCCCCCGTCCAGCCGGCCCACCGCGACCAGCCGCTCTCCCGGCGCGACCGCCAGGACCGGGGCCACGGCGCCCTCGTCCCGCGGGACGGCCTTGCCGAACCCGAGCGCCGTGGCCTCGGCCTCCGACACCGCGATCCGCGGCAGGTGCGCCAGCACCGCGAGCGGCGGGCGCAGGGACTCCGGGCTTACCGCCGCCAGCGGCACCGCCTGCTCCAGCCGCAGGCCCCCGATCGCCTCGCGGCGCAGGGCCGTCAGGTGCGCCCCGGTTCCCAGGCGCTCACCCAGGTCCCGGGCCAGGGCCCGCACATAGGTGCCGGGACTCACGGTGGCGCGGAATTCGACCTCGGGATACGCGTACCGGACCAGTTCCAGCGCGTGCACCACGATCGGCACCTCCGCCAGCTCGACGACCTCGCCCCGGCGCGCCCTCGCATAGGCCCGCTGGCCGTCCAGGTGCTTGGCCGAGTAGGAGGAGGGCCGCTGGCGCTGCGCGCCCAGAAACGAGCGCAGTGCCGCTTCCACCCCGGCCCGGTCGGGCTCCCCCGGCCCGTCGAACCGTCGCCCGGTCGGCTCCCCGGTCAGGTCGTCGGTCGTCGTCGCGGTACCCAGCGTGGCCACCGCGAGGTAGGTCTTGGCCTGCTGCTCCACGAACCGCGCCAGCCGGGTGGCCCGTCCCACCAGCAGCACCAGCAGGCCGGTCGCGAACGGATCCAGGGTTCCGGTGTGCCCCACCGCCCGGGTGCCGAGGGCTCGTCGGGCCCGCGCCACGGCGTCGTGGCTGGTGCTTCCGGCCGGCTTGTCCAGCAGCAGCGCGCCGGTCAGTCCCGCTTCTCCTCGCGCAGCTCGCCCAGGATCTGGTTGATCCGCGCCGCGTGCTCCAGCCCGCGGTCCAGCTCGAAACGGAGCTCCGGCACGATCCGGGTGGCGAGCGCCTGGCCCACCAGCTTCCGGAGGAAGCCCGCCGCGCTGGTGAGGCCCGCCAGGGCCGCCTCGCGGTCGGTTTCCTCCCCCATCACGCTGAAGCGGACCGTGGCGGAAGCGAGGTCGCCGGTCACCTCGACGTGGGTGATGGTGACGAACCCGATCCGGGGGTCGCGCAGCTGGGTGAGCAGGGCGTCGGCGATGATCTGCCGCACCGTCTCCGCCACCTGGTCGGGGCGGCGGCTCTTTCGCCTCACAGCGCCGTCACCACGGTGTCCATGATCCGCACCCCGTCCGTCCCTTCGATCAGCCGGTCCGCCGCCCGCAGGGTCTCGTCCACCACCCGCCGGTCACTCCCCACCGTGGCACAGGCGATCCCCGCTCGCTGCCACAGGTCCTGGTGCTCCACCTCCGCCACGGCCACGTTGAGCTTCCGGCGAAGCTCCGCCTTGAGCGACTGCAGGATGGCCCGCTTGTCCTTCAGCGAGTGACACCCCTCGAGATGCAGGTCCCAGCGCTGGGTGGCGCCAACCATGGCAGCGTCCGCCTCAGGCGGCGCCCGAGTCCGAGAGCGTCCGCTTCACTTCCTCGACCCGGTAGGACTCGATGACATCCCCGACCTTGAGGTCGTTGAAGTTCTCGATCCCGATGCCGCACTCCTGGCCGTCCTTCACCTCGCGGACATCGTCCTTGAAGCGCTTGAGGCTGGAGAGCGTGCCGTCGTAGATCTGGACGCCGTCGCGCAGCACCCGGGCCTTGGCCGTGCGCATGATGGTGCCGTTCTTGACCATGCAGCCGGCGATGGTGCCCACCTTGCTGACCTTGAACAGCTGCAGCACCTGGGCGTCGCCGATGACCGTTTCCTTGCTCTCCGGCTTGAGCAGCCCCTCGAGCGCCGCGCGGACCTCGTCCACCGCCTCGTAGATGATCCGGTAGGTGCGCACATCCACCTGCTCCCGCTCCGCCGCGGCGCGCGCCCCGGCGTCCGGCCGCACGTGGAAGCCGATGACGATGGCCCCGGACGCCTTGGCGAGCAGCACATCGCTCTCGCTGATGGAGCCCACGCCGCGGTGCACGATGTCCACCCGCACCTCGCCGGTGGAGAGCTGGCCCAGCGCGTCCGCCAGCGCCTCGGCGGGCCCGCCCTGGTCGGCCTTGATGATGAGCCGGAGGGCGCCCATCTGGCCCTGCGCCAGGGCCCGGGAGATGTCCTCCAGGGAGCCGCCGCGCGCGGTGCGCCGGTTCTGCGCCTCCCGCTCGAGCCGCTGCCGCTTCTGGGCGATCTCCCGCGCCTCGACGGCGTCGGCGGTCACCAGGAAGTTGTCACCCGGCGACGGCGTGCCCTCGAAGCCGAGGATCTGCACCGGGATCGACGGGCCGGCCTCCTTCACGTTCTTGCCGCGCTCGTCGTACAGCGCCCGCACCCGGCCGGAGAACTTGCCGCAGATGAAGTTGTCGCCGACGTGCAGCATGCCCTTCTGCACCAGGATGGTGGCCACCGGGCCCTTGCCCGGGTCCAGCGTGGCTTCCACCACGGTGCCGGCCGCCATCCGGTCCGGATTCGCCTTGAGGTCGAGGATCTCGGCCTGGAGCAGGATCTGCTCCAGCAGCTTGTCCACGCCGGTGCCCTTCTTGGCGGAGATCGGCGTCGCCAGCACCTGGCCGCCGAACTCCTCCAGCACCACGTTGTGCGACAGCAGGTCCTGCTTGACCTTCTGCACGTTGGCCGCCGGCAGGTCGATCTTGTTGATCGCGACGATCATCGGCACGCCGGCATTCTTGGCGTGGCTGATGGCCTCCACCGTCTGGGGCATCACGGCATCTTCGGCCGAGACCACCAGGACCACGATGTCGGTGACCTGGGCGCCGCGGGCCCGCATGGCGGTGAACGCCTGGTGACCCGGGGTGTCAAGGAACGTGATCTTCCGGCCGTCCGGCAGCGTCACATGGTAGGCGCCGATGTGCTGGGTGATGCCACCCGACTCGCCGGCCACCACGTTGGCCTTCCGGATGTAGTCCAGCAGCGACGTCTTGCCGTGGTCCACGTGGCCCATGATCGTGACCACCGGCGGCCGGGGCACGAGCGTGCCCTCCTCCTCCACCTCTTCGGTGGTCTCGCCGCCGGCGGCGTACTCCTCTTCCTTCATCGCCTGGTAGCCGAACTCGGAGGCGATCAGCTCGATCTGGTCGAAGTCGAGGCGCTGGTTGACGGTCACCATCAGCCCCAGCTCCTTGAACGCGAGCTGGACGATCTGTGTGGCCGGCACCTTCATCAGGTCCGCGAGCTCGGCAACCGAGATGAACTCGTTGACCCGGATCCGGGTCTTCTCCCGCTCGCGCTCCTCCTTTTCCCGCGCCAGCTGCTCCCGGTAGCTGCCGTCATCCCGGCGGCCGGTCTTGCGCACCGTGCCGCGGTGCATCCCGGCGAGGGTCTTCTCGATGTTGGCCAGCACCGCATCCTGGTCCACACCGGTCTTGCGGCCCTTCTTCTTCTTCCGGGCGCCCCCCTTCTGCGCGTCAGGCCCGAAATTCCGGGATCGGTCGCCGGTGACCGGAGCCCCCGGCGCCGCCGCGCCGGGCCGGGCGCCGCCCGGACCACCCGGTCGGGGACCTCCCGGACGCTGTCCGCCCGGCCCGCCGGGACGGGGACCACCCGGGCCACCGGGGCGGCTGGTGCCGGGACGGGTGCCCTGCGCGCCCGGGTTGCTGGAGCTGAACACCGGCTTGGGCCGCTGGAACCGCGGGACCTCGCCGCCCGGAGGGGCGACCGGACGCGGAATGCGGGTTGGGATGCGGGGCGTAATGCCGCCCCCGGTCGCGGCGGAAGGCAGCGACGGGCGCGGGGGCGGCGCCATCGGGGGAGCGCCCCCATCGGGCGTGGCCGACGCGGCGGGCCGGACCGGCGGCTCCGCGGTGTCGGACTCCGGGGCGGCCACGGTGCCGGTTTCCTCTTCCGCGGGCAGCGGCGGCAGGTCCTTGAAGAGCGCGCGAGCCCGTTCCTCGATGGACGAGGGGAGGATCGGCTCCTCCCGCTTCTCGACCGGGCGGGCGAGTTCCAGCGCCTCCTGCCGCAGCGTCTCGGCGGCGCGCTCGGCCTCGAGCACCGCCTCCGCCTGGGCCACTTCGGCCGCGGTGCGGCGCCGCTTGGCCGGCTTGCCGGCCTCGGCGGGGGCCTCAGGCTCCGGCGCCTTGGCGGTCTTCACCGCCTTCTTGGCCCGCTTCTTCGGGGCCGGCTCCTCGCTGGCCTGGGCCGCCTTCCGCTTCTCGCGCTCCCAGCGCACGCGGACGGCGGACACCTGCGCATCCTCGAGCGCGGACATGTGGCTCCGGACGAAGATGTGCATGTCCCGGAGCATGCCCATGAGCTGCTCCGCGGGCACGCTGAATTCAGCTGCCAAGTCGTGGACTCGCGTCTTTACCACTCACGCCTCCCTGTGGGCGCCGCCGGTCCCCGCATTCGCGAGGCCCCTGGCCAGTGCCCGGTCCAGCACGCCGGCGACCATGATGACGGGCCGTCCCAGCCGCGCCCCGATCACCTCCGCGGCGGGTCCGGAGAAAAGGGGAATCCCTTTCGCCCGCGCCAGCCGCACCACCTTGTCAATCGCCCGGGGACTCGCGTCCTCGGCGACCACCACCCCGCACAGCCGCCCCGCCTGCAGCGCGCCGCGGACCCCATCCACCCCGAGCACGACCGTCCCGGCCCGGACCCCGAGGCCCAGCAGCCGCAGCAGCGGCTCAGCTGGCGGCTTCGTCTCCACCGTCCTCGGTCAGCTCCGCCAGGAAGGCGACCAGCTGGTCGCTCCGCTCGGCGGTCATCCCCGGGATCTTCTCGATGTCCTCGCGCTCCAGGTCCAGCACGTCGTTGAGCGTCTGGAACCCGGCGCCATTCAGGATGGCGACCAGCTCCGGCGTCAGGCCCTTGAGCTCGGTGAGCGGCAGCTGCATGACCGCCTCGTCCTCCGGCGGCAGCGGGGCGAACAGCGGCCCCTCCCCGCCCCGCTCCAGCCACTCGCGGCTGGAGTAGAGGTCGATCTTCCACCCGGTCAGCTCCGACGCCAGCCGGACGTTCTGGCCGTTGCGGCCGATGGCCAGCGACAGCTGGTCCTCGTCCACCACCGCCTGGATGGTCTTGGACGCCGGATCGGAGAACACCTTGGCCACCCGGGCCGGGGCCAGCGCCAGCCGGGCGAAGCGTTCCGGGTCCGGCGACCAGGGCACGATGTCGATCCGCTCGCCGCCCAGCTCGTTCACGACCGCCTGCACCCGCGAGCCCTTCAGGCCCACGCAGGCGCCCACCGGATCGATGGCGTCGTCGCGGGAGATGACCGCGATCTTGGTCCGGCTCCCCACCTCGCGGGCCCAGGCGCGAATCTCCACGACCGCCTGCTGGATCTCGGGGACCTCGAGCTTGAACAGCGCCTTGACGAACAGCGGGTCGGCGCGGGAGAGGATCAGCCGGGGACCCTTGGGAGTCTCCTCCAGCCGCTTGAGCACGGCGCGGATGGTGTCCCCCTGGTGGAATTTCTCCCGGTGGTTCTGCTCCCGGTACGGGATGATCGCCTCGGCCTCGCGGAACTTGTTCAGCATGATCACCAGCTTGCCGCGCTCGATCTGCTGCACCTCACCCGAGAGCAGTTCGCCGACCTTGCTGGCGAACTCGTCCCGGATCCGGGTGCGCTCGCCCTCGCGGACCCGCTGGATGATTCGCTGCTTGGCGGCCTGCACCGCCAGCCGTCCGAACTCGGCGAAGGGCACTTCCTCCTCGAGCATGTCGCCCACGGCGAACTCGGGGTCCTCGTACTGGGCCTCCTCGAGCGCCACCTGGGCGCTGGCGTCCTCCACCACCTCCACCACCTGGCGGAGCCGCACCACCTTGATGGCGCCCTTCAGCTCGTCGAATTCCAGCTCGAAGCGCACGTTGGGACCGTAGCGGCGCGCGAGCGCCGCGTGGATCCCGTCGCGCAACAGGTCCAGCAGCTCGGACCGGTCGAGCTGCTTGCTGGTGGTGAGCTCCTTGATGGCGCTCAGGATTTCCACAGAACCGGACATCCGTCTCTCCTGCCCTTATGGCTTCCGGCGGCTATCCGCCGGCTCCTGCTGCATGAGCAACGCTTCCTTGACCGCGTCCAGCGCCACGGCGACTTCCTGGCCATCCGGCAATCCCAGCCGGACCGTGGCCTCGTCGGGCACCCCGAGGATCACCGCCAGCGGGTGCCCCGCCAGGCCCTTCGCCGTCACCTTGACCGTCCGCCCCACATGCTGCCGCCAATGCTCGGGAAACCGCACCGGGCGCTCAATCCCCGGCGACGACACCTGGAGCTGGTACCGGTCTCCGATGCCGGTCTCCGCGGCCAGCCAGCCTGCGATGGCACGGCTGGCCCGGGCACAATCGCCCGCGGTCACTCCGTGCCCCGGCCGACTATCCGGGCGGTCCATCCTCACCTGGATCAGGGGGCGGGCGGGCGGGCCGGACCTGCGGAAATCGATGAGCTCGAATCCGAGATCGGCGACAAGACGGCGCACGGCCGGGAGCAGCGGGTCAGCGACCATGGGGACGGGCCAAAAAAAATGTGGGGGAACTCCCCCACAGCGGACAACGCATTGCGCCGGAGCTCCCCGTACAGCGCGGGAAGTATAGGGATGGTGCGGGGTTTCGTCAATCAGCCCGGGCTCGCCAGCCCCCTTCAGGCCGCCGGGTACCCGAGGTACGCCACCATGCGGCCGTCGGCCCCGCGGGAGGCGCGGTGACTATAGAAATGAGTCCGGTCGTGCGCCGAACACCATTGTGATGTGGAAATAGCCCGCAGCCCGAGACCCCGGGCCTGCTCGGCCAGCACCCCGCGCAGATCCGCGTGAAATGGTCCCGGTCCATCGGCGGGCAATCCACAGCCCTCCATGACCTCACGCCCCACTTCATAGCATGCGGCGCAAATCCCTACCCCACAGTGCATTACGATTTCAGCCGCGGCGGCGCCGTAATGCTCGACCAGGGCACCAACTCCACGCTCCAGGATGCGTCCCGCCGTCCCGCGCCAGCCGCTGTGGAGCAGCGCGATCGCCCCCGCCTTCGGCGCCAGCAGGTAGACGGGAATACAGTCGGCCACGGTCACGGTCAGCAGGATCCCGCGCGTCCCGGTGGCATGTCCATCGACGCCCTCCACCTGCACCCAGCCTTCGGCGCGCGCATGGTGCGCCACCCGAACGTCATGAACCTGGTTCCCCAGGAGGACAGCATCGAAACCCGGCTCGGCGCGGCGGAAGGCCCTCCACCGGGTCATGACCTCCCCCACCGGCGCATCGGTCCAGAGTCCGAGGTCGAAGCCCCGCCCGGGAGAGGTCCCCCGCCCGGTGATGCCGGCCACCACGCCAAACTGCTCCCGCCACCCCGGGATCTCGTATCGGGGCACCGGTCCAGGGAGCAGGGCCTCTCGGGAGGAGGTGGTCACGCGGGGAGAAAGGGGGCGCCGCTCACTCCGCCCGTTCGATCCGGGCGCCGAGGGCGCGGAGGCGGCTGTCGATCTGCTCGTAACCGCGCTCGATCTGGCCCACGTTGTGGATGGTGCTTTGCCCCTCCGCCGCGAGGGCGGCGAGGAGCATCGCCATGCCGGCGCGGATGTCCGGGGACTCGACCGTCCCGCCCCGAAGCTGCGCCGGGCCCGAGATGACGGCCCGGTGCGGGTCGCAGAGCACGATCCGCGCACCCATCCCGATCAGCTTGTCCACGAAGAACAGCCGGGACTCGAACATCTTCTCGAAGATGAGCACCATCCCCTCGCACTGGGTGGCGGTCACCACGGCGATGGACATCGCATCCGCGGGGAAGGCGGGCCAGGGGCCATCCTCCAGCTTGGGCACGTGGCCGCCGAGGTCCGGCCGGACCCGGCGCTCCTGGCCCGCCGCCACGAGCAGCCGGTCGCCGTCCACCTGGGGGCGGACCCCGAGGCGCTCGAACCCGAGCAGCGTGCTCCGAAGATCGTCGGGCCGGACGCCGTCGATGGTGAGCGGGCTGTTGGTGACGGCCGCGAGCCCGATGAAGCTGGCGATCTCGATGTGGTCGGGGCCGATGGCATACTGGCAGCCGTGGAGCGCCTTCCCGCCGTGGACGGTATAGACGTTGGTGCCGATGCCCTCGATCTGGGCCCCCATCGCGACCAGGAGCCGGGCGACGTCCTGGACATGGGGCTCCGCCGCGGCATTCCGGAGCACGGTGCGGCCCTCCGCCTTCACCGCGGCCATCAGGGCGTTTTCGGTGCCCGTGACGCTGGGCTCATCCAGGAAGATCTCGGCGCCCTTGAGGTGCTTTCCCTCGATCTCGTACTGCTCGCCGAGATTGAGGGAGGCGCCGAGCTGCTCCAGGGCCAGGAAATGGGTATCGACCCGGCGCCTGCCGATCACGTCGCCGCCCGGCGGGGGCAGCTTGACGGTGCCGAAGCGGGCGAGCAGCGGCCCGGCCAGCAGGATCGAGGCGCGGATCCTGGCGCAGAGGCCCGGGTCCAGCGCCTTCGGCTTGGCGTCCGCCGCGTTGACCCGGACGGTGTTGGGGCCGGTCCACTCGACGGTGGCGCCCAGGTCAGCGACCAGGGCGAGCATCGTCTCGACGTCCCGGATGCGGGGCATGTTGCCCAGCTCCACCGGGCCGTCCGCGAGGAGGGTCGCGGCGATGGCGGGGAGCGCGGCGTTCTTGTTTCCGGCGGGCCGGACCGTCCCGGCGAGGGGACGGCCCCCCTGCACGACATAGCGCGGAGGCATGGCGAAAGGTCTCGCGCCATGGTGCGAGCGTCAAGCGGCGCGTTATCTTGTTGCCATGCTCCTGCTGCAGGCTGCCGCCGTTGCCGGCTGGGTCGGACCCACCATGGCGATCTCCCTCGTCATCATTGCGCTCGCGTTCCTGGTGATCGCCGCCTCGACCGCGCTGGCCGCGAAGAAGGCGGCGGAGGAGATGCAGCAGCTCTCCCGGGTGCTCGAGTCGCTCCGGGCCGACCTGGGCCCCGCCCTGCACGCCGTGCAGCTGGTGTCCGGCGAGGGCCAGCGGCTCGCCGCCATGATCGGCAGCGAGGCCGAGGAACTGGTGCGGTCCAGCCGCCAGCTGCGGGAGGGGTTGCAGGAACGGCTGGCCAATCTCGAGGCGGTGTACGAAGTGCTGGAGGAGGAGATCGAGGATACGGCCATTGATGTCGCCGTCACCCTTCGCACCTTCCGGAGCGGCGCGGGCTGGTTCGGGCGGATCCGGCGGCTGCTCGGAGGCGGGCGGCGGCGTTGAACCGGCGGTCCCTGCTCTGCGGCCTGGGCGCCCTCCTGCTCCTGGTCGCCTGCCTCCCGGACCCTCTCGCGGCCTGGACCCCGGGGACCCACATCTACCTGGGCGAGTCGGTCCTCGCCAACCTGGGCCTCCTGCCGCACGCCGTCGCCGACCTGCTGCGCGCCTTCCCGTTCGATTTCCTCTACGGCAACATCGCCGCCGACAGCTCCATCGCCAAGAAATACGCCCCCGTGGGCCGGCACTGCCATGCGTGGCACGTGGGGCAGGAGATCCACGACCGGGCGCGGAGTGACGCCCTGCGCGCCTTCGGGCTGGGGTACCTCTCGCACCTGGCCGCGGACGTGGTGGCGCACAACTACTTCGTGCCGCGGCAGCTGGTCCTGACCAGCAGCACCACCGGCTTCGGCCATTCCTACTGGGAGAGCCGGTTCGAGACCCCGCTGGGGGATCGCTTCGCGCGCACCGCCAAGGAAGTGATCCTGCTGGATCATACCCACGCCGACGGCCATCTCGACCAGATCATCTCCCCCACGATCTTCAGCGTGCGCACCAACCGGCGCCTGTTCCGCGGCATGGTGCACCTGACCGAGAGCCAGGGGTGGCAGCGGGCCTTCCGGGTGGCGGACAAGCGCAGTCGCTGGGACCTGCCGGTGGGGGACGTGGAACGGCACCTCGCGCTGTCGTTCGAGTTCGTGGTCGGGATGCTGGCGGCTCCCGACGCCGAGGCCCGGCGGTTCGATCCGTCGGGCGACGAGCCGCTCCGCACCGCCAAGCGGATGCGGCGGGAGGCGCTGCTCAAGGGAGGCTGGCGCGACGACGCCCGGGTCCAGGCGACGGCCGAACGGCACTTCGGGCTCCCGGGCCGGCGGTACGACGTCTGGACCGGCGCCACCATCCGCCGGCCATGGCAGAGCTAGACCCCCTCTTCCTTGCGCTGCAGGAAGCCGTGGCGGGCCGCTACTCGCTGGAGCGCGAGCTGGGCCGGGGGGGGATGGGCGTGGTCTACCTCGCCCGCGACGTCTCGCTGGACCGGCTGGTCGCCATCAAGCTGCTGCCTCCGGAGCTCGCCGCTCGTGCCACCCTCCGGGAGCGGTTCCTCCGCGAGGCGCGACTCGCCGCCCGGCTCTCCCATCCCAACATCGTCCCCATCCACTCGGTCGAGGAGCATGACGGGCTGGTCTGGTTCGTCATGGCCTTCGTGCCGGGGGAGAGTCTCGGGGCGCGCCTCCGGGCGCGGGGGAGCCTCCCCCCGAGTGAGGCGGGGCGCCTGCTCCGCGACGTGGCGTGGGCGCTGGGCCATGCCCATGCCCACGGCGTGGTGCACCGCGACGTGAAGCCGGACAACATCCTGCTCGAATCAGGGGGGCGGCGGGCGCTGATCGCCGACTTCGGCATCGCGGCCCCCGTGGACCAGGGGGGCGAGATCGTCGGCACGGTGGCGTACCTGAGTCCGGAACAGGCCACCGGCGAGCGGGTGGATGGCCGGAGCGACATCTACGCGCTCGGGGTGGTCGCCTACTACGCCCTCTCCGGGCGGCTGCCCTACCCCGTCACCACACTGGACGCGCTGATCGAACGCCAGCTGGCCGGAGCTCCACCGCCACTCGCGAGCGTGGCGGCCCATGTGCCGCGGGCACTCTCCCGGCAGATCGACCGCTGCCTGGCGCCGCTTCCGACCGCCCGGTTCCAGACCGGGGAGGAGCTGGCGGGGGCCCTGGATGAGGTCTCGGTGGCGCCGAGCGAGCTCCCCGCCCCGCTCCGGGTGTGGCTGACCAAGGGGAACCAGTCGCGGGGGGCGCTCGGGCTCTGGTCGCTGCTGGCGGGGCTCCCGGCGGGCGCGACGATCGTCGCGATGCTGGCGAGCGGCATGCCGGACATCACCGGGGCGGTGATCAGCACGGTGATTGTGCTGGGCGCGCCCTGGGTCGTCTACCTGGGCGCCCGGCTGGTGCATACCCGGAAGGTGCTGGCGGCGGGCTACTCCCCGGGGGACCTGTTGCTCGCCATTCGCGAGCATGCCGAGCGGCGGCGGGAGGAGCTGGCCTTCGAGATCGGGAAGCCCCCGTCCGCCCTGGGCCGGCTGCTGCGGCGCCTGACGTGGGGGGCCTTCATCGGCGCCATCGGATCCGTCGTGCTCCTGCCCCTGGTCGGCTCCCGGCTCCCCTCAATTCTCTACTTCTGGCTCACCCTGGCGGGGGTGGCCGTCGGCGGCGGTATCCTCGGTCTGTTCATCCCGGGGCGCGAGATTCCCGTCCGGGACCGGGTCTCCACCTGGCGCGAGCGATTCTGGGCCGGCCCCATCGGCCGCACCATCACCGACATTGCCGGCTGGCGGCTCGGCCGTCGCAGCGCGCCGGAGCAGACTCTGCACCGGCCGACCGAGCTGGCGCTGGGGGACGCGGCGGAGGCGCTGTTCCGCGCCCTCCCAGCTGGGGAGCGGCGCGACCTGAAGCAGCTTCCCGAACAGATCAAGCTGCTTTCCGAGCAGGCGCAACACATGCGGCGAAAGCTCGAGGAGCTCGACGACCTGATCGCCCAGGCGGCGCCGACCACGCTGTTCGAGGGGGAAAAGGCGGCTGGGGATGGCGGCGCGGGTGCCCTGGGAGAGGCCCGCTCGCTCTGGGCCGCGCGACTCAAGGAGACGGTGACGATGCTGGAATCGCTGCGGCTGGGCCTGCTCAAGCTGCATGCCGGTACCGCGACCCCGGAGACGCTGACCGAGGACCTGGCCGCGGCCCACGAACTGCGGGAGCGGCTGGGACTCCTCCTCAATGCCCATCACGAGGCCGACGACCTGCTCGGCCGGCGGGACGGATGAGCGCCCGGCTGGCGCTCCTGCTGCTGCACCTGGGCGCGGGGGCGGCCGGGGCCCAGGTCTCGATCGAGACCGTCCCCGCGCGGCCGGTCCGCGGGGCGCTCTTCCGCCTCACCGTCGCTCCCGTCCTGCCGGCGCCCGTCCAGTGGATTGAAGGGCGCGTCGCCGACGAGCCGCTACACCTCGCCACCGGCGATGGCGCCTTCTGGCGCGGGCTGGCCGCGGCCCCGGTCGAGGGCGGCGATTCGCTGGAGGTCGTCCTGGTGCTGGTGGCGGAGGAGCGTCGAGACACGGTGCGGACCAGCATCGCGGTGGCTCCCGGAGCGTACCCCCAGGAGCGCTTGCGGGTGGCGCCATCCATGGCGCAGCCGGATAGCGCGGCCCGGGTGCGGATCGCGCGGGAAGTCGCACGAGCCAGGGAGGTGAGCCGCGCCGCGCACCAGACGGAGCGGCTCTGGGAGGAGCCATTCGTGCGGCCGCGCCCTACCCGGATCACCAGCCCCTTCGGGACGGCGCGGGAGTACAACGGCGCGGTCACCAGCCGCCACCTCGGCACCGACTTCTCGGGCGCGGTCGGCGCACCGGTCCTCGCGACCAATCGCGGCCGGGTGGCGCTGGTCGCCGACTTCTACCTGGCCGGAAAGGTGGTATACCTGGACCACGGCGAGGGACTCATCTCCGCCTATTTCCACCTGAGCCAGACGGTGGTGAAGGTGGGAGACTACGTCCAGCGGGGCCAGCGCATTGGCGGCGTCGGCCAGAGCGGCCGGGTCACGGGCCCCCACCTCCACTGGGTCATGCGCTATGGCGGCGTGACGGTGGATCCGATGAGCGTGCTGGCCCTGCTGGGGGCGGAGTAGCCGGGCCTCCCCGCGCGGCTACCGGTCGCCCAGCCTCTCCTGCAGCAGCGGCGCGATCTTCTTCGGATCCGCCTTGCCGCCGCTCTTCTTCATGACCTGCCCGGTGAAGAAGCCGATCAGCTTGCCCTCGCCGCCCCGATAGCGCTCCACCTCCTTCGGGTTCGCGGCCAGCACCTCGTCCACCCACTGGCCCAGCGCGTCGGCGTCGCCCACCTGCACCAGCCCGAGCCGCTCCGCGACGGCCCGGGGGGCCTCGGTGCCCTGTTCCAGCTCACCGAAGACCCGCTTGGCTGCCTGGTTGCTGACCGTCCCATCCTTGACCAGCGCCACCAGCGCCGCCAGCCGCTCCGGCGCCACGCTGAACCGCCCTGCCTCGTTATACCCCCGCAGGGCGTCGTTGATCACCCAGTTGGAAGCGGTCTTCGCCTCCACACCCTGGGCCACGACCGCCTCGAAGTAGTCGGCCACGGCGCGGTCCGCGGCGAGGACCCCCGCGTCGTAGGGCGGCAGTCCCAGCACCCCCATGAAGCGCTTCTGCTTGTCCTCCGGCAACTCCGGCAGCGCGGCGTGCTGCCGCTCGATCCAGAGCCGGGTAAGCGCCAGGGGCGGAAGGTCGGGATCGGGGAAATAGCGGTAGTCGTGGCTCTCTTCCTTCGAGCGCATGGGCCGGACCTCGGCGGTGGCGGCGCTGAAGAGCATGGTGACCTGCTCCACCCGGCCGCCGGACTCCACCAGCGCGATCTGCCGCTCCCGTTCCACCTGCAGCGCCCGCTCCACGTTGGCGAAGCTGTTCATGTTCTTCACCTCGGTCTTGGTGCCGAGGCGGGTATCGCCGGCCCGGCGGATGGAGATATTGGCATCCACCCGGAGGCTCCCTTCCTCCATGTTGCAGTCGCTCACCTCGCAGTAGAGCAGGATCTGCTTGAGCGTGGTGAGGTAGGCCCGCGCTTCCGCCGGGCTCCGCATGTCCGGCTCGCTCACGATTTCCGCGAGCGGGGTGCCGGCGCGGTTGAGGTCCACGGCGGTGCGGCCCGGGAGCCGGTCGTGGAGCGACTTGCCGGCGTCTTCCTCCACGTGGAGCCGGGTGATCCCGATGGCCAGCCGCCCGCGCTCCGGGGACTCGATCGTGATCGAGCCCTTCGTCGCCAGCGGCTGGTCGAACTGCGAGATCTGGTAGCCCTTGGGCAGGTCGGGATAGAAGTAGTTCTTGCGTGCAAAGATGCTGGTCTCATGCACGTGGCAGCCCAGCGCCAGCGCCGCGCGGGTGGCAAGGGCGATGGCCCGCTCGTTGGGCACCGGCAGCGCGCCGGGAAGCCCGAGGCAGACCGGGCAGACATTGCTGTTCGGTGCGGCGCCGAAGCTGGTGGCGCAGCCGCAGAACATCTTCGAGCGGGTGAGGAGCTGGACGTGCACCTCGAGCCCGATGACGGTCTCCCAGGTCATCAGCGCACCTCCCGCTTGGCGTCGAGGGCGGCCTCGAGGGTGCCGGCCACGGCCAGCATCGGTCCCTCGGAGAACATCGGCCCCACCAGCTGGGCCCCGATGGGAAGGCCCTCGGACCGGCCCACCGGCAGGCTCAGCGCCGGCAGGGCCGCCAGGTTGATGGAGCAGGTGAAGATGTCCGCCAGGTACATCGCGACCGGGTCCGCCGTCTTGGCCCCGGCCTTGAAGGCCGGCGTCGGGGTGGTCGGGGTGAGCAGGTAGTCCACCCCGCCGTCGAACACCCGGCGGAAGTCATCCGCCAGCAGGGCGCGCACCTGCTGCGCCTTCCGGTAGTAGGCGTCGTAGTAGCCGGAGGAGAGCACGTAGGTGCCGATCAGGATCCGCCGCTGCACCTCGGCCCCGAATCCCTTGCCCCGGGTGGCGCGGTACAGGGCGCGGACGTCCCCTTCGGGCCCGACGTACCGCGGCCCGTAGCGCACCCCATCGAACCGGGCCAGGTTGGCCGCCGCCTCGGCGGGCGCCACGATGTAGTAGGTCGGCACCGCGTATCTGGTGTGCGGCAGCGACACTTCCTTGATACTCCCGCCGAGCTGCTGGATGACGTGCGCGGTGTGGTCCAGGGCCGCGCGGACCGAGCCGTCCAGGTCCGCCGGGAAGTACTCCCGCGGCATGCCGAAGGTCAGTCCCGTGAGGTTGCGCCGCGCCGGCTCGAGCGCCGGAGGCGGCTCCGAGGCGGAGGTGGCGTCGAAGCGATCCGCCCCGCTGATCACCGCCAGCACCCGGGCCGCGTCACCCACCGTCTGGCCGAACACGCTGATCTGGTCCAGGGAGGAGCCGAAGGCCACGAGGCCGTAGCGGCTCACCCGGCCGTAGGTCGGCTTGACGCCGACGACGCCGCAGAAGCTGGCCGGCTGCCGCACCGAGCCGCCGGTCTCGGAGCCGAGCGCGGCGGGGACCACCCCGGCGGCGACCAGCGCCGCCGATCCGCCCGAGGAACCGCCCGGCACCCGGCTGTGGTCCAGCGGGTTGAGCACCCGGCCCCACGCCGAGTGTTCAGTGGACGAGCCCATGGCGAATTCGTCGAGGTTGGTCTTGGCCGCGATGATCGCGCCCGCGGCGCGCAGCCGGTGCACCACCGTGGCGTCGAAGGGGGAGACATACCCCTCGAGGATCCGCGAGGCGCAGGTCGTGGGCTGGTCGGTGGTGACGATGTTGTCCTTGAGGGCGATCGGCACCCCGGCGAGCGGCAGCGCGCCCCCGCCCTGCCGCAGGGCGTCCACCCGCGCCGCCTCGTGGTTCAGCGCCGCCTGCGACCAGTGCAGCGTGGCATTGAGCGGCGCGGCCTGCTCCAGCCGGGCGCCGACCTCGCGGGCCACCACCGCGGCGGTGGTCTTCCCGCGGCCCACCGCGTCCGCGATGAACGCGACCCCGCTCATTCCCCACCCTCCATGGCCCCGAGCTTGGGCACGGCGAAGAACCCCTGCGGGAACTCGGGGGCGATCCGGTCGGCGCCATGGGCCAGCCGGTCCGGGGCGACCTCGTCGGGGCGCAGGCGCACCGCCGCCGGCCCCGCCAGGAATGCCGGCGCCTGCTCCGAGGCCGGCACCTCGTTCAGCTGAGCCACGAACTCCACGATCCGCCCCATCTGTTCCACCAGCCGTGGGAGGTCGCCCTCCGCCACCTCCAGCTCCGCCAGCCGGGCCACGTGCAGCACATCCTCCCGCCGAATGCTCATGCGCTCTCCCATTCCCGTTCGAGGCCCGCGTACGCCACCAGCAGCTGCTTCACTCCGTGTTCTTCGTCATCGAACTTGACCGTGACCTTGAGGTCCCGCCCGGTCCCGTTGAGCCCCTGGATGGTGCCGCCGCCGAAGCGGCGGTGCCGCACCCGCTCGCCCTTGACGTAGCGGGGCGCGTCCTGGGACACCTCCGGCTCCTCCGCGGCTGGGCGGCTGGGCGGCTCGTCGTCGTCGAAGAACGAGCGCCGCACCGGAATCGCGCCGCTGCCCACGCCGCTCGGCCGGCGCGGCGCGGAGGCTGCGCCCCAGTCAGGCGCCCACATCGAGCTGGTGCGCTTCTCCTCCACCACCCCCGGCGGGAGCGAAGCCAGGAACCGCGAGGGACGTCCCGGCATCAGCTGTCCCCCGCGACGGCGGGCGCGCGCCCAGCTCAGGTACAGCTTGTCCTTGGCGCGGGTGATACCAACGTAGCAGAGGCGGCGCTCTTCTTCGAGCCCGTTCTCCTGTTCCTCCGCTCGCGCCAGGGGAAAGAGCCCATCCTCCAGGCCCGCCAGGACCACCACCGGCCACTCCAGCCCCTTGGCGGTGTGCAGCGTCATCAGGGTGACCCCCTCGTTCGGTCCCTGGATGCTGTCGTGCGAGGAAAGCAGCGCGGCCTCGGACAGGAACCGCTCCAGCGGGGTAGTGGTGTCCTCGTCCCCCGGCTCCACCACCTCCGACCACTCCGCCGCGCTGGCCACGAGCTCGCGGACGTTCTCCCAGCGGTCCGCGCCCTCGGGGCCCTCGGCGATGAGCAGCTGCTCGTACTGCACCGCCTGGATGACCTGCTCCAGCACCTGGGCCGGGGGCCAGGTGAGCGCCCGCTCCCGGAGCTCCCCGATCAGGGTGGCGAAGTCGCGCAAGGCGCTCCGCACGTTCGGGCGAAGCCCCTGGACCATCTCCGCCGCGCCCGCGGCGGACAGGAGCGGCTTCCCCCACTGCCGCGCCGCCTCCGCGAGGATCGCCAGGCTCGACTCCCCGAGGCCGCGCCGCGGGACGGCGATGGCACGCAGGAAGGCCTCGTCGTCGGCCGGATTCGCCACCAGCCGCAGGTAGGCCAGCAGGTCCTTCACCTCGCGCCGGTCGTAGAAGCTGATGGCCCCGACGATCCGGTAGGGGATCCCCGCGCGACGGAACGCCTCCTCCAGCGCCCGGGACTGCGAGTTGGTGCGGTAGAGGATGGCCATCTCCGGCCAGGTCCAGTCCCCCTTCGCGCTCCGGGCCCGGAGTTCCCCCACGATCCACTCGGCCTCGTCCCGTTCATCCGCCGCCGCCACCACGGTGACCTTCTCCCCGCCCTTCCGCCGGGTGCGAAGGGTCTTCCCGATGCGGCCCTTGTTCTCCTCGATCACGGCGTTGGCGGCGTCGAGGACCACCTGGGTGGAGCGGTAGTTGTCCTCCAGCCGGACCACCTGGGTGCCGCCGAAGTCCTGCAGGAACGACTGCATGTTGCGCACATCGGCGCCGCGCCAGCCGTAGATGGACTGGTCGTCGTCGCCGACGGCGCAGACGTTGCCGTGCGCGCCCAGCAGCCGGACCAGCTGGTACTGCGCGCTGTTGGTGTCCTGAAACTCGTCCACCAGGAGGAAGGCGAAGCGCTCCTGGTAGTAGCGCAGCCGGTCGGGCCGCTCCCGGAACAGGGTGAGCGGGTGCAGCATCAGGTCGTCAAAGTCCATCGCGTTCTGGGCCTTGAGCGCGCCGCCCAGGGCGCGGTAGACGTCCGCCGCCACCTGCGCCGGCCGGTCGAAGGGCGAGGCGGCGAGGCCATCGGGACTCGTCATCCGGTTCTTCGCCGCCGAGATGAGCGACTGGATCAGCTTGGGCGGGAAGAGCTTGGTGGAGTGGCCGCGGGCGTCCATCAGCCGCCGGATGAGCGAGAGCCGGTCGTCCTCGTCGTAGATGGTGAACTGCCGGGTGAAGCCGAGCGCTTCCGCTTCCCGCCGGAGCAGCCGGGCCGAGAGGGAGTGAAAGGTCCCGATCCAGAGGCCCGAGGGATCCTGCCCCAGCAGCCGGCCCACCCGCTCCTTCATTTCTCCGGCGGCCTTGTTGGTGAACGTCACCGCGAAGATCCGCGCCGGGGAGACGCCGGCATGCTCGATCAGGCGGGCGATCCGCATGGTGAGCACGCGGGTCTTGCCGGAGCCCGCGCCGGCCACCACCAGGAGCGGCCCATGCACGTGCTCGACCGCCTCCCGCTGGGGCGGGTTCAGGCTGTCGAGGCCGATGAGCGAGGACCGGTCAGGCGGCATGCGTCGGGATCCGGATGAGGAAGGTGGCGCCGGGCTCGCTGGATTCGAGGATCAATTCCCCGCCATGCGAGTCCTCCACGACGCGGCGCGCCAGCGCCAGACCGATGCCCCAGCCGCTCGACTTGGTGGTGATGCCCGGCTCGAAGATGCGTCGCCGCAGCTCCCCCGGGATGCCCGGGCCGTCGTCCATGACCCGGATGGTGGCGGCGTCGGCCTCCTGGTCCACGTGCAGGGTGATGGTCCCCTCCCGCCCCTGCAGCGCATCGATCGCGTTCTTGACCAGCGACTCCAGCGCCCATTCGATCAGGATCGGGTCGCCCAGCACGGTGGGGCCCGCGTCCGGCGCGTCCACGACCAGGACGATCCGGTTGGCGCGGGTCGGCAGCCGGGGGCGGAAGTACTCCGCCACCTTCCGCGCCAGCCCGCCCGCGTCGACCGGCTCCCGGCGGACCTCGCGCCCGATCCGCTCGAACCGCTGCGCCACCCGCTCCAGCCGTTCGGCGTCCGCCTCGAGGTGCTCGGCCAGCCGCGGCGGCGGGGTGGCGCGGGAGCGCAGCTGCTCGATCCACCCCTGCAGGCTCATGAGCGGCGTGCCCATCTGGTGCGCGGCCTCGCGCGCCATGGCCACCCACAGCCGGTCGCGCTGCGCGGCCATGGCATTGCGCCACGCGGCGACGCCGACGCCGACGATCGAGACCAGGAGACAGGCCTGCAGGATGGTGAGGGCGGTGAGCTGGCGCTTGGCGGAGACCGGGCCGTAATGCAGCGTGCCCATGGCCGGGTCGGTGATCGGCGGGTTCTCACGGTCGAGGTGCGCGGCGTAGGCCCGGACCCGGGGGTCGTCGAGCGCCGCCTCGAACGGGAGGTTGGCCGCGGCGGTCACCCGGCCGGCGGTATCGGTGACGATCAGCGGGATCCCGGCCTGGCGCACTTCCTCGCCGAGGGCGAGGAGCGCGTCCACCGCGCCCCCTTCCCGGGGATCGTTGAGTCCGGCGAAGACGCCGGCGTACAGCCGGCTGATGGCGGTGGCGTCGTTCCGGAAGTGCCGCACCACGATCCAGCCCGAGCCGGCCGAGAGCCCCACCAGGAGCAGCACCAGCAGCACCACCAGCACCGGCGCAAACCGGCGCAGGCCGCGCCTACGCACGCGGCACGAGGCGCTCGCTGCCGAAGTAGGGCACGAGCGCCGGCGGGAGCACCACCGAGCCGTCGGCCTGCTGGTTGTTCTCGAGCAGCGCGATGATCGTCCGCGGGAAGGCCACGCCGGAGGCGTTGAGCGTGTGCACAAACTCCGGCTTGGCCCCTGGCTCGCGCCGGAACCGGATCCCGGCGCGCCGGGCCTGGAAGTCGGTGAAGGTGCTCGCGCTCGAGGCCTCGAGCCAGGTGCCCACCCCCGCGGCCCACACCTCGAGGTCGTAGGTGCAGGCGCTGGCGAAGCCGAGGTCCCCCGCCGCCAGCGCGAGCCGGCGGTACGGGATGCCGAGCCGCTCGAGCGCCGTCTCCGCGTGGCGGGTCATCGCCTCGTGCTGCGCCGGGCTCTCCTCCGGCCGGCAGAACCGGACCAGCTCCACCTTGTCGAACTGGTGCACCCGGATGAGCCCGCGGGTGTCCTTCCCCGCCGCGCCGGCTTCCCGCCGGAAGCAGGGGGTGAAGGCGCAGAGCCCCTTCGGAAGCTCCCCGGCCTCGAGGATCTCGTCCCGGTGGATGTTGGTCACCGGCACTTCGGCGGTGGGAATGAGGAACAGGTCGTCCGCAGCCGTGAAGTACAGCTCCTCTTCGAACTTGGGGAGCTGGCCGGTGGCGGTCATCGAGGCGCGGTTCACCAGCAGCGGCGGCACGATCTCGGTGTACCCGTGCTCCAGGGTGTGCAGGTCGAGCAGGAAGTTCTTGAGGGCCCGCACCAGGCGGGCGCCAGGGCCGGTGAAGAGCGGAAAGCCGGAGCCGGTGATCTTGGCGCCGCGGGGCAGATCGAACAGTCCCAGCGCGGCTCCCAGGTCCCAGTGGGCCTTCGGGGCAAAGGGAAACGCCGGACGGGCGCCGACTTCCTTCACCACGGTGTTCCCACTCGCATCGCCCTCGGGCACCGAGGGGAGCGGCAGGTTGGGGACGGTGAAGAGCACCGCGTCGAGGGCGGCCTCCACCTCCCGGACCTCCTGGTCCAGCGCCTTCCCCTCCTCGGCCGACCGCTTGAGGCGCTCCAGCAGCTCGTCGGCCGGCTCCTTCGCCTTCTTGCGCCGCGCCACCTCTTCCGAGGCGGCGTTGCGCTCCGCCTTCAGGGTTTCAGCCCGGGTGAGGACTTCGCGTCGCCGGCGCTCCAAGTCGCCCAGTCGCTCGAGCTGGGCATCGAGCGCCGGGTCACGCCGGCGCGCGAGCTGGGCGCGCACCGCGGTGGCGTCCTGGCGAAGCAGCTTGATGTCAATCACGGCGGGTCAGTCCTTCGGGATGCCGAGGTCCAGGTCGCGGTAGGCGCAATTCTGGTTGGCGACGACGCGGAGGCTGAGGGTATCGGCCACCGTGTCCACGTAGAGGATCTCAAGCTTGCCGTAGAGCGGCACGCCGTAGGAGGCGCAGCTGTTGACGCCGGTGCGGATGAAAAACCTGGCGCCCGAGTCCGCGGGGAGCGTGTCCGTGGTGACGTACCCGTTGAGCGGGGCGCGCTTCATCCCGTCGAAGGTGAGGGTCGACGGCTTGAGCCCCGGCTTGAGCGACCCGCTGCTGGCGAGCCCCAGGACCTCCAGCGGGAGCAGCACGGGCTGGCCCGCCGGATTCACCGTGAAGGCGAACTCGAAGTTGGTGCCCACGTCCCAGGTCCGGACCCCGCTCCGCGCGTTGAGCGAATAGGCGGTGGGCTTGGTCAGCGGCCCCCCGTCCAGCGCCCAGAGCGTGAGCGTGTCCACCTCGTTGGTGAGGCTCGCCTTGGGAATGGCATTGGGGTCGCTGCAGGCGACGGCGACGGCGAATCCCGCCACGCCGAGCCAGAGATGCGCACGGGTCATGGCCGGATTCTAGGGCCCTGACAGAGCAGGGTCAACCCACAGTCATTCCTTGACTTCGCCCCACTCGCCCGCCTACAATCCCCTTCCATCTGCCCCCCCGATCCCGGAGACGCACCCATGGCTGGCCTGCGCGAAGTCGTTCAGGACCTCGCCGCCCGCGCGGACGTGGACGCGGTCGTCGTGCTGAGCAGTGATGGGCTCCCGATCGACTCCGCCGGCCGCGAGCAGGTGGATGTCGAAGCGGTCGCGGCGCTGGCCGCCTCGTTCGTCAACGGCGCCCGCCGCCTGGGCCAGGCGGCCGAGTGCGACGGCTTCACCGCGGGGGTGCTGGAATTCGACGGGCGGCTCGCCCTGCTCCGCCCGCTCGGCACGGAAGGCCACCTCTTCATCCTGGGCGCCGCCCGCAGCAATGCCGGGCCGCTGCTCTACGACCTCCGGCAGCGCGCGCCGGAACTCGCCGCCCTCCTCTGATCCGATCCGACTGACATGCGCTGGGCCGTGATCCTGGCGGGGGGCTCGGGCAGCCGTTTCTGGCCGCTCAGCACCCCAACCATGCCGAAGCAGCTCCTGCCCCTGACGGGGACGCTCTCCACCGCCGAACAGGCATTGGTCCGCCTGGAGGGGCTGGTCCCGCGCGAGCGGGTGCTGGTGGTGACCGGCCCCGCCATTGCCCCGCGGCTCGAGCAGGTCCTCGGACTGCCGCACGAGAACATCCTGGTGGAACCCCGGGCCGCGTCCACCGGCCCTGCCCTCGTCTGGGCCACCTTCGAGGCCCGGCAGCGCGATCCCGAGGCGGAGGTGCTATCGCTCCACGCGGACTGGTCCATCAGGGAGGATGCCGCCTTCCGGCATACCGCCGAACAGGCGCTGACGACCGCGGTGCGCTACCGCCGCCTGGTCACGGTAGGCATCGTCCCCTCGCGGCCGGACACCGGCTTCGGGTACATCGTCCCGGGAACCTCGCTGGATGACGTGGCGCGGACCGTTGCCCGGTTCGCCGAGAAGCCCAGCGCGGCGACCGCCCTGGACCTGATGGCCTCCGGGGCCTGGTGGAACAGTGGCCTTTTTGCGTGGACGGCGGAGGTGCTGCTGGATGAGGTCGCCCGGAACACCCCGGAGATCGCCCCGATCCTCCCGCGCCTCGACGCGGGCGACATCCCCGGGTTCTTCAGCGGAGTGACGCCGGTCTCGATTGACGTCGGGGTGCTGGAACGGAGCCGCGCGGTGGCGGTCGTGCCCGGGCGCTTCACCTGGGACGATGTCGGCACCTGGGATGCGCTGGCCCGGATCCGCCGCCGGGACAGCCGCGGCAACGTGACCCAGGGCCCGGTCCACCTGATTGACTGCGATGATTGCGTGGTCTGGTCGAGCGGCGATCCAATTGTCCTGGCCGACCTCAAGGACAAGGTCGTGGTGCACGCCAACGGGCGGATGCTGGTGATCCCCCGTGCCCGCGCCGCCGAGCTCAAGGCCATCCTCGACCAGCTTCCCCCCGAGATCCGCGACCTGCCGTGAGCCTGGTTCTCCTCGAGCCCGCCGACCCCGGCCCCGAATGGCAGCCGTTTCGCGGGGTGCGCCCGGTGGCGGAGCTCCGGGCCGGCGTCTGGAAGATCCGCGAACGGTGGGAAGCCGCCCTCGACCGGGAAACCACCGCGATCCTGGGCTCCCACGTCGCCGGCTTCCACGAACTTGATGAGCCGGTGGTTCGGGCCGACCCGGAAGCCGCCGGCCCCGCCATCGTGGCGGCGGCGTGGTTCGCCCCGACCGGCGCGCCGATCGTCCTGGCCCCCGACACCCAGCGCCTCACCCACCAGGGCCGGACCGTTGCCTGGGTGGTCCGTGCCGGCTCCCGCTGGACCGGACCGACCGATCAGGGGCCGGCGCTCGAGGTGGACGGGCTCCTCCTCCGAGGTTGCCACGACCTGGTGACCGCGCTGGAACGCTTCCTCCCCGCCGATTGCCTGGGCTTCGCGGCTGGCGCGGTGGATCCGGTGCCGGCCGGCAGCGTCGTGCTGGGCGATCCGGCCCTGGTCCTGAGCCGCGGGGCGAGCGTGGAGCCCGGGGTCGTGTTCGATACCCGCGCCGGGGCCATCGTGCTGGAGGCCGGCGTGGAAGTCCGGCACGGCAGCCGGCTGGAGGGTCCGCTCTACGCCGGCGAGAAGAGCCGCCTGCTCGGTGGCCACTTGCGCGCCAGCGTCTTCGGGCCGCGCTGCAGCGTGAAGGGTGAGGTGAGCAACAGCCTCTTCCTGGGCTACGCCAACAAGAGCCATGACGGGTTCGTGGGGCACAGCGTGCTCGGGCACTGGGTGAACCTGGGCGCGCTCACCACCACCTCGAACCTCAAGAACACCTACGGCGAGGTGCAGCTCACGGTGGACGGCCGCCGGATCGAGACCGGACGGCAGTTCCTGGGCAGCCTGGTCGGGGATCACGCCAAGACGGCCATCGGCACCATGCTGGCGACCGGCACCGTGATCGGCGCCGGCGCCAACGTGTTCGGCGCCACCACCCCACCGCGGGACGTCCCGCCGATGGCCTGGGGGGTGACGGGCGGCGAGCGGATGACGGAGGAGGGATTCCTCACGGTGGCCGGCCGGGTGCTCCCGCGACGCGAGGTCCCGTGGACGGCGGAGCGCCGCGCGGCGCTCGAGCGGACCTATCGCCGCGTGACCGGACGGTGACCACCCTCTACGTCCTCGGCTCCGGCTCGTCCGGCAACGCCTTTGCCATCGGGTCGGGAGACGAGGTGCTGCTGGTGGATGCCGGCTTCAGCGCGAGGGAAACGGAGCGGCGCGCCGCCGCGGTCGGGCTCGACCTGCGCCGCGCCGTCGGCCTCCTGCTCACCCACGAGCACGGGGATCACACCGCCGGCGCCGCCCGCCTGGCCCAGACCCTCCGGGTGCCGGTCCTCACCGCCCCGGGCACGTGGGACCGGCTCCGCCCCCGGATGCCCAACGCCCGTTTCCTGCCGCTCACGATGCTCGGACCGACGACGCACGGCCGGTTCATCGTGGACGCCTGCCCCACCAGCCACGACGCCGCCGAACCGGTGGCGCTCGCCATTCGCACCGCGGGCGGTCACCGGATCGCGGTGGCCTACGACCTGGGCCGCCCGACCGTCGCCGTCCGCTACCTGCTGCGGCAGGCGCATGCGATCGTGCTCGAGGCAAACCACGATGAGGTGCTGCTCCGCACCTCGAGCTACCCGCCGGTGGTGCAGGAGCGGATCGCCGGATCGGGAGGGCACCTGTCCAACCGCGCGGCGGCGGAGTTGCTGGCCGAGGTGGCGCACCCGGGGCTCGAGGTCGTGGTGCTGGCCCACCTGAGCGAACGCTGCAACAGCGCGGAACACGCCCGGGCGGAGGTGGCCCCGGTGCTCGCCGCGCACGGGACCGCGCTGCATGTGGCGCTGCAGGACCAGCCGCTGGCCCAGATCGTCCTCACCGCGTTCGCCACGGCCGGATAGCACGGAGGGCGGGCCAACCAGGCCCGCCCTCGTGCTCCCGCGTGGTCTCGTCCCGCGGCTACGGCGCTTCGGGATCCGGCGGAACCGGGGTGCCCTCGGGCCGCGGCGTGGGGGGCCCGGCCTTTGAGAGGGTCACCGGCTTCGCCAGGTCCCCGCCGGACAGGGTGAGCTTGCCGCCCTTCACCTGCAGCTTGTACGTCACCCATTCCCCGCCCAGCGCGATCATGACGCTGTCCGCCTTGAGCCGCCAGCGGACCGTCTCCTTGCCCCAGCTGGCGCTCGAATCGGGGCGGACGATGACTTCCCGCGGCGCATCCCGCCGCTCCTGGTCCCGCAGCTCCGCCTTCCAGGTGCCGACGATCGGCGCCTCTGCCTGGGCGGCCGCGGGGGCGGCGGCCAGGGACGCACACAGGACCAGCAGGCACAGTTGCTTCAGCACGATGTTCCCTCCGGTGGACACTTTCGGGCCCCAAACCCCACCCCCGGGCCTACAGGGCAGGAACCGCGCCAATCTAATCCGGTGATCCGGCTCACCAAACCGAGCGCCCCGGGCCGTGAAGGCCCGGGGCGCTGGTGGGTCCCGCCGCGGAGGCGCCAAGGCAGGCCCTGGCGCGCCCGCCGTCGGCTGCCCTAGTACATCCCGCCCATGCCCCCGCCGCCAGGCGCGGCCGGGGCGGGCTTCTCTTCCTTCCGTTCCACCACCACGCACTCGGTGGTGAGCAGGAGGCCGGCGATCGAGGCGGCGTTCTGCAGCGCCGTCCGGGTCACCTTGGTCGGGTCGATGACGCCCGCCTTCACCAGGTCCTCGTAGGTGTCGGTGGCGGCGTTGTACCCGAAGGACTTGTCCTTCGACTCCCGGACCTTGGCCACGATGATCGAGCCTTCGGCGCCGGCGTTCTGGGCGATCATCCGGATCGGCTCCTCGAGGGCCCGGCGCACGATATCCACGCCGATCTTCTCGTCCTCGGTGCCCTTGACCTTCTCCAGCACCGACTGGGCCCGCAGCAGGGCGACGCCGCCGCCCGGCACGATGCCCTCTTCGACCGCGGCGCGAGTGGCGTGCAGCGCGTCCTCGACCCGGGCCTTCTTCTCCTTCATCTCGGTCTCGGTCGCGGCGCCGACGTGGATCACGGCCACGCCGCCGGAGAGCTTGGCCAGCCGCTCCTGCAGCTTCTCCCGGTCGTAGTCGCTGGTGCTCTTGTCGATCGCGACCTTGATCTCGGAGATGCGGCCCTGGATGTCGTCATCCTTGCCCTTGCCATCGACGACGGTGGTGTTGTCCTTGTCCACCACGATGCGCTTGGCGCGGCCCAGGTCGGCCAGTACGGCGTTCTCGAGCTTGAAGCCGACTTCCTCCGAGATCACCTTGCCGCCGGTGAGCTTGGCGATGTCGACCAGCATCTCCTTGCGGCGGTCGCCGAAGCCCGGCGCCTTCACGGCGCAGACCTTCAGGGTGCCGCGGAGCTTGTTCACCACCAGAGTGGCCAGGGCCTCGCCCTCGACATCCTCGGCGATGATCAGGAGGGGCTTGCCGGTCTGCGCGATCTTCTCGAGGACCGGGAGCAGCTCCTTCATGGCGCTGATCTTCTTGTCGTGGATCAGGATGTACCCGTCCTCGAGCACCGCTTCCATCTTCTCGGGATCGGTGACGAAGTAGGGCGAGAGGTAGCCGCGGTCGAACTGCATGCCGTCCACGGTCTCCAGGGTGGTCTCGAGGCCCTTGGCCTCCTCGACCGTGATGACCCCGTCCTTGCCGACCTTCTCCATCGCGTCGGCGATCAGCTTGCCGATCTCGTGATCGTTGTTGGCCGAGATGGTGCCGACCTGCGCGATCTCCTTCTTGCCCGCGGACGGGGTGGAGATCCGCTTGAGCTCCTCGATGATGGCCTCGACCGCCCGGTCGATGCCCCGCTTGAGCTCCATCGGGTTGGCCCCGGCGGTGACGTTCTTGAGCCCCTCGCGATAGATGGCCTGGGCCAGCACGGTCGCGGTGGTGGTGCCGTCGCCGGCGAGGTCGGAGGTCTTGGTGGCCACCTCCTTCACCATCTGGGCGCCCATGTTCTCGATGGGATCGGCGAGCTCGATCTCCTTGGCCACCGTGACGCCGTCCTTGGTGACGGTCGGCGAGCCGAACTTCTTGTCGATCACCACGTTCCGGCCCTTGGGGCCGAGGGTGACCTTCACCGCGTCCGCGAGGGCGTCAACGCCCTTCTTGAGCCGCGCGCGGGCCTCGCTGTTGAACAGCAGTTCCTTTGCAGCCATTGCGATAGTCTCCTGAGTCAGTAGCCCGACCGGTTCAGCTGATCCGGGCGAGGATGTCGGACGCCTTCACGATCACGACTTCTTCGCCGTCCACCGTGATGTTGGTCCCGCTGTACTTCCCGTAGAGCACCTTGTCCCCGACCTTCACCTCCATCGGGATCCGGTCGCCCTTTTCCACCCGGCCCGGGCCCACGGCGACGACTTCGCCCTGGGTGGGCTTTTCCTTGGCGGTGTCCGGGATATAGAGCCCGCCGCGCATGCTCTCGCCTTCCTCGTCCGGCCAGATCACCACACGATCCTCGAGGGGCTGAATCTTGAGCTTCGGCCTGGCCTTCGTGGTTGCCATCGGTCCTCCCACGTCGGTGTATAAAGTATTGAGAAACAATGAGTTAGCAGTAGCAGTCCAAGACTGCCAGAACTGGGAGAGGAAGATACACCGCCGCTGGCACTTGTCAACCGGGAGTGCCAAGGGAACCGCTACGCCCCCCTCGCGCGTAGCACCGGGGACGAAAGGCACCCCCGCCGCCCGGGTTTCGAGCGCGGGCGCGGGCCTGACAGCCGCCAGACCATTGCCTATTTTCTTCGGCGCGCGGCCGCCGTGACCAGCGGGCGGGCCGCAGGACCAGGGAGACACTCCGATGCTGCTCGCCACACTCGCGCTCCTGACCGCCTTGAGGCCGGTCACCCCCCCGCACGCGCCCGCCCGAGCCGACGACGTGACCGTCGCGGTCACCGTGGACTCCGCCCGGCGCGAGATTCACATCAAGGCGGGGCCCTACTTCCTGCCCGACATGGGCCAGATGGACCATCACGCCATGGACCTGGGCGCCGCGCACAGCACCCCCGTCTATCGTTTTCAGTGGCCCGTCGAGGGCTGGTTCCGCGGGTTCCGGACCGCCGTGGTCAGCGCCGACGGGCGGGACCTCCCCAAGCGGCTGATGCACCACATGATCGTGGTCAATTTCAGCCGGCGGCAGGCGCTCTACCCCGCGGCGGAGCGGCTTTTCGGGACCGGGACCGAGACCGATGACGCGATGCTGCCGGCCACCATCGGTGTGCCGATGGCCCCCGGGATGGACCTGGGGTTCTATATCGCCTGGCACAACGATACCGGCGCGGACCTCGACGGGGTCTACCTGGAAATGACCCTGGTGTACTCCCCGAAGAACCAGAACCCGCGGCCCGTGGACGTCCTGCCCTTCTACATGGACGTGAACCTGACGATCGGCGGCTCGAATGTGTACGACGTGCCGCCGGGCCGGTCCGAGAAGGCCTGGGAGTTCACCCAGCCCGTCGGCGGCCGGCTCCTGGGGTACGGCGGGCACCTGCACGATTACGGAGTGCAGGTCCGGCTGGAGGATGTCACGACCGGGAAGGTGATTGCCCGGGTGAACGCCGAGCGGGAACCGGACGGCAAGGTGAGCGGCGTGAGCCGGAGCCTACCGGGGGTGCGCGGTTCCGGGGTCCGGCTCAAGGCCGGGCAGCGGTACCGCGTGGTGGGAGTGTACGACAACCCCACCGGCGGCACCCTCAAGAACGGCGCGATGGCGCATATCGCCGCCATCTTTGCGCCGGATCGGGAGGCGCGCTGGCCCGGCATCGACGAGTCGAATCCCGACTACCAGCGGGACCTCGCCTCGCTCGAGCTGCTTGGGGTGACCGAGGGCGAGGAACACGACCACGGCGGGCAGGACCACAACCCGTAGGCCGGGCCCGGAACCAGGACGGGGGAGCGGGAGCCGACAGCGGCCCCCGCTCCCCCGTTCCGCGTCCCCGGCCCACCTAGCCGATGATGCGCCGGGCTCCGATCCAGCGCCGGAACCACCAGCGACCCGAGACATCCCCGTCGCTGAGCACGCTGATCTGCACCCCGCCGCGGGCGCTGTGGATGAAGCGCCCGTTTCCGAGGTACAGCCCCACATGCGTGATGCGGCTGCCGCTGGTGGCGAAGGTGAGGACATCGCCGGCCCGCAGGGAGGCGAGATCCCGTGACACCGGGGCCCCCGCCTTCGCCTGGTCCGCGCTCCGGCGCGGCAGCGTGATTCCGTGGCGGCGGTAGGCGTACTGGATGAGCCCCGAGCAATCGAAGCCCTCCTCCCCCTCGTCGCCCCACCGGTAGGGCATGCCCATCACGTCCAGCGCGGTCTGGACGACGTCGCCGAGCACCCGGCTATCCGCCTCGGTGACGCCGGCGCGACCGAGATCCTCCCGGATCGCCTCGGCCTCGGGCGCGGCATCGGTGGCCGGCGCGGAGAGGGAGGCGGCGGTCGGCGGCGCGGCTGAGCGCCGCCGGCGGCCGCCGCGGTCAAGGGCGAGGCGCACGCCGAGTTCCACCCCATCGTAGCGGCCGTTGATCTCGCGGTACCGGCCCTCGGCCGCGAGCGAGAGTCCGCGGAAGGGAAACAGCTCGTAGCCGAGACCGGCGGCCCAGCCGGTCCAGAAGGTCTCGTCTCCCCGGGTGATGAAGCCCCCTTCGATGCCGCCCACGAGGTAGGCCCCGGCGGTTCCGCTCCGGAAGAGTGACAGGTCCACCCCCATCCCCCAGAGGTTGCCGAGGGCGCCCCGGCCATCCACCACGACACCATGCACCGCCGCCCCGACCGGCGGGGTCACGGTGAAGCTCGATCCCAGGCGGTAGCTGGTGGCACTCGGGTCGGTGAAGAGGTGCCCGAGCTGGAACCCCGGCCCCTGCGCCGAGAGCGGGGCGGCCGCGAGGCTGGCCGCGAGCCAGTAGGGGAGGAGCCTCAACGGACCCGCACCGGCAACCCGGTCCGCAGGTTCACCCGGTAGACGTTCCCGGGCCGGCAGTTGAGCCAGATGGCGGCCTCGATGGTCGAATCGTTCACCAGGAACGGCGCGGCCCCGGTATAGAGCAGCGGGATATTGACCCGGGTGCTGTCGCGGCGGATCTGCATGGTCCGTTCGACGCAGACCTGGCCGTTGTCGTCGCGGGCGGGGCGGCTGCCGCTGTACCAGACCTGGTACCCTGCGGGGGTGCTGAGAATCAGGGAATCGCTCACCCGCGCGGCCACCATGCCTTCGTCCTCGGACTCCGCCGCGTCGGCGCCGGCATCCGGCCGACTGCCCCCGCAGGCGAGCGCAGTTAGCAGGGCGGAAGTGAAGAGGAGGTGCGCGCGCATCATGGCTTGGCCTCCGGCGTGGAGGATGGCGGTGGGGCGGCCTCCTCGAGCACGGGAAGGCCTTCGCGGTCAACGTGGAGCGAATGCCTCAGGCGGGGTGACCGGCGGAGCAGTTCAAGCCAGGCCAGCATGGCGATCACCGCGAGGAAGAGCCCGGCGCCGAGGGCGGCGTACACCGCATGTCTCGGGTTGTCGAAGCTGGCCACCCGGCGCAGCATGATCCAGGCTCCCCAAAGCGAAGCTGCCCACGCGACCAGGGGCGTGAGCAGCCAGCCAACTATCCGGATCAGCAGGCCGGACCAGCGCATCCACCGCTACTTCCGGCGCGCGCCGAGCCCGGAGACCGCCGTCGCCACCGCCAGGCCCGGCAGGAAGGAGACGCCGAACGTCGGGACATTCCACCCTGCGCCGGGAACATGGAACAGGACCCCCAGCACCATGCAGACGGCGCTGGCGGCGATGGCGAGCACCGCCCCGCCGGCCAGGCTGGGCGCGCCGTTCTTCGCGGACTGGTTGGCGAGGATCCAGGCGCCGAGCCAGGGGAGGTAGGTGCCGACCATCCACAGGATCGGGTGATACCACCAGTTGCTGCCGCCACCGATCTCGCGCCAGCGGTTGGTGTACAGCCCGAACGGCTGGAAGGCCGCCACGTCCACGACCAGGAAGACGACCGTCGCGGTCAGCCCGATCCCTGCAGCTCCCGCGATCCCCTCGATGGTGGCCGCCCGGGTCCAGAGCCCCGGGAGGAAGGTCACCGCGAGGATCGCCGCCGTGACCAGGACGCCGAGCAGCGCCGTCTCGGCGACACCCTCGACGGAGCGGGAAACGAGACCGATCACCAGGACCGCGACGGACTCGAGCACGCCGAGCTTCACCGCGGCGCGGAGGACGTAGGGCAGATCGGTGTGGTCGGCGCCACTCTGGGCGTGGACCGCGGCACTCATGAAAGCTCCAGGGGCTGGGTGTGAAGTCGGGGGAAGTATAAGGGCGGGGTGGGCAGATCTCCACCGCCGTCCTACCAGCGGACCCCGAGGTGGCCGGCGGCGATCCGGAGGCCGTGCAGGGTCAGGTCGGGATCGACCAGGTCGATGGTGCTGGTGAGGGGAACAATGGTGGTGGCGAGCCCACCGGTGGCCACGATGCGCGGCCTCGTCGGGGTAGGCCACTCGGCCACGATGCGGCGGACCAGCCCGTCCACCGCGTCGGCGGCGCCGAGGAGGACGCCGGCGCGGATGCATTCCTCGGTGCGGCGCCCGATGACCCGCTCCGGGGGCCGGAGCTCGGTGGCGGGCAGCTTGGCGGCGCGCCGGGTCAGGTGGTCGGCGGAGGTCCGGAGGCCCGGCATGATCACCCCGCCGATGAACCGGCCATCGGCGGTGATGCAGTCAAAGGTGGTGGCGGTGCCGAAATCCACCACAACGGTGTCCGCCCGGTAGCGTTCCACCGCGGCGAGGGTGTTGATGATCCGGTCGGCGCCGACGCTCAGCGGCTCGTCCACGTCCAACCGGATGGGCAGCGGGGAGGTGGCATCCACCACGGTGACGGGGGACCCGGTCAGGGTCTGCACCGCCTCCACCAGGCTCTGGGTCACCCCCGGGGCGACCGACCCGATCACGCCGGCGCGGATCTCATTGGGCGAGTGCCCGGCGTGCAGCAGGAAGACCCCGAGTGCGGTGCCCCATTCATCGGGGGTGCGGTCGGGATTGGTCGTCAGCCGCCAGTGGCCGGAAAGGTCCGTGCCCTGGAACAGCCCGACCGTGATTTCGGTGTTGCCCACGTCCAGCGTCAGCAGCATGGCTCACCAAGGTAGCGGGAGTCGGGCCCGGCTCAAGGCGTCACGTCGGCGGGACGTCGCTTCAGGGGCGGGGCGCGGCATCCATCAGTTCGACGGTCCCGGAACGCGCCGGTTCGATCCGTCCATCGGCCCCCCGGACCAGCAGGGAACCGTCCGGCGCGAGGCCTGACGCGATGCCGGCGAGCGGCAGCCGCAACTCGCGCCCCAGGAGCCAGTCACGGGACGCATACTCCGCCAGCTCCATCTCGGTCAGTCCCCCACCCGCCGCGCCGGCGGCCCGGACCGCCGCCAGGACGGCGGACTCCAGGGCCCCGGGCACGACCTCCGGCACCAGCTCGTTGAGCGCGATGGCCGCCGCGCCCAGCTCCAGGGGGAGCCGGTTGGCGACGTTGATCCCGACGCCCACCGCGACCCAGGCGGGGGCCCCGCCCTGCCACCGCGCCTCGCACAGCACGCCGCCCAGCTTGCGGCCGGCCAGCAGGAGGTCATTGGGCCACTTGAGCCGCACCTGGATCCCTGGCCGGTCCCGCTCCAGCGCCGCGGTCACGGCCAGTCCCACCCGGAGGCTGAGCACCGCGACCGCGGCCTCTCCCTGCGGCCGGCAGAGCACGCTGAGCCAGAGCCCACCCACGGGGGCGCTCCACTGGCGTCCCCGGCTCCCGCGGCCGCCGGTCTGGGTCCGGGCCACGACGGCGGTGCCGGCGGGTGCGCCGCCCTCCGCGAGCTCATGAATCACGTCCTGGGTGGTCGGGACGCTTTCGAGGCGCATCGGCGGCAGCGAGAGCATTCGTCAGAGAACCGCGGGGGTGAGCCGCGCCGCCAGCCACAGGAGGAACACGCCGAACCCGATCCGGTACCAGGCGAAGACCACGAAGCTGTGGTGCGCGACGTAGCGCAGGAACGCCTTGACCACGATGAACGCCGAGGCGAAGGCCACCAGGAAGCCGGCGGCGAAGAAGGCGGTGTCCGCCGGGGTCAGCACGTCCAGGCTCTTGAGCAGGTCATACCCCGCCGCGGCGGCGATGACCGGGACCGCCAGGAAGAAGGAGAACTCCGTCGCGGCCGTCCGTGAGAGTCCGAGCGCGTAGCCTCCCATGATGGTGGCGCCGGAGCGGGAGACCCCGGGCACCAGCGCCAGCATCTGGGCCAGGCCGACCCCGAACGCAATGCCCGGGGTGATGTCCGCGGCGTCCGCGATGCGGGACGGCGGCTTCCAGCGCTCGATGCCCAGCATCACCAGCCCGCCGGCGATGAACGCCCAGGCCACCACGCTGGGGGTGAACAGGTGCTGCTTGATCCACCCGTGGATCAGGAACCCGACCGCCGCCGCCGGCAGGAACCCGAGGGCGAGGTTGGTCAGGAACCGGCGGCTGGCCGGCTCCCGCCCGAGGCTCCGGGCCGCCCCGACAAACCGCGCGCGGTAGATCACGGCGATGGCGCAGATGGCGCCCAGCTGGATGAAGATCTCGAAGGTCTTGGCGCGGGGCCCGGTGAAGCCGAGCCAGTCGCCGGCGACGATCAGGTGGCCGGTGGAGGAGACGGGGAGGAACTCGGTGACGCCTTCGACCAGGCCAAGCACGCCGGCCACGAGCCATTCCGTGGGCGTCACCCCATCCCCTCCGCGTACAGCGCCTCGTACATGGGGACGACGCGGTCGGCGGAGAAGGTCCCCGCCTTGGCGATCGCCGCCTCCCGCATCACCGCGAGCCGGGCGGGATCGAGCAGCAGATCAACGGAGCGGCGGCCCATGGCTTCCACCGAGCCGGGCGGCTCGAGGATGCCCGAGATGCCGTCGTCGATCACCTCGGGAAGGCCCCCCGCCCGGCTCGCGACCGCCGGCGCCCCGCAGGCCATCGCCTCCAGCGCCGCGAGCCCGAAGGACTCGGTCTGGGAGGGCAGCAGGAAGAGATCGCTGGCCTGGAGGATGGTGGCGACCCGGTCCAGCCGCCCGAGGAACCGGACATCTTCCGCCACGCCCAGCTGTTCGGCCTCGCGCTCGGCGTCCCCCCGATCGGGCCCATCGCCGACCATCACGAGGGTGGCGCCCATCGCCTTCCGGATCCGGGCGAAGATCCGGACCACGTCCCGCACCCGCTTCACCTCGCGAAAGTTGGAGATGTGCGCAATCACCTTGTGTCCCGCGGGGGCGAGGGCCTCCCGCCGGGCCGCGGGCTCGGGGCGATACTCCTCGAGGTTCACGAAGTTGGGGATCGTGACGACGTTGCAGCTGACGCAGCCGAAGGTGCGGTAGGTCTCGTCCCGGAGGAAGTTCGAGACCGCCGTCACCTGGTCGGAGCGCTCGATCGAGAACTTGGTGATCTGGTAGAAGCTCGACTCCTGCCCCACCAGCGTGATATCCGTGCCATGCAGCGTGGTGACCACCCGGACCCGGCGCTCCGCGGCCAGCATCTCGCGCGCCATCCACGCCGTGGTGGCGTGGGGGATGGCGTAGTGCACGTGGAGGATGTCCAGCTCTTCCCGGCGCGCCACCTCGTACTGCTTGGAGGCCAGCGCCAGGGTGTAGGGGAAGTGATCGAAGAGTGGGTAGTGCGAGATCGAGGTATCCACCTCGTGGAAGAACACCCGCTCGGCGAAGCCCCGCAGCCGGAACGGTGAGGCGTAGGAAATGAAATGGACCTCGTGTCCCCGGCGCGCGAGCGCCAGGCCCAGCTCGGTGGCCAGCGCGCCGGAGCCGCCGTAGGTCGGGTAGCAGGTAATGCCGATACGCAGGGGACGGATCTCAGGCATCGGCGCCTCGCGCCTGGAGCAGCGCGGTCACCTCGGCATGGCCGCGCTCTCGCGCCAGGGCGAGCGGCGTGGCGCCGGAATAGCTGCGTCGCGCGGGGGCCGCGCCGCGCTCCAGCAGCAGCCGCACCACCGCGGCATGGCCCTTCTCCGCCGCGCCGTGGAGCGCGGTCCATTGGCCGCTTTGCTCCGCGTTCGGGTCGGCACCGGCATCGAGCAGCAGTTCCACGATGGCCGCGTGGCCCGCGGTGGCGGCGGCGTGGAGCGGCTGGTTGCGCAGGGGGTCCATCGAGATCGCGGCGACGTCCGCCTTGATGGAGAGCAGGTAGCGCGCCGCGTCGAGGTGCCCGAACCAGGCGGCGTAGTGCAGCGGGGTACAGCCCGCCAGGTCCGGCATGGTCGCGAAGTCGCGGTTGTGGTCCAGCAGTTCCCGGAGCCGGGCGGTATTTCCGGTCTGGGCCGCGTCGGCGAGTTCGGCTCGGAGGTCCATGGCGGGGGAAAGTAATGTCACCCCGGGCGCTCCGCCCAGCGGGCCGCAATCTCCGCCGCGAGCTCCTCGGGCGGGCGGGTGGCGTCAAGGGTGAGCACCGGCCCCTCGAGCTGGTGCCGGAACCAGGTCTCCTGGCGCTTGGCATACTGCCGGCTCGCGATGGCCACCGCGTCGGCGACGCTCTCCCGGGTCCGCTGGCCATGCAGGTACTCCACCGCCTCGCGGGGCCCGATGGCGTCGAGCCCCGGCGCGCCCGCGGGAAGCCCCTCGGCGAGGACCGCCGCCACCTCCTCGATCATGCCGCGGCGGACCATTTCCTCCGCGCGCACCTGGATCCGCTGGTGCAGCACCGGGCGGGGGGCCGTCAGCACCACGTACCAGGGTGTGATCACCCCCCGGGCCCGGGCGTGGGCCTGCCAGTGGCTGAGGGGCTGGCCGGTGAGCAGTGCCACCTCGATGGCGCGGACCGCACGCTGCCGGCCGCCGCCGCGGAAGCCGGGGTCGAGCCGGGCGGCCCAGCGCACCAGGTCGATCGGTTCGAGGCCGCGGGTCCAGCGCTCGAGGTCGCGGCGCCGGAGCGCGTCGAGTGGCGGCTCGGCGAAGAGCCCGTCCGCCAGCGCCCGCACGTAGAGGCCGGTGCCGCCCACCACCACCGGCAACCGGTCGCGCGCGCGCACGGCGGCGATCCACCCCGGGGCGTCGGCGGCGAAGCGGCCGGCGCTGTAGCGCTCGCCGGGCCGGACGAGATCGATCCCATGATGAGGCAGCCGGGCGAGCCAGCGAGCGGGGGGCTTGGCGGTGCCGATGTCGAGGCCGCGGTAGACCTGGCGGGAATCGGCGGAGATGACTTCCAGCGGCCAGTGCGCCTGCAGCGCATAGGCGACAGCGGTCTTGCCGATGCCGGTCGGACCAAGCAGGACGGGGGTGCTAGCGCCGGCCAAACCGGCGCTCCAGCTCCTCCCGCGGCAGCTGCACGATCGTCGCGCGGCCGTGCACGTCGTGGGGTGACAGGGCGCAGGCGAAGAGCCGGGCCAGCAACTCCCGGCGCTCCCGCTCCTCGAGGGCGTCGCCGCCCTTCACCGCCGCGCGACAGGCATAGGTGGCGGCGAACCGCTCCAGCCGGTTGGCCCAGCCGCCGAAGCGGCCGCGGGCCAGGTCCGCCACGAGTTCCTGAAAGCACCGGGTGGCGTCGAACCGGGGGTGCGGTGTCGGGACCGCGTGCAGCGCCACCGTCCGCCCCCCGAACGGCTCCACCTCATATCCGACGCGACCCAGGACCTCGCCGTACTGCTCCACCACCTCCAGCTCCTCGTCGGTGAGGTCCAGGGTCGTGGGAAGGAGGAGTCGCTGGCCCGGGAGGCCCCCGGCGGTGAGCCGGTCCAGCACCTGCTCGTACAGCACCCGCTCATGCGCGGAGTGCTGGTCCACGAACACCAGGCCCTCCGTCGTCTCGTAGACCAGGTAAGTGTTGAAGAGCTGGGTCACCGGGCCCAGCTCCCACGCCGCGCCGGCGGGGCCGCCCGGGGTTTCCTCGTCCTCCTCGCCGATGTCCGCTGGTTCAGCGGGCTCGAAGAGCTCCGGGGCATCCAGCAGCGCCGCGCCGTCCACGCCGACCGGCGCCGGGGCCCACTCGCGACGCCCGGGGGCGCTCACCACCGCGGCGGCTTCGAGCCGGCCCAGGGCATCCCGCACCGACTCTTCCATGGCGCGCTCCGCCCCGATGCGGTCACGGAAGCGGACCTCGAGCTTGGCGGGGTGGACATTCACGTCCACGTCCGCGTTGTCGGTTTCGATCTCAAGAAAGAGTGACGGGCGATCGCCGGGGTGGATGGCGGAGCGATAGCCCGCTTCCGCGGCACGGACCAGGAAGTTGTCGCGGAAGGGCCGCCCGTTGACGAAGAGCTGGGTCCGGCGGCCGGTGGGCTGGGCATCGGCGGGACGCTGGATGAAGCCGCGCACCTGGAAGCCGCCGACGGCGTAGCGCACCGGCACCAGGGTCCGGGCCAGGTCCGGGCCCCAGACCGCCTCCAGCCGCTCCTGCGCCGACTGGCCGGGGGTCACCAGCAGGCGGGGGCGGCCGTCGAACAGCAGCTCGAACCCCACCTCCGGGTGGGCCAGCGCGATCGTCGCCACGGCATCCCAGCAGGCCCGGGACTCGCTCGAGGCGGAGCGGAGGAACTTGCGCCGCGCGGGCGTGTTGTAGAACAGGCTCCGCACCGTCACGGTGGTGCCCCGCTGGCGCGCCGCGGCGCCGACCTGCTCCACCCGGCCGCCATGCACGTCGATCTCGGTCGCGTCGCCGTCCGCCTCCGACGTGACCAGGCGGAGCCGCGAGACCGAGGCGATCGCCGGCAGCGCCTCGCCCCGGAAGCCGAAGCTGCGGACGCCCACCAGGTCGGCAGCGCTCCGGATCTTGGACGTGGCGTGGCGGTCGAGGGCGAGGACCGCGTCCTCCCGGCCCATGCCGTGGCCGTCGTCGCTCACCTCGACCAGGGTCTTGCCGCCCTGCTCCAGCTCGATGCGAACCCGGGTGGCGCCCGCATCGATGGCGTTCTCGACCAGTTCCTTCACGGCGGAGGCAGGGCGTTCCACGACTTCGCCGGCGGCAATCTGGTCCGCGACGGTGTCCGGCAGGATGGCGATGCGGCGGGGCATGGTGGAAGATAAGCCCGGATCGGCGGGCGATCAGGGGAGCTGCGGGCCGGCTACGGGAACCAGCGAGCGGACTTC
>JAEUJI010000065.1 GCA_016794805.1 Gemmatimonadota bacterium
ACCGTCCGTGTGAGGCGGGGGGTCCGGATGTCGGAGGCCCCGGGGAAGGGGCCGGATGCCGATCCGGAGCCTCCCCCCACGCAGTGCGCAGCCGGAGGTCCGGAACCGTCACCCGGACGCCGGTGCGGGGCCTGCACCGCCCGGGAGCCGCCGCCGGATCCGGTCCACGAGGCGGGCGCCGGTGTCGCGGCGGAGACGCGCTGGATGGTGGCCGGAATCCCGTCCGTGGCAAGCTCGTACCTGGCGTAAGCCTGGGGCAATGCGATGACAAAGGCGACAGCGCCATCAGGGTCACTGGCCGGCAGGCGTTCGTGGCCGGTCAGGCTCCCCGCCGACCGGGCTCACGGGAGGACAGCCGGTACGACATTGTCGGCAGATCGAGGGCCCGGCGCAGGAGGGCAATCTGCCCCAGGTGATAACTCTCGTGCTGTGCCAGGAAGGCAAGGTTGCCGAGTGTGGACCCGTCGGAGCCGGGCAGTGGCGGGACGGTCCGGCCGAGCTGGGGAGTGTCGAGGCGTTCCACGAGGACCGCGAGGTGGGCGGCGATGGCCTCCCAATACTGGATCAGGGGAGCAACCGGCGGCAGCGGGCCCGCCTGCTCGATGCTGCGCGCGCTGGTGAACGCCGCGGAGAAGGGTGAGGGCAGGGGCTGGCCCAGCATGGCGGCTAGGAAGTGCCGGGTTTCGGTGAGGTGGGCCACCAGGAACGCGATGCTGTTCAGCTTCTCCCCGACGCGCCGCTGGGCGAGGTCGTCCGGCAGGTCCGTGATGCAATTCAGGACCAGTTCGGTGTTCAGGCGGAAGATGCCCGCGAGAGGGGTGACGGAAGGGTGCATGTGCCGCTCGACATTAGTGCCATACGTCCGTACGGCTGAGTATGCGCCGCCGTGCGTCCCCGGACAAGCTGGAACACCACGGCGCGCTCGGCCAGCGCATCCTGGGCGGGAATGGCTATCGCAGTTCCGGCCTGTCGAACGGTGTGCCGCGACATGCCCGGGCGACGGTGCCGGCAGGAGATCCGGCCGAAGCCGACGCCCGCAGCCAGCCTCGGGTCAGGGGGCCCGCCAGTCGTGGCGGCGGGTCCAGAAGTAACCGGCCAGCACCCAGTCAATCGTGGCGCAGAACATTCCATACGCCAGCGGGATGGCCGTGAGGGCCTCGAGGCGGCCCTGCAGCATACGGACCTCGTGGAAGAGGTCCCACGCGCCGTGCCCGAGGTAGCCGAGCATGAGGACCGGGGTGAAGCGCATGCCGGCCAGGCCCAGGAGGGAAAAACCGATGACGGGGAGGAGTTCCGCCCTGAAGGCGGCCGTCGGGCTGAGGTGAGCGAGGAAGACCAGATAGATGGCCGCGATCGGAAGCAGCAGGAGGCCAAAGGCGGCCTGCTCGTGCCGGGGAGCGAGGTGCTTCGATAGGAGCGCGATCAGCCCGCCGGCGACGAGGACGCCGAGGATGACGTACCACAGAAAGATCAGCCCCAATGCCATGTGGGTCTCCGAGCCGCTCCGCTTCCCGTCCAGCTACTCCCTGGGATCCAGGATCCGGTCCACTCGCGCCACGATGTCCCGGAGGTGCAGCGCGGTGACCCGGTCGGTGATCCGCGTCAGCGCCGCCGTCGCCTCCCGCTTGACCTGCTCGAGGTCCCCCCGCGCGTAGGCGCGGATGTCCGACTGGGCGACGCTGACCGGCGTCGCCGTGATGAACCGGGCAAACTCCGGGGGAATCGGCGGCAGCTCCTGGGTCATGAGGTAGTTGAGCCGCTCCACGTAACCGCGCTGCAGGTTGCGCCGGTACTCGTCCACCGGGAGCCAGGTCCGGAGCTCGCCCCACACCGCGGCGTGGGCATCGCCGAACAGGTCGCCAAGCGTGTACGCCTCCGCCCCGATCGCCGCCTGTGACTCGACCAGCCGCTGCATCCGCCGCGGCTCCAGCAGGCCGTTGAGCACCGCCACCTGGCGGGTGCGGATCCGCTCCACCGCGCCGGCGTGCTCGATGCGGGAGAGGATGGTCCGGTCCAGCATCCAGCTGGGGGTGGCGAACGCCTGCGCCGCCAGGAACTGCACCGCCTCCCGCTGCCGCGCCTTCGGCACGATGGCATAGACCGGCCCCGCCTGGTCCTGCGCCTTCCGGGTCTGCTCGATCCCGCCCACGATCGTCGTCACGTGCCCCATGTAGCGGCTCCACTGTCCCAGCACCTGCAGGTACATCTCCTGCAGCTGGCTGTAGTCGCCACCCTGCTCGAAGGCCCACTGCGGCAGCGATGGCAGGATCCGCTTGAGGTTGGCGATGCCGTAGCGGCTCGCCTTCACCCCGTCGTCCCCCAGGTCCTCGGTCTGGCTGGTGGGGTCGATGCTGCTCGGGTCCCCGAAGCGGTACATCGGGTCCCCCTCATGCTCCCGCACCCAGCCATCCAGCACCGGCTTCTCGGCGTCGGGGCTGGTGGCCTCGACGATGGGCCGGTAGCCCCAGCGGATGGCCCAGTGATCGTAGATGCCGATCCCCGGATTGAACGCCACCCCCTCGTCCCCCGGCTGCGCCACGTAGTTGAACCGGGCGTAGTCCATGATGGACGGCGCCGTCCCCATCCGCTGGGTGAAGCTGGCCGACCGCAGGCTGTCCACCGGATAGCTGCTCGAGGCCTTCATGTTGTGCGGCAGGCCGATGGTGTGCCCCACCTCGTGGGCCGAGACGAAGCGGATCAGCTCGCCCATGACCTCATCCTCGAACTTCACGCCGCGCGCCTTCGGGTTCACCGCCGCGGTCTGGATGAGGTACCAGTTGCGGAGCAGGTTCATCACGTTGTGGAACCAGCCGATGTCACTCTCGATGATCTCCCCGCTCCGCGGGTCCACGACGCTGGGTCCGTAGGCGTTCTGGATGTCGCTTGGGAAGTAGCGGATCACCGAATACCGGGCATCCTCCGGGTTGAACTCCGGATCCTCCTCGGGGGAGGGCGGATCCTTCGCGGCGATGGCGTTCCGGAACCCGGCCGATTCGAACGCCTTGTTCCAGTCCTCCACCCCCTGCTTGAGGTACGGGCGCCACTTGAGCGGCGTGGCCGGGTCGATGTAATAGACGATCTGCTTGACGGGTTCCACCAGCTCCCCGCGCTTGAAGGCCGCCGTGTCCTTCGGCTCCAGGCGCCAGCGGGAGATATAGCAGCGCTGTTCCGCCCGCTGGGCGTCGCGGCCGTAGTCGGTCTGGTCGATGGAGAAGAATCCCACCCGGTAATCGCACCGCCGCGCCTGCATCGGGGTGGCCGGCAGCAGGATCATCGAGTGCGCCATCTCCAGGGTGATGGTGCCGGTCTCCTGGTTGGAGGGGGGCTTGCCGGCATCGTAGGTGAGGACCGAGCGGACCTCGATATTGGTGGGATAGCTCCGGGCGCTGCCGAGGTAGCTCCGGGCGTCGTCCAGGCGCCGGACGGCGTAGGTCTCCCGCCGCCCCCGGTCCAGGCCGAGCAGCGCCACGTCGGTCGCGTACAGCCTGCCGATATCCACCAGCACCGCGGTGGTGTCCTTGTTGTAGGCGGCGATGGGCAGGCTGGCGACGATCGGCTCGAAGTTGGCGGCCTTGACCGCCCGGGAGATGGGGAGCGAGTCCGCCGCCACGTTCAGGTAGGACACGGTGCGGAACAGGATCCGGTCCCCCTGCCGCTCCCAGCGCACGACGGTCTCGTTGGTCTGCTCCCCGCCATACCCGATGTTGGTGGCGGTCCGCGCGATCCGGCTCACCAGCAGCATCTCCCGGCCCAGCACCGCGTGTGGGATCTCGTAGAAGGTCGAGTCGCCCTGGGTCCAGACGATGAACAGGCCGCTGTCCGCCGTGGCCTTGTCGGTGATCAGGTCCTTGAAGGGCTTGATCTTCGGCTTGGCCGGCTTGGTGGTGTCCGGCTTCGTGGCCTGGGCACCGGCGGCCGGCGCGGCGGCCGGGGCGGGGGAGGTGGTGGTGGCCTGCGGCGCGCCACAGGCGGCGGCGAGCAGCGCGAGCGCCACGGCAGCCGAACGATGCCGGATCATGCGGAATCCTTGAACGATCGGGGAAACGGGGAAACGGGGAAACGGGAAACGGGAAACGGGAAACGGGGACAAGGTGACATGAAAATGATGAAACCGGAAGCCCGGGCACGCGGTCGGCGCTGCCGTGTTGTCGCGTCGGAGGGTGGCCGCACAGGATCGGTGAGACCGCCGAGCGGCGCACCCTCCTCTGCTCCCACTCGGCAACGCCTCCCGCGCCGTGACCCGCCCAGCACCCACAACAACCACTTCCGTGTGCCTTCCGTGCTTCCGTGCTTCCGTGGCGGCAGTTCCCGCTCCGAACCGCTTCCGTGTCGGCAGTTCCTGAGCACTCTCCCAGCGACTACCGCCGCCGCACCGCCCGCCCCGGCTTGGCCCCGGTATGCTCCCCGTCCCGGATCACCTGCACCCCGTTCACGAACACCTGCGAGACACCGGTGGCATACTGGTGCGGCCGCTCGAAGGTGGCGTGATCCTGGATCGTGGCCGGATCGAACACGACGACATCCGCATGGAAGCCCGGGGCCAGTGTCCCCCGCCGCGCGATGTTCAGGTTCTTCGCCGGCAGGCTGGTGAGCTTCCGGATGGCGTCGGGGAGGGTGAGCACCGAGTCGGTGCGCACGTATTTCGCGAGCACCCGCGCGAAGGTGCCATATGCCCGCGGGTGGGGGTTTCCGCGAAGGAAGATCCCCTCCGGCGCCATGGAGGCGGCGTCGGAGTCAAAACTCACCCACGGCAGCACGATCTGCTTCCGCAGGTTGTCCTCCGACATCGTGAAGTAGACGCAGTCCACTCGGCTCCGGTCGGCGATGACCAGGTCCATGGCCGTGTCTTCCGGCGATGTGCCGCGCAGCACTGCCACCTCGGAGAGCCGCTTGCCGGTGTATTGCTTGAGGCTGTCCTGCCGGAACCCCGCCAGCAGCACCCCCTCCGGCCCCCCAGGTCCCACGAAGGCGCCGCCCCGCGCCCGCCACTCCGCCTTGAGCCGGCGGCGCACCACCGGGTCCATCAGCCGCTCCCGCCAGGCGTCGAATCCGCCCTCCCGCACCCAGCCGGGCATGATGGCGTCGAGCCCGGTGGCGCTGGCCGGATACGGATACATGTCGGCGGTGATCGTGAGTCCCTCGGCACGGGCCGCCTCCAGCCGGCGGATCACCTCGTCCATCTTCCCCCAGTTGGCCCGCCCGGCCGCCTTGAGGTGATAGACCTCCGCCCGCACCCCCGCGCGCCGCGCGATCTCCAGGAACTCATCCACCGCATCCAGCACGCTGTCATTCTCGTTCCGGATATGGGAGATGTAGAGGCCGTCGTGCTTCGCCACCACCCTGGAGAGCGCCACCAGCTCGTCGGTGGTGGCGAACATGCCCGGCTCATAGATCAGGGAGCTGCCGAGTCCCACGGCCCCGTCCTGCATGGCCTGGTCCACCAGCGCTTCCATCCGCCCCAGCTCCTCCGGCGTGGCGGCGCGCGAAGCATGCCCCAGCACATGCTGGCGCACCGTGGCCGCGCCCACGAAGCTCGCCACGTTGGTGGAGATCCCGCGCCCCGCCAGGGTGTCGAGGTACTCGCCGAGCGTGGTCCAGGTGATGTCGAACTGCATCGCCCCCATCCCCGCCCGCACCTCCGCCTTCATGCTGTCGTTCCACGGGCCCATGGACTCCCCCTCGCCGAACACCTCGAGGGTGACACCCTGCCGGATGTCGCTCTGGGAACGGCCGTCCACCAGCAGCGCCTCGTTGGCCCAGCTCAGCATGTTGATGAAGCCCGGGGCCACCGCCATCCCCGTGGCGGGCACCTCCACCGTGACCTTCGCCGCGGAGAGATCACCCACCGCCGCGATCGAGTCGCCGCGGATGCCGACGTCCGCCACCACCCCCGGCGCGCCGGTGCCGTCGTAGACCGTGCCGCCACGAATGATGACGTCGTACTTCGGCGCGGAACATGCGGCGACGAACAAGGCGGCTGTGATCGCGATGCGCATGCGACTCTCAGGAATGGGGGTTCGTACAAGGGGCAGCTACTTCACCGCCAAGACCACGAAGACCGCGAAGGGTTCGTCGCAACTTGGCGGTCTTTGCGGTCTTGGCGGTTCAATTACGGCGTGAAGGCCCGGTAATACCGCATCCCCGACAGCGTGGCCACCAGCGCCTGGCCGTCCGCCACGTCGCTGAACACCACCCGCTCGGCCGATTGCACGTCCCCCACCCGGAATTCTCCATTGCCGATCGGGGTCAGAGGTTCCTCTCCACCCTCCGGGCCGACCAGATAGAGCCGGCCCCGCCGCAGGATCACCCGGAAGTTGGGCTGCCACGGCTGCATGATGCGGTAGTGGCCCACATAGCCGTTCCAGGCCGCCGGCACCGGGAACCGCAGCGCCCCATGGTACCGCTCCCCCATGTACCAGTCGCCGCCATAGGCCACGCCGATCACCTTTCCCGAATCCCGTGCGAACCGGAGCGGGAAGCGCGCGAAGCGTGGCGCCGGCCCGAGGAAGCTGTCGTCGCCGCGAGGCTCGAGGGCGGTGCGCCGGTGCGGCTCCACCAGCAGCAGCGAATCACCGCTGGCCTCGAAGCGGAGGGTGTCCCCGGAGAGGTCGTGATAGCGGCCCGCGTACTGGGCGGCGCTATCCACCCGCAGCGGATCGGCGGCTGGCGGCAGCTCCGGCAGGGAGTCCCCCCGCATCGCCGCCGCGAGCGCCCGGAGCGCGAAGCGCGCCACGCCGCCGGGGTCTCCCGGGCCATTCACGAACGCGATCGCCCCGACGCCGAGCTCCGGCTCGCCGACGAGGAAGCTGCTGTAACCCAGCATGCCGCCGCTGTGCCAGAAGATGGGGCGGCCGTCGAGGGTGCCGAGGA
>JAEUJI010000076.1 GCA_016794805.1 Gemmatimonadota bacterium
AGTTCCAGCGCCGCGAGGCTCACCCCGGCGGCGAGGAGGGAGCGACCGGCGTCGAACATCGCTTCCCGCGGGCCGCTCACCTGGAAGGTGCGATCCTCCGCCGGCAGGGCGCGCACCCGCAGGTGCAGCGCGGTGATCACCCCGAAACCGCCGAAGCCGCCGACATGCAGCTTGGTCAGGTCGTAGCCGGCCACGTTCTTCACCACCTTGCCGCCTGCCTCCACCACCCGGCCGTCGCCGGTGACCACGGTGCTGCCGAGCACGTGGTCCCGCACCGGTCCGAACCCCTGGCGGAGCGGCCCCGCGGTGGCGGTGGCCACGACCGAGCCCAGGGTCCGGTCGCTCCGCCCCGGCGGGTCGAGCGCGAGCCACAGCCCCTCCGCCGCGAGGGCGGCGCGCAGCGCCTCGACGGTGACGCCCGCCTCCACGGTGCAGACCAGGTCCGCCGGGCTCACCCGGACGATGCGAGCGAGCCCGCAGGTCGAGAGCGCGAGGTCCGCGGGGGCATCGGTGGGCAGCCAGCTCCCCTGGCCCTCGAGCCGCACCCGCCAGCCCTCATCCTGCGCCGCCTGACAGACCAGGGCCAGCGCGTCGTCGCTCTCCGGCACGGCACGCGGCAGGCCCCGCGGATCCCGCTCCACTCCCTCGGGCCCGAGCAGCCGGCGCAGCCGGTCGAACACCGCTCCATTCATGCCACCCCCCCTCGCCGCCACTCTCGGCAGACGTGCACCGGGAACACCTTGCCGGGGTTGGAACGCCGGTCCGGATCGAAGGCCCGGCGCACTTCGCACATCAGGTCCAGTGCCGCCGGGCCGAACGCCTTGGGCATGTAGGCCATCTTGTCGCTCCCGACCCCATGCTCGCCGGTAATGCTGCCCCCGGCGGCGAGGCAGGCGTCCATGATCTCCGCGCTCGCCGCCGCCACCCGCCTCGCCTGGTCCGGATCGCGCCGGTCGAAGCTGATGCAGGGGTGCAGGTTGCCGTCCCCGGCGTGGAAGACGTTGCTGATCTGCAGCCGGTGCCGGTCGCGGATCTCGGCGATGGTATCGAGGACCTCGGGGAGGACTGAGCGGGGCACCACGGCATCCTGCACCGCCAGGTCCGGGGCGATCCGTCCCAGGGCCCCGAACGCCTTCTTCCGGCCCTGCCACAGCCGGGCCCGCTCCGCCGGCTGGGTGGCGACCAGGACTTCGCGCGCGCCATGCCGGCGCAGCAGCCCCTCGACGATCGCGCACTCCGCCGCGGCCGCGGCCGGGGAGCCGTCCACTTCCACCAGCAGCACCGCCGCCGAGTCGGTACGCGCGCCGGTGGCGAAGATCGAGGCCTCGACCGCGCGGATGCAGGACTGGTCCATCATCTCGAGCGCGGCCGGCACGATCCCCGAGGCGATGATCGCGCTCACCGCCTCGCTGGCGTCGCGCAGCGCCATGAAATCGGCAAAGAGGGTGCGGACCTCCCGCGGCAGCGGCTCCAGCCGGACGGTGATCTCCACCGCCACGCCGAACATTCCCTCGCTGCCGACGAAGAGCCCCACCAGGTCCGGGCCCCACGGCTCCCCGGCGGGGGAGCCCAGGCGGGCCAGGCTGCCGTCGGGGAGGATCACCTCCAGCGCCGCCACATGGTTGGTGGTGACCCCGTACTTGAGGCAGTGCGGGCCGCCGGCATTCTCCGCGACGTTGCCGCCGATGGTGCAGGCGCTCTGGCTGGAGGGGTCGGGAGCGTAGTAGAGGCCATGCGGCGCCACGGCCTCGGACAGCCGGGCATTGACCACCCCCGGCTCCACCACCGCGCGCCGTCGCGCCGGCTGGATGGCGAGGATCCGGTTCATCCGGGTGAGGGTCACCAGGACGGTGTCCGGTTCGGCGAGGGCGCCGCCCGAGAGTCCGGTGCCGGCGCCCCGCGCGACGAACGGCACCTGGAGCAGGTGGAGCAGCCGGAGCACCCGCGCCACTTCGTCCCGCGATCCCGGCAGCACCACGATCCCGGGCGGGGACTCATGGGTCGGGAGGCCATCGGCGGCATAGGTGGCGAGCTCCGCGTGACGATGCCGCACCCAGCGCGCGCCCACGATGCGGCCCAGCGCCTCGACCAGCCCGGTGTCCGCCGCGAGCGCTGGCATCAGCCGGTCACGATGTCGTGCCCGTGGTGTCCCTTGCCGTTCGACCGGGCCCGGACGTGGACCTCCGCCCGGGATTCCACCGCGTGCAGCCGTGCGGGGAGCAGGGCGATCAGGGACCGGACCCGGTCCCGGGTCTGCCGCGCCTCGAGCAGCGGCGCCCGCGCCTCGGGATCGGCCTCCAGCAGGGCGGCGGCCTGGAAGGAGAAGGCCTCCGGTTCCGCCTCCCACGCCGGGAGCTCCCCGCCGGTATCGCTCAGGATCGCCAGCGCGCGGCGCAGCCGCCCCGCCACCGCTTCCAGTTCGTGCCGCTCCCCGGGCGGCGGGGCGGAGTCGGGCGCATCGCCGAATTCCGCGACGGCCGCGACCAGGTATGGCGCGTCCTCCGGGAGGAGGCCGCGCACCTCGAAGCGGCGCTCCCCCAGCACCACGATGTTCGAGCGGCCATCGGGGAGGGTGTCGCTGCCGCGGACCCAGGCGATCGTCCCGAGGCTGCCGGCCCGCGGCACGCGCGCGGCCGTGATCCCGAACCGCCCATCGCCGAGCAGGGCGTCCGCGAGCAGCTGGCGGTAGCGCGGCTCGAAGATGTGAAGCGGGAGCAACTCGCCCGGGAAGAGCACGAGGTCGAGGGGGAAGAGCGGCAGGCGGGAGGGCATGGTCCAATCTAGGCAAGCGTTCGGGGAAACGGGAAAGGGGAAAAGGGAAACGGGAAGCGGATTCGAGGTCCGCTTCCCGTGTTCCGCATCCCGGTTCCTGGCGGGGGTTACGCCGCCACCCAGAACCCCTTGAGCCCCTTCACGTCGGGGGACTCGCGCAGCTTCTCGAAGGCGCGCTCCCGGATCTGGCGGATGCGCTCCCGGGTGACGCCGAGGAGCTCGCCGATCTTCTCCAGCGTGAGCGCCTCGCTCCCCTCCTCCAGCCCGTAGTAGAGGTAGAGGATCTTCCGCTCCCGGGGGGTGAGGTAGCGCTCGAAGATGCGGTCGATGAACTCGCGCATGAGGCGGGCGTCGGTCCGCTCCTCGATGTCGCCCCCCTCGGTGCCGGCGAATCGCTCGCCCAGCGTGCCGCTGGTCTTGTCCCCCCGCTCGATGGGGGCGTCGAGCGACAGCTCGGCGGAGGTCATGCGGCGGGCGGAGCGGATGTTCTCGGGGCTGTCGTTCAGGGCGAGGGCGATCTCTTCGTCGGTCGGCTCCCGGCCGAGTTCCTGGGAGAGGAAGGTCTCGGCGCGCGACATCTTGATCAGGGCGCTGTTCTGGTTGAGCGGGATGCGGACGCTCCGGGTCTGCTCCGCCAGCGCCTTGAGCACCGCCTGACGGACCCACCAGACAGCGTAGGAGATGAACTTGACGCCGTGGTCGGGATCGAACTTGCGCACCGCCTTGAGCAGCCCCTCGTTGCCGATCGCCACCAGCTCGGAGAGGTCGAGGCCGTGCCCCTGGTATTTCTTGACGTAAGAAATGACGAAGCGGAGGTTCGCCGTGACCAGGCGTTCCGCCGCTTTTTCATCGCCCTTCTGCGCCAGCCGGGCCAGCCGCTTTTCCTCGGCCGGGTCGGTGATCATCGGGAGCTTCTGGATGTCCTGGAGGTACTGGTCGAAGGCACCAGTGGCGACGGGTCGGAAAAACGCCTTGGTCCGGCTCGCTTGAGGCGACGGCATGACGGCTCCGCGTGGGCAAACACCGCAGGGATGTGACTCGAAGGCGCGGCGGAGAGGAGTCGCCGCTGTGAAAGGGTGTGCGAATATAGGACGCGCCAAAAAACCGGTCAAGCAGAAAACTATTTCCACATCACAAATCGTTTGTTCCCAGCCCGTTGCGGCGTTTGTCCACTTCCGCCTCCGCCCCAAGCTGGCCTACTACTTGGAAGGTGATTGGCAACTCGTTGTCAAATTGTTGGTTACGTGGTGTGGAGATGGGGAAAGGTGGCGGAAAACTCGCGGGGAGATGTGGGATCAGGCGAGCCCCGCCACCGCGTCAGCCAGCAGATCGTCGGGCACCGGCACCGTCCATCGTCCGGCCGCGTCGTGCATCCGCCCCACCGCGGCCGGGAGCGCCAGCCGCACCTCGCCGTCGCTGTTCTTCTTGTCGTGCAGCATCGCTTCCAGCACCCGTGGGGTCGGGATGCTGGTGCCGGCGCGGGTCGGGAGGCCCAGGGCCCGGAGCAGGTCGAGGACCCGCCCGCCGATGCCCTCGGGTGCGAGTCCCATGCGCTCGGCGATGCGGCACTCCGCCACCAGGCCGAGGGCGACCGCCTCGCCGTGGGGGAGCCGGAACTGGGCCGCCAGCTCCAGCCCGTGCGCGATCGTGTGGCCGGCGTTCAGGATGGCGCGCTGCCCGCTCTCCCGTTCGTCGGCGGTGACCACGGCCGCCTTGATCTCGACGCTCCGATGCACCAGGTGCGTCAGCGCGTCGAGGTCGCGGCTCAGCAGCTTCCGCGCATTGAGCTCGATCCAGCCGAAGTACGCCGCGTCCGCGATGAGTCCATGCTTGACCGCCTCCGAGAGGCCGCTCCGGTACACCCGGTCCGGCAGGGTGAGCAGGGTGAGCGGGTCGGCCACCACCACGGCCGGCGGATGGAAGGCGCCAATGAGGTTCTTCCCCAGGGAGGTATCCACCCCGACCTTGCCGCCGACCGAGGCGTCGAGCATCGCGAGGAGGGTGGTGGGGACCTGGGCGTAGGGCACGCCGCGCAGGTAGGTCGCGGCGACGAACCCCGCGAGGTCCCCGACCACCCCGCCGCCGAGCGCCACGATCGCGGTCTGGCGGTCGAGCCCCTGGCTCAGCATCTGGTCCGAGAGCTGCACCCAGGTCCCGCGGGTCTTGTGTTCCTCGCCCGCCGGGAAGGTGAGCCGCGCTTCGCAGCGGAGCCGGATGCCCGCGTCGCTGGACCGGGCGCCCAGGGCGCGCGCATTCGGGGTGGCGTGGGTCCACTCGTCGTAGTAGCGCGCCACGATGTCGTCGGTGATGAGCACCAGCTTGCGGCGGCCCAGCGCGCCGCCCAGCAGCTCGGGGAGGGACAGCAGGATCCCCGGCTCGATGTGGACCTGGTACTGGCCGGTGGCGTGCCGGACGGTGACGGCGGGCATTACCAGGTGACGTCCCCGGCTCCCTCGCGGTGGTTGGCGAGCCGGGCCAGGGTGAAGAGCAGGTCGGACAGCCGGTTGAGGTAGACCAGGAACAGCTCCGGCACCTCCGCCTCGTGCGAGAGGGTCACGACACTCCGCTCCGCCCGGCGGCAGACGGTGCGTCCCAGGTGCAGCGCCGCCGCCTTCGGCGTTCCGGCGGGGAGCACGAAGGCGCGGAGCTCGGGGAGCTCGCGGTCGGCCTCGTCCATGACCCGTTCGAACGCCGCGACCCGGGACTCGCTCAGCTCCGCCTTCTCCAGCGCCTTGCGGACCTTGTCCGGATCCGGGGTGGCCAGCTGCCCGCCGAGGGCGAAGAGGTCGCGCTGGACGGTTTCCAGCAGCTCGTCGAAGAAGTGCACCGGCTGGGTGGCGCGCGCCACGCCGAGGACCGAGTTGAGCTCATCCACGTCGCCGTAGGCCTGCACCCGGGCGTGGTCCTTGGGGACCCGCCCGCCGCCGAACAGCCCGGTCTCGCCGGCGTCGCCGGTCCTGGTGTAGATGGTCATCGCGCTGGCTCCGGGCGGATCTCGTACAGCAGCACGTCGTCAATCTCCTCTTCCCACACCGTGCCCGCGATCCGCATGCCCACTTTTTCCGCCACCCGCCGCGCCGGCACATTGTCCGGCGGAATGCTGGCGCAGACGCGGGTCACCCCCGGCTGGCCCAGGGCCCATGCCACCAGCGCCTCGGTGGCCTCGGTGGCCAGGCCCCGGTGTTCGACCCCGGGATAGGTGGCGTAGCCGATCATGACCGCCCCCTCGGGATCGGGGGGGCCACCGAAGCCCAGCGCGCCCGTCACCTTCCGGCTGGCACGGTCGATCGCGAGCCAGGTCCACCACCCCGCCGACGCCGGCGCCTGGTGCAGCCGGTCCCGGACCAGCGGAAGCACCTCCTCCATGAGCGGCGGCGGGCGGAGCGGACGGGGAAAGGTGGCGCCGGTGACCTCGTCGGCGCGCGCTGCATCGCCCGCCAGCACGGCGTCGATGGCCTCGACGGGGAAGGGCATGAGGGTGAGGCGCGGCGTGGTGAGGCTCAGCGGCATGGGATCCTCAACAGGGGCCTTCCATCTCCGCCGCGGCGACGACCGTGTTGCTGCGCGGCTCGAGGATCACCCACAGGACGCTCTGGTCGGCCACGTTCACCTGCTCCATCCAGAGGTAATCGCGGCCGAAGGCGAACCCGCTGATCGTTTCCAGCCGGCGCCAGAAGAGCGGCGGGGTGAGCCCCGCGTGCGCGCGGCTGGGGCGTCCGCGCCGGTAGTCCAGCAGGGTGGGGCGAAACACCACCTGGCGCCAGGCGCCACTCGAATCCCAGGCCATGACGATGGCGCCCAGCACCTCGGTGCCCTGCGCCGTCCGTCGCCGCTCCCGGAGCGAGACGGCGTAGCGCACCCGGCCGTCCTCCATCCGGTACGGGAGCAGGTCGGCGGCGTCTTCATCCTGCAGGCTGTTGAGCGCGAGCGCGCCGGCGGGTTCGTTGGACAGGGGGCGCTCCCGCGCCGGCACCAGGCGGTCGAGCATGGAGTCGAGGGCGGCGCGGGTCCAGCCGAGCAGGCTGTCCCGGAGCGCCGGGGAAGGGGACGGAATCGGGTCGCGGTACTCGCGGTTGAGCCCGACCCGGTAGTCCTCCGGCGCAAAGAAGGCGCCCACCACCGGCCCGCGGAGCGAGGGCCCGCGGCCCCGGCCGACATCCACCACCACGAGTTCCGCCTGCGCGCCCCGCGCGCCGCAGCGGGAGCCGCGGAGCAGGATGCTGGCGAGCTGCACCCGGGTGTGTCCTTCCGGGGAGCCGACCAGGACATGCTGCGCCGCGGCGGCCGAATCGGCCCTCGGGTCCAGCGCCACGGAGACGGTGCCGCGGCCGGCGAGCCACTGCCAGATATCCCCGCGCCGGTCGCTGGCGGGGCGGTAGCGGCGGGCCAGGGCGGCGATCAGGGTGGTATCGCTGGTCACCAGGTGGACGGCGCGGCTGGTCCCCTCGCCGACGAAGCTCCCCGCCAGCACGCCGTTGCTGTCGAGCCGGGCGTCGCTTGCGACGGTGGCCTGGTCCAGCGGCGCCGGTGGGCGTTCGCCCCAGCCGCCAAGCGCGCCGCCGAGGGCGGCGCAGCCCGGGAGTGCCAGGAGGAGCAGACAGCTGGCCGGCCATGTGCGGTGTCGCATCAGGCACCATCCAGTGCGGTGAGCATCTCGGGGATGCTGGTGAACTTGAGCCGGGGCCGGCCCAGCGCCTTGCCGCGGCCCTGTTCCATCTGGTCGAGCCGCTGCCAGTCGGCCCAGGTCACGACGCGGATCCCGCGCCGCGCCAGCAGGGGGCCGATTCCCTCCCGCCCCGGCGCCGCGGGCGCCAGCAGGTGGCCGGCGGCGGCGTCTTCCAGCAGCCGGTCGGCGCTCTCCACGGCGTCCGGCTTGTTGGTGCCGATGACGCCGCTCGGGCCCCGCTTGATCCAGCCGACGACGTACTCACCGGTGGCGGGGACGCCGGGCGCCGTCACCACCCGGCCCTGCTCGTTGGGAATGATGCCGCGCCGCTGGTCAAACGGCACCTCGGGGAGGCCGGTCCCGAAGTACCCCACCGAGCGAAACACCAGGTCCACGGGCAGCACCTCGGTGGCCCCGGTCGCCTCCGCCCTGACGTCCCCGGACGGCGTGGCCACCAGCCGGTTGTGGCCCAGGACCATCCGCTCCACCCGGCCGGCGCCCTGCAGGTCGAGCGGCGAGAGCTGGAAGCGGAGGTGGATCACCTTCCGCTTGCCGGTCGGCGGCCGGCCGGCGAAGGCGCGGAGCGTCTCGATGTTCCGCTCCACGCCCTTGTCCTCACCCCGGGCCAGCGCCGCGGCGCTGGCGGGATCGAGCGCGAGATCCCCGGGCCGCACCTCGATGTCGGCGTCCGTCATCTCGCCCAGCTCCTTGAGCTCCGGGTGGGTGAAGGCTCCCTGCACCGGCCCCCGCCGCCCGATCATGTAGATGTGCCGGACCCGGCTCTCCCGAAGCGCGTCGAGGGCGTGGCCCGCGATGTCGGTGCCGTGCAGCTCCTCCGCGGTGCGCGCCAGCACCCGGACCACGTCCACCGCGACATTGCCCATCCCGATGACGGCGACGCGTTCCGCCCCGAGGTCGAACCGGCAGTCGCGGTAGTCGGGGTGGCCGTTGTACCAGCCGACGAACTCGGTGGCGGCGTGGCTGCCGGGCAGCTCCTCGCCGGGGATCCCGAGGGCGCGGTCACTCTGGGCCCCGAAGGCGTAGATCACCGCGTGGTAGTGGCCCAGCAGTTCGGCGCGGGAAAGGTCCCGGCCGACCTGCACATTGCCGAAGAACCGCACCCCCGGGGTGGCGGCGATCTTCTCGTACACCCGGGTGACGGACTTGATCTTCTGGTGATCGGGGGCGACTCCCCCGCGGACCAGGCCGAACGGGGTGGGCAGCCGGTCGAAGAGATCCACCTGGATGCCGGGGGAGCGCTTGAGCAGGTGCTCGACCGCGTAGAAGCCGGAGGGGCCGGTCCCCACTACGGCGACCGTCAACGGAGTATCGGAGGACATGGCGGGAAAACATACAGCCGCGCGGGGTCGCGAAACAGGCGACGCGCGACGGGTGATTCGGCGCCGCCTTCGGCTATCGCCGCCAGAAGAAGGAGAGCGCTCCCTCCGCGGGCGCGAGCGCCCCGCACTCGATGCCGAGCACCCCGCTCTTGGGAAAGTCCACGGTGAGCGCCGCCCCCGAGCCGGTCAGGAGCAGCGACGCGAGCTGCCCCAGCCACGGTTCGTGGCCCACCAGCGCCACGATCGCGTCCGGCGGCTGGGGCCCCGCGGCCCGGGCGATGGATTCCACCGTGGGAGTCGCGGCCAGGGCGGGGCAGGCCACCGGCGCGGGCCCGCGCGCGACTTCGGCCGTGAGCAGCGCCGTCTGCCAGGCCCGGAGCCAGGGGCTCGCGAGCAGCAGCGTGGGGGTGAGGTCCCGCCGGCGCAGCCGGCGCGCCACCCGGCGGTGCCGCCTCCGGCCCTTGTCGGTGAGCGGGCGCAGGGTGTCGTCCGGCCAGAGGGCGGGGTCGTGGTCGCCGGCGTCGGCGTGGCGGATCAGCAGGATCAGCATGTCATCGCCTCCGTGCGACCGCGCGCGCCATCGCGGTGACGATGGCGTCGATCCGGGCGATGGCCCGGCGGCTCCCCTGGACGTGATGATTGGCCTGCACCGAGAAGGCGTACACCCGGCCGTCGGCGAGCTCGAAGTAGCCCGAGAGCGTGTTCACCCGGGAGATGCTGCCGGTCTTGGCCCGGACCCGGCCTTCGAGCGGGGTGCCGAGGAACCGGCTGCGGAGGCTCCCGGCGCTCCCGGAGAGCGGCAGCCCCGCCTCGAAGTTCTCCCGGAAGTTCGGGTGCCGCCGGATGGCCTGCAGCAGCCGGGTGAATCCCAG
>JAEUJI010000078.1 GCA_016794805.1 Gemmatimonadota bacterium
ACCGTCTGGCGGTAGGGCATCCAGTAGCGCTCCCCCTGGAGCGCGTACTCGAGGTCGGCATCGAGGGTCAGCACCCGGCTCACGATGCGGTTGATCCGCTTGGCGTCCCGGTCGGGCTCGTCGGGATCCACCCAGAGTTCGGTCCCCACGAACCGGAAGCTGATCCTGGCCAGGTCGGCCTCCGCGGCGTCAAACCAGAGCCGGCCCGCCACCAGCGCCGCCCCCTTCTTCCGGGGCAGCACCTCCACCGCGATCAGCTTCACCCGCCGCCCGTCAGTGGTGGCGTACTGCACGCTGTCGGTCACCGCGTAGCGGTACCACTCCGGCGCGCCGGCGGCGAGGGGATGAATCGCGGCCCGGGGCGGCACGTCGTTGCCGAACACCCGGATCGAGTCTCCCAGCCCCCGCGGGAAGAACCAGGGCTGGTCGAAGGTGCTGTTGAGCCGCATGGTGTTGGAGCGGGCCGCGGCACGGCGGCCGAGAATGTCCACCCGCAGGTCGTTGGGCTGGGCCCACTGGACCGTCCCCTCCTGCTCCTCCACCGCCGCGTTCGGCACCTCGGCCCAGCGACGGCGCCCGAGGCCGAAGGAGAGCCGGTACCGGAACCGGGCCAGGTAATCCCGCACCGAGTGGTCCGAGGTGGCGTGGCGCGCGATGGCCCGCTCGATCAGCGCGCGGGTCGCCTCGTTGGCACAGGGGGGAGTGGTGTCCGGGGGCGCCGCGACGAGCGCGAGGAGCAGCGGCAGCATGGCCAACGGTAACCTCGAGTGGATCGGACGGGAACGGAAAGGGCGGACCCGGAGGTCCGCCCGAAGATACGAATGCGCCCCGCGACTCAGGCCAGCGGCTCGCTCCCGGCGGCCGTCTTAGCCCAGCGGCTGCGACCGTCCCGGTGCAGCCCGTAGGCCTTGAGCCGGCGCCACAGCGTGGTGCGGCTGATCCCCAGGTGCTTCGCGGTCTCGGCCAGCTTCCAGCCGTGCTGGTCCAGGGTGCGGACGATCGCGTCCCGCTCCCGGTCCGCCAGGGTGGAGGGACCATCCACGCCGGGGATGAACATCGCCTCGCCGAGCTCCAGCGCGCCGACCCGGAGCGGCCGCAGCCGGCCGCCCATCGCGGCGAGGCGGGGCAGGAGGTTCTGGGCATCATCCACCGGGTCGAGGAGTTCGGCCAGGGCTTCGCGGGCCTGGGTGTTGGCGTACAGGACCTTGCCCTGTGGATCGAACACCACAACGCCCTCGCTGAAGCCGTCGAGGAGGGCCTTGGCGAGGGGGGAAAAGACTGATGGTGCAGGCGTATGTGTATCCGGCATGGCTCGTTCTACGGTTTGGCGCAAATGGTGGTTTCAGGATGCGTCTATCCCGGTGACGACTGGGAGGGGGGCGGGATGGACACCTTACATCCCCCTTACTCCACCCCACCGGCCCCGAGCCCCGCCGGGCTGGCCTCCCGCCGCTCCGCCCGGATCACCAGCCCCAGCCCCGCGAAGATGGTGAGTCCCGCCACCAGCGTCCGGGGCGAGATCCCCTCATCCGGCAGCACCAGAGGAGAAACCAGCGCCGCCAGCAACGGTTGAAGATAGATGAATGACGCCACGGTCTGGGGAGATACGCGCCGCAGGGCCCAGAGGTTGAGCAGGTAGGCGAGGATTGTGGGGAACAGGACGATGAAGCCCACCAGCCCCCAGGTGACAGGGGAGATCGCCGCGCCGGTGGCCCCGCCGAACGCGGACCACCCGAAGGGCACCACCCCGAGGGTCGCGAAGGCCATGATGTAGGTGCTCGTGGTGATCGCGTCCAGGCGGCGAAGGAGCGGCTTGGAGAGCAGGAAGTACCCGGCGTAGCAGACCATCGCGAGCAGGATGAGCAGGTTGCCGAGCGCCACCCCGGGCGCAAAGGAGAGGCGGTCCGGCCCGACCAGGTAGACCGCGCCCGCGCCGGCCAGCGCGATCCCCCACAACTTGGCGGCCGAGGGCCGCTCCTGCCCCAGGAGCACCGCGCCCAGCACGGTGAAGACCGGCGCGGTGGTGGTGAGGATGGTCGCATTGATGGCGGTGGTGTGGCTCAGCCCGAAGACGAACAGCGTCTGGTTGCCGGTGACGCCGAGCAGTCCGCACAGCGCCACGTGCAGCAGGGTACGCCGATCCCGGATCCAGGGCCCGCCGCGGGCGGCGTTGAGCAGCAGGAAGGCGCCGGCCGCGCCGACCACCCGGCAGAACACCAGCAGCCCGGCGGGCACCGTCTGCAGCACCAGCCGGCCCACGATCGCGTTGCTGGCAAAGAGCACCTGCACCACCACCAGCGCCAGCCAGGCGCCGCGGGTTGACCCCGCCCCGCTCATCGGCGCCGGTGGCGCGGGGGCTTGAACCGGGAGCGGCGTTCCTGCTGCTCCGCCTGCCGGAGCGCCGCGCGCAATTCCTCCAGCGTGTCGGCGAGCAGCGCCGGCCGGTTGCCCCGCGCCACCGCAAAGCGGAGGGGCCGGTCCACCCGGGGGAGGTCCGCTTCCGTCAGGCGCCGCGCCTGTCCCTCCCGCAGTTCGAGCCGCGCCACCCCGGCGCCGTTCGCGATCTCGTAGCGGAGGGGGACCATGTCCCCGAAGACCCGCGCGCTCCCGGGCAGGGCCTGCAGCCGGGCTTGCGTCGGCGGCGGCACCAGCGCCGCCGTCTCGAGCGCGACGGGGGTCCCGAGGAATTTCCGCCAGCCGGTGACCCCCTGGAGCTGCTCCCGCACCCGGGCGCGGACCGCGTCCGGGCTCGCCGCGTCGAGTGACCCGCCGGAGCGCCGCCACAGTTCGGCCAGCTCCTGCGCCGAACGCCGCAGTCGTCCCTGGCTCGGATGCACGGTCTCTCCGGCGAGGAGCAGCCGCGCCAGCGCGTCCGGGAGGATGTCATGGAACTCCGGCGGGACCGGATCCGCGAGCGGCTCCACCAGGGTGTCCAGCTCGAACCCGAAGTAGCTGAGCCGCTGCCGCACCACGAGTCCCTGGTGCTTCCGCGGGCCCCCTACCTCGATCTCGGCCGGCCCCCGCCGCGCGAAGCGGCGGATGAGGTCGTACGACAGCGTGGTCCCTTCGATTGCCGCGCGCGGCACCCCGAACTTGTCGGCGAAGAAGCGCAGGTTCCCCGCCACCGCGCCCCAGCTCCCGGCCACCGAGTTGCGCGAGACCCGCGCTTCCTGGCCGTCGGCGGTATGCTCGTCGATCACGAGGTCGAAGGGCATGATGCGGGCGAGCAGCTCCAGCCAGCTGTCGCGCAGCTCGCCGCCGGCGTAGGGAAGCTTTGCCGGGAGCGGCAGCTCCAGGGCCCGGTACACGGAGGCGGTGCCCAGCGCGATGTCCTCGATCGCCTTGACCAGCACCCCGCGGGCCGTGGCCCATTCGTCCAACCCCGCCTCGTCGAACCGGTGTCGCGGCAGGCCGTACACCTCGCCCAGCGCCCCGAAGCGGTTGACCGCCTCGGCGAAGAGGTTGTACGCCGTCAGGTGGTCGCTGCCGTTCACCCGCACCCCTTCGAGGTCCCGCTCCTCGCGGGTCATCCGGTGCAGGGAATCGATGTTGGAGCAGACCGCCACCACCGGCGCCAGCGCAGCGCCGGCGTGCACCAGCAGTTCCCCCCAGGCCCGGTCCACCGGCATCGCCTCCACCTCGCGGCCGTAGCGGGTGAGCCGTCCCTGCTCCACCAGCCCCCGGTCGGTGAGGCGCGCCAGCGCCTTGCGGTAGGCGGCGCGGTCGAGCGGCACCGGCAGGTCCAGCTCGCTGGCATCCACTCCCAGGGCGGCGCAGGTGATCGCCACCCGCTCCGCATCCCCGGCAAGCTGGAACTCGGGCGGCGTGGGGCGGAGCTTCTCGAACACCAGCTCCCGGTCGGACAGGATGAATACCTGGCCATCGGCCACCCGGCCATGCACCCGCCCCGCCATCTGCAGGATCTCGTTGGCCCCGAGATACAGCCGATGCAGCACGTTCCGACCCCGGTCCACCACGTTGCTGTAGCGCGCGTCGTAGATCACCACGGTATCGAGGCCGCGGATGTTGAGCGCCGACTGGCCGGCCGCGGTCATCGCGAGCAGGAAGGGACGCCGCGCCTCCTCCTCCAGGAACGGGCGGATCACCCGGATCGGCTCGCCGCCGTGATAGAACGCGGCGTTGAGCCGGGGCCACCGCTCCCCGAGGCCGCGGGCCAGCTGCTCCACCTCGGCGCGGGTGGGCACGAACACCGCCACCCCGCGCCGCTCCTTGATCACCCAGCGCAGGAACTTGTCGTCGAGGAACTCCTCCGCCCGCTTGGGCAGCACCTTGACCTTCGCCCGGAGCGCCGGGTCGAACGCCGTGGTCTCCAGCACCTGCGTCGAATCGAGGTAACGGGCGTAGAAGGCGGGATCCACGGTGGCCGACAGCCAGATGAAGCGGCACCCGGCCCGTTTGCCCAGCGCGAGGCACAGCTCCAGCTCGGCGGAGGTCTGGTGGATCTCGTCCACGATCAGGGTATCGCGGCGGCTGATGAGGTCATCCTCGAACCAGCGCCGCGCGATCCCCGTGGTCACGATCACCACGTTCCAGCTCGGGGTCTCGGGCGTCGCCTCCCGCTCCCGGTTGACCACCCCCACCCGGAGCGGCGCCTGCAGGATGGATTCGGCGATGGGCCGGATGCCGAGGGTCTTTCCGGTGCCGGTGCCGGCCACGATCCCGAAGCCCTGCCCGGAGCCGGCGAGGGCGCGCAGCTCCGCGCCGTGGGTCCGCTCGAGCAGGGTCTCGATCCCGCTCAGCCCGAGGCCGAGCTCGATGGTCTCGCAGGCGGCACGGGTGGGAGCGATGACGATGACCCGGCCATGGGGATGGGCGGCGTGCCGCCAGGCATCGATGTCGGGGGGGAGGAGGTGATCGCGGCTCGGGTGCACACCGTAATGTAAGGGCGCCCCTTGTGGGCGCCCGTTTCCTGACGCAGACCGCCTTGGTCACCAGCCCGCAGACAGCGAGGGCGCCCCCTGTGGGCGCCCGGTTCCTGCCGCGTCATCCGGCTTCGATGGTCCTGCCCGGCGGCTAGTTCCGCACAAAGGCGATGGTCACCCGGCGCCGGGCCTGGGCCACGGAATCCGCCGGGGCGACCTCCACCCGCACCATCGCCAGTGAGGTCTGGCTCAGCGCCGGGGTCTCGAGTCCGGGCTTCGGCAGCCGAGTCAGGGCCTCCTGGCTCGGCTCGGCATGGAGCACCCGGGCCGTCGCGGTCAGGCGGGCCCGACCCTGTCCCGCGAGGCCCCCGGGGAGGATGCAGAACGCGAGAAGCAGGAGCCCGGCAGGCATCAGGAAGCGGGAGCCGGAGGGTTGGGCGGGGCGAGCTTCGCGGTCCGCACAGGAGCGGGGGTGATGATGGTCACGGCCTTGGCCGCGCCGATTCGAGTGAAGCCGTTGCACTGTCAGCACTTGCGCCATCCAGCCCAGGGGCCGTTCCGGTGACCAAAAGGCGCTTCAAGGTGTACAAGACATTGACACATTGAAGTACCGGTTTGCCAACGACTTACCGCGCAGTCACAGACATCTTTGAACACGCGGCACGGTGGTTGCCCTCCCCCGGCCCCAGGAGCAGCCACTCCTGGGACCTGCAGTCCGATACGACCACACACACCAACAGCGAGGGAAGGGCAATGCGCATCTTGACCAAAGTATCGGCCGTCGTCGTCGCGTTCATGAGTCTGAACGCCGCCGGGGCCAGCGCCCAGAGCGCGAACATCAACGCCACCGCCACCGTGTTCCAGGCGATCACGGTCACGGGGGCCCGGTACCTGTCCTTCGGGAACGTCTTCCCGGTCGTTGCCAAGACCGTCGTGGTGAGCGACGCGACCAGCGGCCGCTTCGACCTGACCGGCCAGAGCAGCGGCAACGTCAACGTCAGCTTCACCCTGCCGACCAACCTGACCAGCGGTGCGAACAACCTGCCGATCGGCACCTGGACCGGCTGCACCAACGGCACCAACACCACCACCGGCTGCACCAGCTTCACGCCGTCGGCTGGCGCCACCGCCTCCGCCTTCAGCGGTGCCGGCGCGCTCTTCGTGTGGGTGGGTGGCACCGTGTCTCCGGCCGCCAACCAGGCCGCGGGCGCGTACACCGGCGTCGTCACCCTGACGGCCGCCTACTTCTGAACCCCTGATCAGGGCGTTCCGGGCGACTCACGGGTGACCTGGACACGGCTATCTTGCTCGTGTCCTTCACCCGTGGGCCCTCCCCCGGACTCCCCGCATGCGCCGATGCGCCTTCCTCCTCCTGTCCGCCCTGCTCGCGGCCACGCCGCTCGCGGGGCAGTCCACGGTCACCGGGATACGGGACCTGGCCTTCGGCATCGTGATCCGTGGCGTCCAGACCACCGTGGCGCCCGCGGACCCGGTGAAGAGCGGCCGGTTCTACGTGCGGCACCGGCTCAACCGGCAGGTGCGGATCCAGTTCACCCTGCCCACCCAGCTTGCCCGGGTCGGCGGCGGCGGCAACCTGCCCATCACCTTCCCGAACAACAGCGGCATCGCGCAGGGCACGGCGGGGAACAGCGTTCCCCTCACCTTCAACCCCAACGTGGCGCAGACCTTCAACCTGGTCACCAGTGCCGACTTCTTCGTGAACCTCGGCGGACGGGTCTCACCGGCGGCGAACCAGGCCACCGGGAACTACCGCGGCACCGTCACCCTCACCGTCACCTTCTTCTAGGCATCATGCGCGGCCTCTCGCTCGGCCTCCTCGTCGTCCTCGGCTGGGCCCACGGGGCCGCCGCCCAGGGCGTCGTCGTCGCGCCCCACGCCGTCTATCTCGACCACCGCACCCGGAGCGCCTCCATCACGCTCTACAACCCCGGCGCCGACGCGGCCGAGGTCGAGATCGCCTCCATCTACGGGTACCCGGTGACCGACTCGCTCGGTCACTTCATGCTGCACATCCCCGACTCGGTGGATGCCACGATGCCGGCCGCCAATGGCTGGATCGAGGCCTTTCCCCGCCGCATGACGATCCCGCCGCTGTCCCGCCAGACGGTTCGCCTGCTGGCCCGGCCGCCCCAGGGACTCTCCGACGGCGAGTACTGGTCCCGGGTGATGATCACCGCACGGGGCGCGGCCCCGGTCGCTACCGCGGACACCGCCGGCATCTCCATCGGCCTTGCACTCGAAGTCCGGACGATCATCCCGCTCACCTACCGGAAGGGTGCGCTCTCCTCCGGCGTGGCCATCACCGGCCTGACCGTCACCCCGGCGGGGGACTCGCTCGATGTCCGCGCGCGCCTGGAACGCCAGGGCACCGCGGCCTACATCGGGACGGCACGTGGCACCCTCCTCAATGCCGCCGGCAAGCCGGTGGCGCGCTTCGAGCAGCCGGTGGCGGTGTACTACGACGCCACCCCCGGCTTCATGCTGCCGGTCGCCGGCCTCCCCGCGGGGAGCTACCGGGTGCGGCTGGAGCTGGTGAGCGAACGGCCGGACATTTCCCCCGACCTGCTGCTCCGCGCGCCCCCGGCCCGCGACTCCCTTGAGGTGCGGCTGCCATGAACCGGCTCGGCCTGCTGCTCGCGCTGGTCCTGGCGCCCGGCCTCCAGGCGCAGGCGCCGGAGCGGGTGCTGGTCGAGCTGCAGCTCGGCCGCATCGCGAGCCGCACGGTGGAGGCCTACCGGGCCGGCGAGGACGCGCTGGTGCCGCTGGGCGTGTTCTTTGAGCTGGCCGAGCTCCGCGCCACCCGGGGCGCCAACGGCGCGCTCGAGGCGATCGTCCAGCCGGGTAATGTGCCGCTCCGCATCGAACCCGCAAGCCAGATCATCCGGTTCGGCAAGGAGCGCATCCCCCTCGGCCGGGACGAGGTCTTCGCCGCCCCCGGGGAGACCTACCTGAGCACCGCCGTCCTGGGCCGGCTGCTCCGGCTCGACTGGGCGGTGAGCTGGGCCGACCTGCAGGTGACGGTGATCGACCCCGACCAGCTGCCGATCGCCCGCCGCATCCGCCGGGAGGCCATGCTCGGCGCCCGGCTGCCCGGCGCGAGCGTCAACAGCTTCGCTGCCCTCCGCCTGGGGCTGGAACGGCCCCGGGTGAACGGCATGGTGCTCGACTACTCCCTGCTCACCCCGACCACCGGCATCGACGGCGCGGCCTACTCGACGCTGCTGGGCCTGGACGTGTTCGGCGGGTCGTTCGCCCTGGGCCTCACCAGCCAGAACGGCCCCTCCGAGGCGCCGCGCACCGAGGCTTCGTGGAACGGTGTCTGGCGGGAGAACCGCTGGGTGAGCCAGATGCGCGTGGGCGACGGCTTCGCGACCGGGCCCCGGGGCCGGAGCCTCCGCGGCTTCTCGGTCTCCAACAGTCCCTTTGCCCGGCCCTCAGTGCTGGGCAACGTTCCGTTCGCCGGGGAGCTGGGCGCCGGATGGACCATCGAGGCCTACCGCGGCGGCCGCATCGTCGGGTTCGACTCGGTCAACGCCCTGGGCCAGTTCTCCTTCGACGTCCCGGTGCAGTATGGCGAGAACCCGGTGGACTTCGTCGCCTACGGCCCCTTCGGCGAGATCCGGGAATTCAATCGCACCTATCGGGTCCGCAGCGACGGCCTGCCGGCGCGGTCCTTTGAGTACGCCGCCTCCGCCGGCGAGTGCCGCACCGACCGCTGCGGCGCCACCGCCAACCTCGACCTGCGCTACGGGCTGAGCAACCGCTGGGTGGCGCGCGCCGGGATGGACCAGTTCTGGCGCGACAGCCTCGACAACCTCTCGCATCCGTACGTCGGCGTGGCGGGCTCGATCGGCAACGCCCTGTCCCTCGAGACCGAGCTGGTGGCCGACGCCGTGCTCCGGGGCGCGGTGCGCTTCGAGCCCACCATCAACCTGCAGCTCCAGGCCGAGATGTTCCGCTTTGCCCGGGGCGTGGCGGACCCGCTGCTCACGCCGATCGGGCGGGAGCGGCAATTCACCCTCAACGCCTTCTTCCGGCCGGTCCCGCAGTTCGGGGCGACCTACCTCGAGGCCGGCCTCGACCGGATCGCCGGCAGTGGCGGCGAGATCACCAGCGGCCGGCTGGGCGGGTCCACCCAGGTGGCCGGGGTCCGGCTGCTGCCGGCGGTGCGGTTCCAGCGGATCTCAAGCCTGGCGGCGCAGGCCACGACCCAGACCTTCCTGAGCCTCAACACCTTCGTGCTGCCGCAGCCGAGCCTGGGCCCGACGCTCGGGTTGTTCACGGCGCGCACCAGCCTCGAGATCGAGCCCGGCGTCGGCGCCTCGAGCGCCTCGGGGTACCTCGGCGTTCCCCTGCTGCGGGGGCTGCGCGCCGAGACGGGGCTGTCGTGGTACCGCGGCGGCCGCGGCGCGACGTTTTCCTTCATGCTCGCGGCCGAGCTGCCCACGGTGCGCTCCTATACCACCGTGACGGCGGGCAACGGGCAGACGCTGGGCTCGCAGTACGTCTCCGGCTCCGCCATCTACAATCCGTCACGGAGCGGCGTGGACTTCTCCGGCACCGCGGCGCTGGAGCGGGGCGGCGTCACCGGCAAGGTCTACCTCGACGAGAACAGCAACGGTCGGCAGGACCCCGGGGAGCCGGGGCTCCCCGAAGTGCGGGTCATCGTAGGTCCGACGTTCAGCTTCACCGACTCGAACGGCGTCTATCGGGTGTGGGATATCCTCCCCTACGAGCCGACCTCCGTCATGGTGGATTCCACCACGCTGGCGTCGCCGCTCTGGGTCCCGGCGTTCGGGATGGCGAGCGTGGAGCCGTCCCCCAATCGCTACCGCCGGCTGGACCTCGCGGTACTGCCGGGTGGCGTCGCGGAGGGGACGGTCTCGTGGGGCGCGGGGCGCGCCGGGGCGGTGGGAGGAGTCACCCTCGTCTTCAAGCACGTGGAGAGCGGCGAGCAGCGGGTGGTCACCACTTTCTCCGACGGCAGCTTCTACGTGATGGGGCTCCGGCCCGGCAGCTGGGAACTGGGCGCGGACTCCCGCTGCCTGGAGACGCTTGGCGCCACGGTGGAAATGCAGCGCTTCGTGATCGCGGCGAGCGCCGAGGGAACGGCACTCGAGGGGCTCAAGGTCGAGCTGCGCTGAGGCGGTACCAAACAAACCACCCCCGCTTGGGGCGGGGGTGTCGGTCCGGGCGGGGAGCCCGGACCTGCTGGGCGAGCCGGTAAAGACAGCTGTGAGGCCGTGAGGAAGGGTCGGCTCACCCCATGCGAGGGAATCGCGCCCGGTTCAGCGGCGATCCCGATTCTGGTGACGATCGTCGCGGTACCGATCATCGTCATAGCGGTCATCATCATCGTGGCGCCGCCGCTCATCCACCCGGCCGCGGTAGTCGTTGCGCCGGTCGTCAGAGCGATTGTCATAGCGGCCGTCGTACCGGTCGTCGTCCTGGTAGTACCGCCCGCCCCGCTCATACACCACAACTTCACGCAGCCCCCGGTAGTTCCGGTCGTACCGGTCGTAGTACCGGTGGCGGTCGGCGTCGTACCACACCCGGACGGTGCGGTAGCCGTGACGGTGGTACCAGGAGTGCCCGCGCGCGCTGCGGTAGACCACGACGGTGCGAACCTCGGGGTGGTGATACCGCGACCGGTATTCGTACGGGTCCCCGATGATCACCCGCCCGGAGACCGGGCCTTCATTGATGCTGATGTCGGCAACGACACGTTGGGCGGAAGCGGCCGCCGGCAGAATGGCGAGGGCGGCCGCGGCGAGGAGCAGATATCGAGCGTGCATGGACCAGACTCCAGCTTGAGGATGATGGTCCCTATTGCCAGCCTCGTGCCAAACAGCAAGGTCCATACAGGACAAAGACTTACGTTTTTTGGGCCAGTTCAGGATGTCCGCGCCAGCGTACACGGAGGGGCCCAACGGTACAGCGGGATGCGCGGCGCGATCCGGAACGGAGCGCTCGTATAAAGATGCGCGACCGGCCGCCCAGCCACCTTGACAGCCCCTCGGGGCGCGGACATTTTGTGGCCTCCGCGCGCGCGCCGTTGAACGCGTGGGACCACCCAGACCCCGGGTCGGTGCCGGACGTCCCCTCAGGCCCTTGGATCCCCCAATGTCCCTATGGCGCGAGATCCTCTCCTTCTTTTCATCCCCGCATGCGGAGGCAGGTATGGCAGCTGATTTCTTCCTTGGCGAGTCGCTGGTTGGTGAGGGCAATGAGATTGCCCACATCGACCTGGTTATCGGCAGCAAGAGCGGCCATGCCGGCGCCGCGTTCGTGAACGCGCTGGCCAACAACAAGGACGGGTTCACCACCCTGCTCGCCGTGGTGACCCCGAACCTGCCCGCCAAGCCCGACACCATCATGTTCAACAAGGTGACGATCAAGGGCGCCAAGCAGGCGGTGCAGATGTTCGGCCCGGCCCAGGCCGCGGTGGCCCGCGCGGTCGTGGACAGCGTGGCCTCCGGCGTCATCCCGAAGGACAAGGCGAACGACTGGTGCATCCTGGTCGGCGTGTTCATTCACTGGCAGGCCGCCGACGACAAGAAGATCTTCCAGTTCAACTACGAGGCCACCAAGCAGTCCATCGAGCGGGCGCTCAAGGGCCTGCCGACCGTGGACTCGGTGCTCGCGGGCGCCAAGACCGCCCGGCACCCGTTCTCCGGCGTGGACAACGCCTGAGCCACGGCCCACCGGCTGGCACGGGAGGGGCGGGGCGACCCCCCGCCCCTCCTTCTTTTTCCGCGGGCGGCCCCGCCGCCCGGAATCCTCCACCCCCTGAGAGATCCCCTGCCCGGCTCGGGATGACCGCGTAATGCGCAACCTCCTGCTTCAGCTCGACAGCTCCCGCCAGGCCAGCGTCTTCGACCAGGTCGTGGCCTACGACGGCGGCGCCGACGAAATCATGAGTTACGGTGGCGTGACGCCGGAAGACGTCCGCGACCTCGTCCACGGCTGCATGTTCACCCGGGGCCCCAGGGACCTGCGGCACACCGCGGTCTGGATCGGCGGCAACAACATGTCCCAGGGGGAGCAGCTCCTGGCCATGGCCGTGGACGCGATGTTTCCCCCGCTTACCGTCTCGGTGATGCTGGATTCCAACGGCTCCAACACCACGGCGGTAGCCGCGGTGGTGAAGATCGAGCAGGCGGTGGGCGACCTGAAGGGCAGGAAGGTGGTGATCCTGGCCGGCACCGGACCGGTGGGGCAGCGCGCCGCCGGGCTGCTGGCGCGGGACGGCGCGAACGTCACCATCACCTCGCGCAAGCCGGAGCAGGGAGAGAAGGCGCGCCAGTTCATCAGCGCCCGGTTCAACGTGCAGGTGGAAGCCACCACCCTCTCCGACCCGTCGCAACTGGCCCAGGTCCTCGACGGCGCCGAAGTGCTGCTCAACTCCGGCCCCGCGGGGGTCCAGATGGTCTCCCGGGCCGCGTGGGGGGCGGTCAAGACGCTCAAGGTGGCGGTGGACCTCAACGCCGTCCCGCCGCTGGGGATCGAGGGGATCGGCGTGGATGACGCCGGGGAGCAGCGGGGCGGCGTGACCGCCTATGGCGCCTTCGGGGTGGGCAACTTCAAGACCAAGCTGCACAAGCGCTGCGTTGCGCGGTTGTTCGAGCGCAACGACCAGGTGCTCGATGCCGAGGCCATCGCCGATATCGCACGGGAGATGGCGCGGTAGGGCCGCGGCACGGCAGATGCCTCGCGTCGTCGGCATTGATCCGGGGACGGTGTCGCTTGATCTCGTGGGCCTCGAGGATGGCAGGGTCTGGCTGGACCGGACCCTCCCCACCCGCGAGGCCCTCGACGCGCCGGGGCGGCTCCTCGACCTGCTGACCGCCCAGGGGCCGGTGGATCTCATTGCCGGACCCTCCGGGTATGGGCTCCCCCTGATCCGGGCGGACCGCGCCACCGACGCCGACTTCCGCCTGGCCTTCCTCGCCGCGGAGGGCGAGAGTGGCGGGATCGGCGGGCTGCGACGGCTGGCGAGGATCCTCACCGACGCGGGCCTGCCGATGGTCTTCACCCCCGGCGTGATCCATCTCCCAACCGTTCCCGCCTGCCGCAAGCTCAACCGGGTAGATCTCGGTACCGCCGACAAGGTGGCGGCCGCGGCGCTGGGCATCTGGGATCAGGCTCGCCGGACCGGCTCCCCCCGCAAGACATCCTTCATCCTGCTCGAACTCGGCGGCGCGTTCACCGCGGCGATCGCGGTGGAAGGCGGCGCCATCGTGGACGGCATCGGCGGCACCGGCGGGCCGCCCGGGTGGCAATCCGGCGGCGCCTGGGACGGTGAGGTCGCGTTCCTCGCCGGCGCCGTCACCAAGGAGATGCTGTTCCGCGGCGGGGCGGAAACCGCCCCGGATGGGATGGCCGCGTACGTCGAGGGCGCCGAGAAGGCGGTGCGGGCCCTGACGGCCGTGGCGCGCGCCCCCGGGGAGATCCTGCTCTCCGGGAGAATGGCCGCGGTACCGGAGATCCGGGAGACACTGGCGGCGCGGCTTTCCGGGATTGCGCCGGTGCGGGACCTCGCGGGATTCGCGGGGACGGCCAAGCAGGGAGCCCAGGGGGCGGCGATCCTGGCGGACGGTCTTGCGGGGGGACCCAATGCCGCGATCACGGAGGCGATGCGCATTGGTGAATCGGCAGGGACGGTGCTCGACTACCTTCGGGTGATCACCCCCGCAGACGCGCGGCGGCGGCTGGGCTTGCGTTGAAGGTCACGCCGCGGCGCTAGCCGCGGGCATGGGCGAGGATGGCCACCGCCGCCGCTGGCGCGCAATCGGCGACCCGCCCACGCAGCGCCGCGCTCGCGGGAACGAGTTCGCCGAACTCCACGCAGGGCCGGCCGAGTCGCTGCGCCAGGTCCCGAACCAGGAAGCGTCCCACCCCGGCAGCGACCAGCGGCGCGTCCGCCGGCAGGTCCGCGCGGTCGACCTGTCGCGATGAGGCCGCCCTGATGCGCTCGAGCTGCGCCGTGCGCAGCACCGCCGCCAGCGCACGCCACTCCGCCTCCGTCGCGGAATCGAGGTCCCGGCCGATCATCCGGGCCAGGCGGCGCCGGGAGGCGGTCGCATCGCTGGGACCGCCGTCCGCGGTGGGATGAAGATCCGCGCCGTCCGGCAGCTCGCCGAGCACCCGGTAGGCGTCGGCCATGGTGGCGAAGTACTCGGCCATGAGCGGCACCCGATCCCCACCGAAGGGCACCGCGTCGGTGACGGCCATGACGGCGGTCCGCACCACCCCGCTGTACACCAGCTCCCCGCTCACCAGTCGCTGGTAATCGTCGCGCCCCACGGCGCGCACCTGCCCGCCCGCGACGGCGATGAGGTCGGTCGTGGTGCTGCCGATGTCCACGAGGAGCGCCGCGGGCAGCCGCGCCGCAACCAGGGCGGCGCTGGCCAGCCAGTTGGCGGAGGCGATGGCGCCGCTGTGGGCCGCGACGGCCGCTTCCACGACGAATCCACGGTCCCCGGCATAGAACTCGAGCGTGGCGGTGGGCAGGTGCCGGCGCATCGCGGCGGCGAGTTCGAGTACGCCGGCGTCGCGGCTGGGAAAGAGATCGGCCATCTCCCCGGTCATGGTGATGGCGTGCCGCGGGGCGGAGCCGAGATCGGTGGTCGCGGCAGCAATCGCGGCGTGCAGGTGGTCGAGTCCCCGCCAGAGCGGACATGCCGCCTGGAACACCCGGTCCACGGCGCCACTCGCATCGAGCCTGGCCGCCTTGAGGTGGGCGCCGCCGAGGTCCCAGCCGATGCGCGGCTCAGTCGTCACGGCGCCGGGCCAGCGTGAGGGTCACCGCCCGGCCGCGCCCCGGCGGCAGCGGGGGAATGTCCGTGGCGCCGATGGCGGCGGCGAGCACACGGGCGCCCACGTTCAATCCCCGGGCCGCGCGCAGCGCGCAGTACGAGGTTGTGAGGCGGGGATTGATTTCCAGGACCAAGGGCCCGTCCTCGGTGGCCAGCAGGTCCACACCCACGTATCCGAGGAGTCCTGGCAGGGCGTCCCGGATGCGGAGGGCGAGCGCGAGGTAGCGCCCCTCGGTGTCGCCCTGCGCGTTGACTTCGAGCCCATCGAGCCGCACCACGCCACCGGTGATCGTCACCCGCTGCCGGTTGACCGCCAGCAGTTCCGTCCCCGCCTCCTGGCAGAGGAGCGAGAGGCTCAGCGGCACGCCGGCGAGCCACGGCTGCGCCACGTAGTGGCCGGGGCGAGCCGTCAGGCGCGTCCGGGCCGCGGTCCAGTCCGCGACCCGCCTGGTGTCGTCGGAGCCGGCGCCATCGTCGGGCTTCACGACCCAGGGCCCGGGCCAGTCCGGCACCTGATCCGGGCTGCTGAACGTCGGCGCGGCCGGGATGCCTGCCGCGGCAAGGACGGCGGCCGTGCGCGCCTTGCTGGCGGCCACCGCGATCGTGTCGGGGCGGCAGCCGACCAGGACCCGGCCCCTCGCGAGTGTGAGGCGCGCGAGTGTCTCCAGCGTGCCATCGGTCTCGGGGGCGGTTGGCCAGGCGGCATCCACCTGGTCGAGCGCACGACGGAAGAGCGCGGCCCCGCCCTCCTCCGGACTGGGCACCAGGGTGGTGACGCCCTCCAGCGGGGGCAGGCGGGGATCACGGGTGGTCAGCAGGGTCACCGGCTGACCGGCGAGATCGCGCAGCAGGGCGCGGAGCATCAGGTCCGCCTCGCGCACCAGCGACGCCGGCGGTGACTGGGACAGCATGCCGCCGCCGGTCACGTGCTCGTACACCAGCAGCCTCATGGCGACACCGGGCGTGCCGCCAGCGTGCCAAGCTCGAGCTCCATCGCCCGCTGGCGATCGAGCACCCGGCGCCGAGCCTCATCCGGAGATGGCCCCTCGGCGTGGACGGTGCAGACCGGATCCCGGGGCGCGAACCGGGTGCCGGGCATGGGGAGGTCACGACACCAGGCGGGGAACTCGAAGGCGGCGTCGATGACTCCGGCCGCAGGCGCCAGGACAATGGCGGCGGCGCGGGCCGAAGCGGCGGCGGGCCGGGCGGCGGGCAGCTCGCCACGACAGGCGCGGAGATGCCGATCGAAGAGCCCGGTGTCCCAGGCGGGGTCGTGCAGCTCGAGGGTGGCGGTGGGGCGCGGGTTGAGTTCGAGGATCGAGGGCTCCGCGCCCTCCAGCAGGAAGTCGAGCCCGTTGAGCCCGACGATGCCCGTGGCGGCGACGAGCCGGTGGAGCAGCTGGTCGAGTCCGGCGAGCACCGGCGCCGGCAGGTGCACGCCACCCACGGCGCCACCATAGAGGAATGGCAGCGCCGGGTGGTTCGCGGTCCACTGCTCGTTGATGCCCAGGCGGAACCCCCGGGAACCATCGGCGAGGAAGAGGACCGAAAGGGTGCGGCCCGGCTCGAACCGCTGGAAGTAGCGGCCCCGTCGCGGACCCTGGCCCGTGGCGGGACGCACGTGAGTGCCCCCGGCCCCGCCCCCCTGCTTGACCAGCCAGCCCGCCGGATGGCGCGGCGGCAGGAGCGAGACCTCGGGATGCCGGACCCCGATCCGCGCGAGCAGCGGGAAGAACCGGGCGGGGTCCTTCACCAGGGCGACGACTTCCGGCGAATTGCCGGCCAGCCGCCGCCCGGCCGAGAGCCGCGCGAGGAGCCCAAGCCGGTTCTCGAACCCCGAGCCGCAGACAACCCCCGCCCAGCCACCGGCCGGCTCGAGTTCCCGGGCCGCGGCGAGCAGGGCGCGCCGATCGAGACGGGGTGATCCGGCCGTGCCGACCGCGCGTGTGGCGTCCGCGGCGTCCAGGGTATCGCGGTCGGCGAAGCAATCGAGCACGACGACCCGGTGGCCCCCCCGCGCGGCGGAGGCGGCCAGCATGCGGCCGCTGACTGCAGCGACCAGCCAGCGGGGTGCAAGTCCCTCAGCAGCGCGGGGCATGCGTCGAGGCATCGCGGGAGCGGCGATAATTATGCATCGGGGGATCTTAGCAGCTATTATGTTGTCCTGACCATGTCCGGCTCTCCGATCCCCGCCCCAGACAGTGCTGCCGTGACCTGCCCCTTCTGCGGCCTGGTGTGCGACGATCTCGTCGTCACCGGCACGCCGGACGCGCCCGAGGTCCGGGCCAGCGGCTGTCCCACCGCCGCGAACGGCTACGGGCAGCGGGCGCGGAGCGATGGGCCACGGATCGCGGGGCGGCCCGCGACGCTCGCGGAGGCCGCGGCCGAGGCGGCGCGGCTGCTCCGCGGAGCGCGACGGCCCCTCTTCGGTGGCCTGGCGACCGACGTCGAGGGCGCCCGCGCGGCGGGCCGGCTGGCGGATCGCACCGGCGGCGTACTCGACCACATGAATGGCGCGGCGGCCGTGCGCAACCTGCTGGTGCTGCAGGACGGTGGCTGGATCACCACGACGCTGTCCGAGATCCGCAATCGCTGCGACCTGCTGATCCTCGCCGGCGGGGATGTCACCCCCCGCTTTCCCCGCTTCTTTGAACGCACCATCGGCGCCCGGGAGACACTCTTCGGCGATCGCCCGGGCTGCGATGTCGTGTTCCTGGGCCACGGGCCCTCGAAGGGGACCACGCTGCGCGGCGCGGTGGAGGTCATCGGGTGCGACGTGCCGGCGCTGGGGGACGCCTTCGGCGTGATGCGGGCGCTCCTGGCCGGCCGCCCGGTGGACGCCGACGCCGCCGCGGGGATGCCGATCGCGGTCTGGCGGAAGCTGGTGGAGCGGATGCGCACCGCGACGTACGGGGTGATCGCCTGGGCGGCGCCGGACTTCGACTTTCCCCACGCCGAGCTGACGATCCAGGCGCTGTGCGAACTGGTCAAGGACCTGAACCGGGCGACCCGGTTCTCCGGCCTCCCGCTCGGCGGGAGTGATGGCGACGTCACGGCGGATGCCGTGGCGCTGTGGCAGACCGGATTCGGGCTCCGCGCCGCGTTCGGGGGCGGGGCGCCGGAACAGGACCTGCACCTCAACGCCACCGAACGGCTGCTCGCGACGGGCGAAGCGGACGTCCTGGTCTGGATCGCCAGCATCAACGCCACCCGCCTCCCGCCGGCCACGACCACGCCCACGATCGTGCTGGGCCATGCGGCCATGACGGTGGCCCGGGAGCCGGCGGTCTTCATCCCGGTGGGCACACCGGGCGTGGACCATGCCGGCCACCTCTTCCGCACCGACCGGGTGGTGGCGTTGCCACTCTTTCCCGTGCGGTCCTCGACCCTGCCGAGCGTGGCCCAGGCGCTGAGCGCGATCGAAGCCGCGCTCGGGGGAGGGGGCTGATGCTGCTCCGCCTGGCAGGCGGCCGGGTGTACGATCCGGCGCACGGCGTCAACGGGGAGATCCGCGACCTCTACGTGCGGGATGGCCGGATCGTCGCGGCCCCCGGGCCCGACGAGCGGGTGGACCAGAGCTACGACCTGACCGGCCGGGTGGTGATGGCCGGCGCGATCGACATGCACACCCACATCGGCGGCGGCAAGCTCAATATCGCCCGCGCGATGCTGCCGGAGGATCATCGGAGCGACCCCCGGGCCCGCAGCCCGCTCACCCGCGGCAGCTGCGGCCACGCGGCGCCGGGGACCTTCGCCACCGGCTACCGGTACGCGGAGATGGGGTACACCGCCTGCTTCGAGCCGGCGATCCTCCCGGTGAACGCCCGCCAGGCCCACCTCGAGATGGGCGACACGCCCATGGTGGACAAGGGCGGTTACGTCATGCTCGGCAGCGACGACTTCCTGCTCCGGCTGATGGCGTCGGGCGCGGAGCAGCGGCTCATCAACGATTACGTCGCCTGGACCCTCCACGCCACGCGCTGCATCGGCATCAAGGTGGTGAACCCGGGCGGGATCTCGGCCTTCAAGTTCAACCAGCGGCGGTTCGAGCTGGACGAGAAGCACGGCTTCTATGGCGTGACGCCGCGGGACATCCTGCGGGTCCTCTCCCGGGCGGTGCATGAGCTGGGCGTGCCGCACCCGCTGCACGTGCACAGCAGCAACCTCGGGTTGCCGGGGAACGCGGACACCACCCTGGGCACCATCCAGGCCGCGGAAGGGCTGCCGATCCACCTGACCCACATCCAGTTCCACAGCTACGGCACCGAGGGGGCCCGGAAGTTCTCCTCGGCCGCGGCGCGGATCGCGGAGGCGATCAACGCCACCCCCAATGCCAGCTGCGACGTGGGGCAGATCCTCTTCGGACAGACCGTCACCGCCTCGGGCGACAGCATGACCCAGCACCGGAACTCGGGGCTCGCCAGCCCGAAGAAGTTCGTGGTGATGGACATCGAGTGCGACGCCGGCTGCGGGGTGCTGCCGTTCAAGTACCGGGACACCAATTTCGTCAACGCGCTCCAGTGGGCGATCGGGCTCGAGGTGTTCCTGCTGGTGACCGACCCGTGGCGGGTGTTCCTCACCACCGACCACCCGAACGGGGCGCCGTTCACCACCTACCCGCACCTGATCCGGCTGCTGATGGACCGCACCTTCCGGAATGAGCGACTGGGGCTGGTGAACGCCGACGCCCGGGCGCTGTCCACCCTGGCGAGCATCGACCGGGAATATTCGCTCTACGAGATCGCGATCCTCACGCGGGCGGCGCCGGCCCGGATCCTCGGCATCACCGATCTCGGGCATCTTGGCACCGGGGCCACGGCGGACATCACCGTGTACCGCGACGAGCCGGACCGGGAGCGGATGTTCTCCACCCCGGAGTACGTCTTCAAGGACGGGGAGCTGATCGTCCGGAACGGCGCGGTGGTGAAGGTGACGTGGGGCCGGTACCACACCGTGGAACCGGCCTACGACCGCGGCATCGAGCGGCGGCTCAAGGAGCACTTCGACCGCTACCAGACCATCCGGGCCGCGAGCCTCCAGATCTCGCGGGACGAGATGGCCGCGTTCGGGCATGGCGCCGAGGTGCGGACCCATCCATGCCGGCGGGGCACGCCATGATCCTCAATGGCGTCGCGATCGACGACGAATTCGCGGAGGCCTTCGGGATGAAGGCCACGCGGGTGATCATCACCGCGCAAGATCTGACCTGGGCCTACCACGCCGCCACCACCGCCACCGGCTTCGCGACCTCGGTCATCGCCTGCGGCTGCGAGGCCGGGGTGGAGCGGGAGCTGTCCCCGGACGAGACCCCGGACGGGCGGCCGGGCGTCGCGATCCTCCTCTTCGCAATGTCGGGGAAGGAGCTGGCGAAACAGATCGAGCGGCGGGTCGGCCAGTGCATCCTCACCTGCCCCACCACCGCGGCGTACGCCGGCGTCGCGGGGGGCGAGCCGGTCGCGCTGGGGAAGAACCTCCGCTTCTTCGGCGATGGCTTCCAGGCCTCGAAGCAGGTCGCGGGGAGGCGCTACTGGCGGGTGCCGGTGATGGACGGCGAATTCCTGGTCGAGGAGTCCACGGGCGTGGTCCCGGCGGTGGGGGGCGGCAATTTCCTGGTGCTGGCGGAGACCCAGCCGCAGGCGCTGGCCGCCTGCGAGGCGGCGATCACCGCGATGCGCCTGGTGCCCAACGTGATCATGCCCTTCCCCGGCGGCGTGGTGCGCTCCGGCTCCAAGGTCGGGTCCCGCTACACGGCGCTGAGCGCCTCCACCAATGACGCGTTCTGCCCCACGATCCGCGGCATCACCCGGTCGCAGCTCTCCCCCGAGATCGGGGCGGTCATGGAGATCGTCATTGACGGCCTGGCCGCCGACGACGTCTCCGCCGCCATGCGCGCCGGCATCGAGGCGATCGTGCGCCTCGGCGCCACCCGGGGCATCCGCCGCATCACCGCGGGCAACTATGGCGGGAAGCTGGGCAAGTTCCACTTCCGCCTGCGCGAGATCCTGGCCCGATGAGCGCGCTCCGCCTCACCCTGATCTCCCGCCCGCCGGCGCGGGTGGACCTGAGTCCGCTCACGGCCCAGCCGCTCGCCGGCCGCAGCGCGGCGGAGATCGCCGCCCTCCCGCTGGTCCTCGGCAACCGGCGGGTGCGGCTGGACGAGCTGTTCCGGGTCACCGGGACGCCGGGCGAGGCGCTCGAGATCGCCGGGAGCGACGACCGGCTGGACCGGATCGGCGCCGGGCTGGCGGGCGGGAGCATCGTGGTCGAAGGGGACGCCGGGGCGTACCTGGGCCAGCGGATGACCGGCGGCTCCATCACTGTGTCTGGCCACGCGGGCGCCTTTGCGGCCACCGGGATGAAGGGCGGCGAGATCCGGGTAGCGGGGAACGCGGGGGACTTTCTGGCCGCGGCGATTCCCGGCGATCACCAGGGAATGCAGGGCGGACTGGTGCTGGTGGGCGGCAACGCCGGGGACCGCGCCGGCGACCGGATGCGCCGCGGGGCGCTCCTCGTCACCGGCAGCGCCGGGGACTACTGCGCCAGCCGGATGGTCGCGGGGACCATCGCGGTGGGCGGCCGGGTGGGCCGGTCCACCGGCATGGCGATGCGCCGGGGCACCGTGCTGCTGCTCACCCCTCCTGCCGGCCTGCCGCCGACCTTTAACGCCTGCGGCCGCTTCCCGCTCACGATGCTCGCGCTGCTGGCCCGCGCGTGGCGCGGGCTGCCGGGCCCCTTCGGCGCGCTCCCGGCCGCCGGGCTCACGGTCCGCCGGTTCATGGGCGACCTCGCCAACGACGGGAAGGGTGAGGTGCTGGTGCGGGAGTAGCGATCAGGCGATCGGGCGATTGGATGATGGGTACCTGCTGGGCAAGCTCCTCCCGCGGGATTATCTTCTCGCCCCCGGCCGGCGCGGCCGGCCTTTCCCCTGGCGAGCAGACGGGCGACCGATGACCAGCCTCCACATGAACGAGCGTGCCCGCGACCTCGCCGACCTGATGGTGGAGGATGCGGCCGGGCTGCGCATCCAGGCCACCACGCTCGCCAGCGGGGCACGGCTCATCGACGCCGGGGCGCGGGTGGACGGCGGGCTCAACGCCGGCCTGCTGCTGGGCGAGATCTGCATGGGCGGCCTGGGCGACGTCGACTACGCCAGCCTGACGCTCGGGGGGGACAACTGGCCCGGGGTGCAGGTGCGCACCGACCAGCCGGCGCCGGCCTGCATGGGCTCGCAGTACGCCGGCTGGGCCATCCAGGTGGGCAGCTACTTCGCGATGGGCTCCGGGCCGCTGCGGGCCCACGCGCGGGCGGAGAAGGAGCTGTTCGAGCGACTGGGCTACGCCGAGGATGCCACCTGCGGGGTGCTGGTGCTCGAGGGGCGGGACCTGCCCACGGACGCCGTCGCCGAGTACGTGGCGAAGAAGGCGAATCTCTCCCCGGCCCAGCTCACCCTCCTGGTCGCGCCGACCGCCAGCCTGGCCGGCGGCACCCAGATCGCGGCGCGGATCCTCGAGACCGGGCTCCACAAGATGGGAACACTCGGGTTCGACGTGCGCAAGGTCGTGAGCGGCATCGGCACCGCCCCCATCCCCACGGTGGCGCGGAACGACCTGCGGGGCATCGGCCGGACCAACGATTGCATCCTCTATGGCGGGCAGGCGCACTACACCGTCCGGGCGGACGACACCGAGCTGGCCCAGCTGGCGGCCCGGCTCCCGGCCAGCGCCTCCAAGGACTACGGCACGCCGTTCTACGACATCTTCGAGCGCTACAACCGCGATTTCTACAAGATCGACCCGCTGCTGTTCAGCCCGGCGGAAGTGTGGCTGACGAGCGTGACGTCAGGAAAGACCCACCACGCGGGCGGGGTGAACGTCGACGTGCTGAAGCAGTCGTTGTTCTCTGAGTGAGCCGATCCCCGGCAGGGGGTCGGGTTCCGGGCGTGCGGTGGCCAAGCGCCCGTCACCCGACCCCCAGCCGGCGGATCAGCTGACCCCATTCTTCCGGAGTGATCATGCGTCCCGTTCGCCTGCTGTCCGCCGTTGCGCTGCTCGCCCTCGCTGCCTGCTCCAGGCCGGCTGACAAGCCGGCCGCGGATACCACCGCGGCCCAGCCGGCACCGCCCCCGCCCCCGATGGCCTTCGTGACGGTCATCTACAACATCCCGAAGAGCGCCCAGGCGTTCGAGAAGTACTACTGGCAGACCCACGTCCCGCTGGTGGGCCAGAAGCAGGCGGAGATCGGGTTTGTGGCGGCCGAGCTCACCAAGTTCGACGCCACGCTCGACGGCAAGGCGCCGACCTACTACCGGCAGGCGGTGCTCTGGTTCAACAGCATGGCGGACCTCGAGAAGGGGATCGCGACGCCCGGCTTCAAGGCGGTGGGCGACGACCTCGCCAACTTCGCCACCGGCGGCCTCTCGGCGCTGGTCGGGGAGCAGACCAACGACGCCTCGGCCCTGCTGAGCGGCGACACCACGGCCTTCGTGACCGTCATCTACAATCACCCGAAGGACGCCGCGGCCTTTGAGAGCTACTACGCCGCGACCCACCTCCCGATCGTGGGCGCGGGCGCGGCGGAGATCGCGTTCACCCGGGCGGAGCTGACGAAGTTCTCGAAGAATCTCGACGGCACCCCGGCAGCGTTCTACCGCCAGGCCAAGCTCTACTTCCCGAACGCCGCGGCCCTCAAGACCGGGACCGGCACCGCCGCCTTCAAGGCGGTGGGCGATGACCTCGGCAAGTTCGCCGACGGCGGGCTGACGGCGCTGGTCGGGCACCTGACCAGCAAGCCGTAGGACAACCGGGGGCCGCCGAGGCCCGCCTCGGCGGCCCCTCCCCGCATGGACATCGTCATCCTCGCCGGCGGCAGTGGCTGGCACACCGATGAGCTCGTGCGCGCGGTCAGCGCGCGCGGGCTCGTCCCGCATCTGCTCCCGTGGGAAGCCAGCGTCTCCCGCATGGGGGCCGCCAGCGGGGTGACCAACTCCGGCCGCGCCCTCCGGGAGGCGCGCGGGGTCCTCGCCCGCATCATTCCCGGCGGCACCCTGGAGCAGATCATCTTCCGGGTGGACACCCTGCACCGGCTGGAGGAAGAGGGGGTCAGGGTCATGAACACCGCGCGCGCCATCGAGCGCACGGTGGACAAGGCATGGACCAGCGCCATCCTGGAGCGGGCCGGCCTGCCCACCCCGGAAACCGTGGCCTGCGAGCGGGCGGAGGACGCCTTTGCCGCCTTCGCGGCCCTGGGCGATGTGGTGGTGAAGCCCCTGTTCGGCTCGATGGGGCTCGGCATGAGCCGGGTGAGCGACGAGGACATGGCCTGGCGGGTCTTCCGGGTGATCGAGACGGTGCGGGGCGTGTACTACCTGCAGCGCTTCATTCCGCATGGCGGCCGTGACATCCGCGCCTTCGTGGTCGGCGACCGGGTGCTGGGGGCGATCGAGCGCACCGCCGATGGGTGGCGCACCAACTTCTCCCGCGGCGGCAAGGCGGCGCCGATCTCCCTGCCGGCCGCCTGGGCCGACCTGGCGCTCCGGGCGGCCCGGGCCGTGGGGGCCGAGTACGCCGGGGTGGACCTGCTGCCGGCGGAGGACGGGACGGTCTACGTGCTCGAAGTGAACGGCATCCCCGGCTGGGAAGGGCTGCAGTCGGCCACCGGAGTGGACGTGGCCGGGGCCATCGTGGACCAGCTCCTCCGGACCTAGCGCCCATGCCCGACGCGCCGGCCGATCTCGCCGCGCTCGCCACGCTGGCCTGCGTGCTGGAAGCGAGCGCTCCCAAGCCCGGCAACGTGGCGCCGGGACGGCCGTTCCGCGACATGCGCTACGAGGACTTCGTCGCGAGCGCGGTGGCGGTGGGGCCGCCACTGGGCCAGGCCGGGCAGCGGCCGCTGGGCGAGGTGATCCATGCCGCGATCGCCGCCACGCGCGAGTGGACCGCGGCCAACACCAACCTGGGCATCGTGCTGCTGCTGGCGCCGCTGGCCAAGGCCGCCGCGCTCCCCCGTCCGCTTCGCGCCGGCGTCAGGGTGGTGCTCGCACAGACGACCATTGGGGACGCGGTGGAGGTGTACGCCGCCATCGGGCTGGCGCAGCCCGGGGGGCTGGGCCGCGCGCCGGCCCAGGATCTCGCGCAGCGCCCCAGCGTCACCCTGCTCGAGGCCATGCGCCTGGCGGCGGAACGGGATGGGGTGGCCAGGGAGTACGCCACCGCCTACGAGACGACCTTCACCGTAGGCGTCCCGGCGCTGCGGCGGGCGCGCGGCGCCGGCCTGGACTGGGAGGAAGCGGTGGTGGAGACGTTCCTCGCCATCCTGGCCCACCAGCCGGATACCCTGATCGGCCGCAAACTCGGCGCCGCGGTCGCGACGGAGGTCTCCGCCCAGGCGCGGGAGGTGCTCGCGGCCGGCGGCACCCGGGACGCGGCGGGACGCGCCGCCCTCGCCGCGTTTGACGCGGGCCTCCGCGACGCCCACAATTCACGCAACCCCGGCACGACTGCCGATCTCACCGCCGCCGCGCTCTTCGCGGCGCTGGTGGAGGACGGATGGCGGACCGACCCATCGAGGAACGACCGTGCGCAGTGACTTCAAGGTGACCGTCAGCAAGGACTACCTGGTCTTCAGCTCCGCCCACTTCATCACCTTCCGCGGGCACCAGTGCGAGACCCTGCACGGCCACAACTACCGGGTGGGGGTGACCGTCGAGGGAAGCGTGGATGACGAGACGATGTTCGTCGTGGACTTCTCGATCCTCAAGAAGATCATCCGCAAGCTCACCGACGAGATCGACCACAAGGTGCTGCTGCCGATGAAGAACCCGAAGCTGGGCTTCCGGGTGGAGGGAGACCGGCGCCTGGTGGATTACTTCGGGCAGCACACCTACACCTTCCCGCTGGTGGACTGCGCCATGATGCCCATCGAGAACACCACCGCGGAGATGATCGCGCAGCACTTTGCCCACCGCACCCGGGAGGAGCTGGGCACGATGGGGATCCGGAACCTGACGGCGATCGAGATGGAAGTGGAGGAGAGCTTCGGCCAGTCGGCGACCTACCGGCTGGCGCTGTGACCTAGCCCGGCGGGGCGATTGCCCCGCTGTGGATGGCGGAACCCACCAGCGCGGCGTCGCAGCCGGCGTCCTCCAGCAACTTGAGGTCTTCCGCCGATCGCACCCCGCCACCGGCGTACACCGGCAGCCCCACCAGCCGCTTGAGCCCCTCGAGCAGTTCGAGGTTCTGGGGGCCGGCGCCGGTTCCCACCACGGCGAGATCCAGCACCAGCAGCGCCGACACGCCCGTCTCCGCGGCCCGCGCGCCCAGCTCGAGGCCCACCGGATCCTGGCTGGAGATCCGGTGACTCTGCAGCTGCACCGGCTTCCCCTCGTGAAGATCGAGGCTGAACACCACCCGGTCCCCGCCCACCGCCTCGACAATCGCCTTGAGGTCCTTGAAGCCCTTGAGCGTCTCGAGCCCCACCACCAGCGTGGTCGCCCCGGCCTCCAGCAGCGCCTCGGCCGCGCGCGTGGTGGCCACCCCACCGTCCACCAGCAGCCCCGGCCCGAAGCCATGCTCGGCGTCGGCGAGGGCGCGGATCAGCTTCACCTGGGGGGTCCACCCCTCGATGGCGTCGAGATCCGCCACGTAGCAGCGCCAGGCGCCGAGTGTGGTGTGGTAGGCGCGGGCCAGCGCGATCGGATCCCCGGTACGCCCCGGCAGGAGCGCCGACTGGACCGGCCGATACGCCTGCCGCTTTCCGGCGCGGGCGTGGACCGCCTGCCCGCGCAGCAGATCGAGAACCGGGATGAGCTCCATCGCGGAAGAACTTACCCGCTCCCGGCGGTGGGGGCGAGCAGCGGCGGGGGCTTGTCGCGGCGCCCACCTGGGGTCAGATATCCCCGCCGGACCGGGAGGGACCCATGCCTGAGGGAATGACAGTGGTGAAGGTCGGAGGGGGGATGCTCGCGGAGCCGGGCCTCCTGCCTCGCGTGGGCCGGGCGCTGGCCCGGCTCGCGACCGAGCGGACGGTGGTGATCATCCCGGGCGGGGGCCCGTTCGCCGATCAGGTGCGCCAGTTCGACCAGCGCCATGGCCTCCCGCCGACCTCGGCGCACTGGATGGCGATCCTGGCCATGGACCAGTTCGCCTGGGTGCTCGCCGCCGAGGTGCCGGGCAGCAGGATCGTCGAGGACCGGGCGGGGATCCTGCAGGCGCACCGGGAGGGGATGATCCCGGTGCTGGCGCCGTCGCGCTGGCTGCGCGCCACCGATGAACTGCCCCACCGGTGGGAAGTCACCAGCGACAGCCTGGCCGCCTACCTGGCCACGCTGCTCGGCGCCGACGAACTGATCCTGGTCAAGCCGGTGAGTGGGGGGACGGAGCTGGTGGATGACTGGTTCCTGCGGGTGGCGCCGGCAGACCTCCGGGTGCAGATCGTAGGGGCCGGGGAGTTTTCCGCCGGCGGGTGAGGAAGGGGAGCGGGTTGCCGCGGGGCCGGCTATGCGGTCCGTGCCCGCTCGAGCCGCACCGCCTGGGCCAGGTCCCGGACCAGCCCGTCGTCCACGATTCCGTTCCGCCCCCCGCGACACACCGCCCCCCGCACCCCGAAGATCTGCGCGCCCGCTTCGCTGGCCGCCCGGACCTGCTGCAACCCGAGGCTGCCGCCCACCGCGAGCGGGATCTCGTCGGCGGCGAGGGCGCTCGCCAGCGACGCGAGCCCTGCCGGCTCGACGAAATCGAACAGCGTCTGCCCGTCCTTGAGGCAGGTGTCCACCAGGAGGCCATCCGCGCCGGCCTCGGGGACGAAGAACTGGAAGGCGTCGGGGGGGAGGGAGTGGACCCGCGCGGCATCCGCATAGGCCACCGCGATGACCCGGGGCCGGGCGGGGAGCCGCGCCGCTCGCCGCACCGCTTCCCGCAGCAGCGCCTCCGCCTGGCCGGCGTCGCGCACGCCATGGAAGCCCAGCTTGACGTAACCGAGCGGCACCGTGATCCGTTCCATGGCCCGGGCGATGTCCTCGAAGGTGGCGACATCACCCAGCGCGGCGCTCAGGCGGACCGACTCGGGCACCGCGAGCCGGATCCCCTGCAGCGCCTCGGCGCTCACGGCGCCGATCGACCCCCGGGCCGGGTCCTTCGCATCCACGATCTCGGCGCCGCCCGCCAGCGCGGCCCGCGCCTCTCCCGCATCCCGCACGCTCACCAGCAGTCGCACGTCCGGCGCTCCCTTGTTCGGTCCCGCTACCCCCGTATGTTACGCCCTGCCATGACTGCCGACAACGCTTCGCCCGCCACAGGCATCTCCCTCGCCGGGAAACGGGTGCTGGTCACCGGCGGATCCAGCGGCATCGGCCGGGCGATCGCGCTGGCCGCCGCCCGCGCCGGCGCCGATGTCGCCATCTGCTACCGGGCCAACGAGGCGGGGGCCACCGCGGTGGCGGAGCAGGTCCGCGGGACCGGGCGGCGGGTCGCGATTCTCCGGGCGGATGTCGGGCGGCAGGAAGAGCTGGATCGGCTCGCCGCGACGGTGCGGGACGCCTTCGGGGGCGTGGACGCCTGGATCAACAACGCCGGAGCGGACGTCCTCACCGGCGGCGGGGCGGCGCTCTCCCGGCTGGAGAAGCTGGACCTCCTGCTGCGGGTGGATCTCCGCGGGACCATGCTGGCCTGCTGGACGGCGGCGGAGCTGATGGCCGGACAGCCCGGAGGCGGCGTGATCATCAACATGTCGTGGGACCGGGTGCTGCAGGGATTGCCCGGGGAGAACCCGGAACTGTTCTCCGCCGTGAAGGGCGGGATCCTCGGCTTCAGCCGCTCGCTGGCCAGGAGCCTCGCGCCGGCGATCCGGGTGAATGTGCTCGGCCCGGGGTGGATCGACACCGCCTTCGGCCAGGGCGCGCCGGACCAGTTCCGGGCCCGGGTGGCGGAACAGATTCCGCTCGGCCGCTGGGGGACGCCGGAGGATGTGGCGGGTGCGGCGATCTACCTGGCCTCGGACCAGGCGCGGTACGTGACCGGACAGATCATCATGGTGAACGGTGGGGATGTGATGTAGGCGGCTCGGGCTTCCGCCCCAAGGAGCAGACGATGTCGAAGAAGGAACGCACCTATACCGATGCCGAGATCGCGGAGAGACTCACCGCCTTGCCCGGCTGGTACTACGAAGAGGGCTTCATCCGGCGGCAATTCAAGACCGACGGCTGGCTCACCACGCTCACCCTGGTCAACACCATCGGCTACCTGGCCGAGGCGGCGTATCACCACCCGGACCTGACGGTGACCTGGGCCAAGGTGTGGGTGAAGCTGCAGACCCACTCCGCCGGCGGGATCACGGACAAGGACTGGGAACTGGCCCGGAAGATCGAGGACACCGTGCTGTGGAAGCCGGCCGGTGGCGCGCTCGAGGGCACTCCGAACAAGTGGGTGCGAGGCGGGGACCCGAAGTGACGGAGGAGGCGGCTCGGCGGCTCGGCGGCTCGGCGGCACGTCCGAGCCGGCCTGCCGCCGAGGCGCCGAGGCGCGTGCTGTTCGTCACCGGCAAGCTCGCGGAGCCCGCCCTCCGCCGGGTGCTCGAGGCCATGCGGCCCCCGTTCGCCGCCGACGTCGCGGTCCAGAAGATCACGGTGGCGGCGCTGATGACGACGGAGTGGATCGCGCGGTTCCTCACGGTTCCGGAGGGGACCGACCTGGTCCTGCTGCCCGGCCTGGTCGAGGGGGACACCGCGGTGCTGGCGGAACGGTTCGGTGTCGCGGTGGAAAAGGGCCCCAAGGACCTGCGTGAGATCCCGCAGCATTTCGGCCAGGCGGCGCTGGCACGGGAGTACGGCGCCTTCGACATCGAGATCCTGGCCGAGGTGAACAACGCCCCCAAGCGGACGCTGGGGGAGATCCTCGCGGAGGCGCGGCACTACCAGGCCTCCGGCGCCGACCTCATCGACGTCGGCTGCACCCCGGGAGTGCCGTTCCCCGACCTGGCCGCCGTGGTGCGTGAGCTGCGCGGCGCGGGGATGCGGGTGAGCGTGGATTCGTTCGACCGGGGCGAGATCCGCACCGCGGTCGCCGCCGGCGCCGAACTGGTCCTGAGCGTCAACGGCTCCAACCTGGCGGCGCTCGAGGACCTGCGCGGCACCGGCGCCCGGGTCGTCGCCATCCCCGACTTCGGGGCCGGCCTCGAGACCCTGGAGCCCACGCTCGCGGCGCTGGAGCGGGCCCGGATTCCCTACCTGATCGATCCCATCATCGAACCGATCGGCTTCGGCTTCATGGCCTCGCTGGAGCGCTACGCCGAAGTCCACCGCCGCTATCCGGGCGTGCCGCAGCTCATGGGGGTGGGCAATATCACCGAGCTCACCAGCGCCGATACGACAGGGGTGCATGCCCTGCTGCTGGCCATCTGCCAGGAGGTCGGGGTGAAGGCGGTGCTCACCACCGAGGTGATCCCGTGGGCCAGGGGCGCGGTGCGGGAGATCGACATCGCCCGCCGGCTGATGCACTACGCCGTCAGCCAGAAGACCCCGCCCAAGCATGTGGATGACCGCCTGCTCACCGTGAAGGACCCCCGGCCCCTGGCCTACTCCGAGGCGGAGCTGCGGGAGCTGCAGGCGGGCGTGAGGGACCCGAACTTCCGGATCTTCACCGACCACGACACCATCACGGTCTTCAACCACGCACTGTTCGTGCGCGGCACCGACATCCAGCGGATCTTCGACCAGCTCGGCATCACCGACCCGTCGCACGCCTTCTACGTGGGGAAGGAACTGGCCAAGGCGCGGCTCGCGATTCAGCTGGGCAAGACCTACCGCCAGGAGGGGCAGCTCGCCTGGGGCTACCTGACCCCGCCGGAGGACCCCAACCGCGAGCATTTCCGGCCCGCGGCGCGGGCCCGTGCCAGCGAGCCCTGACGAAACCCCCCTCCCCCGCCCGGCGTACCACCGGTATTCCCCTCGCCAGGCAACCGATGCGCCGCCCGCCGCCTTCCCTGTACGCGTTCTGCCTCCCGCTGCTCGCGGCGCCCGTCCTGGCGCAGGCCCCGGCCGATCCTCTCGTCACCCGCATGGCGTCGGTGCTGGAGGCCTCCATGCCGGAGCTGATCGCCTTTCGTCGCGACCTGCACCAGCACCCGGAGCTCTCCGGCGCCGAGACGCGCACCGCCGCCCGGGTGGCCGAGCGGCTGCGGGTACTCGGCTTCGAGGTGCGCACCGGTGTCGGCGGCCAGGGCGTGGTGGCGCTGCTCCGGGGGACGCGGCCCGGCCCGGTGGTAGCGTTCCGGGCGGACCTGGACGCGGTGCGATCGGACGAGCCCGATCCGGTGCCGTTCGCGTCGCTGACCCCGGGGGTCCGGCATATCTGCGGGCATGACATTCACACCACCGTCGGCGTGGCGCTGGCCACGGCGTTCGCGGCGGTGCGGAGCGCGCTGCCCGGCGCCGTGCTGCTGGTGTTCCAGCCGGCGGAGGAGCGCGCCACCGGCGCCCGGGCGATGCTGGCGGACGACGTCTTTTCCCTGGCACGACCCGTCGCCATCTACGCGGTGCATACCGCCCCCCTCGAGGTGGGCACCCTCGGCGTGGCGCACGGCCCGCTGCTCGCGGGCCGGGACCGGGTCTCGGTGACGCTGGAGGGCGAGGGCGACCTCGATGCGGCCCTGGCCGCGCTGGCCGATGCCCTGCGCAGGATCGGCACCATCACCCCGGCGGAGGCGCGTGGCACTGTACCTCCGGATTTCGTGCTGGTAGACCTCGCGCCGCCACAAGCGGAGGCGGCGGGGCACCGTGAGCTGATGGCCACGCTGAGCATCGCGAGCAGGACCGCCCGGGCCGCGGCCCGGCGGCAGGTGGAAGCCGCAGCGCGGCGGGTGGAACGGCCCGGGGTCCGGGTCTCGGTGTCCTACCGGGAACGGGTGATCGCCGGCGTCACCAACGACTCGCTGCTGACGAGCCGCGGAGAGCAGGCCATCGCCCGAAGCCTTGGCGCGGCGGCCGTGGTGCCGCTGGGCGTGGTGAGCCCGCGCTTCAGCGAGGACTTCGGCTCGTTCCAGGAGATCGTCCCCGGCGCCATGTTCCTGCTGGGCGTCAGCAACCGGGAGCGAGGGTGGGTGGGGATGCCGCACTCCGCCGGGTACGTGGCGGACGAAGCGGCGATCCGCCACGGCGGCCTCGCCCTCGCCGCGGTGCTCCTCGACCGGCTCCGCCGGGCGGACTGACCCGGCCCCTTCCCATGCACCGGGCCCTCCCGCATCATGCGGGATGCCCGCGCTGCCGCTGGTCGAAGAGCTCCTCCCCACCCCAGATCCGATGGCCACGGCCGAGCGGTTCCTGGGGCAGCCGCAGCTGCTGTTCCTGGACAGCGCCGCCGATCCGGAGCGGCTGGGGCGATACTCGTTCCTCGCCGCGGCGCCCGTCGGCCTCATCCGGACCCGTGGCCCCGGTACCCCATCGGCCCTGGCACAGGCGCGGGCGCTGCTCGATCCGTACCGCGCCGATCCGATCCCCGGCCTCCCGCCGTTTCAGGGCGGGCTCGCCGGATTCCTGGCCTACGACTACGGCGCGGTGCTGGAGCGGATCCCCGCGCCGCGCTACGACGACCTGGCCCTCCCCGACGCCATGTTCGGCCTGTATGACTGGGTCATCGCCTGGGATCACCAGGCGGGACGGGCCTGGATCGTCTCCACCGGCCTGCCGGCGACGGGCGCGGCCCGCGCCACACGCGCCGCCGAGCGACTGGCCTGGGTGCGGCGAATGCTGACGGGCCCGGTGAGTGGCGCGACCGGGCGCCAGTGGTCATCGCCGGCGCGGCCGGGGCCGGCCGCGCCGTCCTATCCGGTGTCGGGGACGGAGTTCGCCCGCGGGATCGGACTCCGGTCCTCCTTCACCCACCGGGGCTACCTCGACGCGGTGCAGCGGGTGGTGGACTACATCGTGGCGGGGGACATCTTCCAGGCCAACCTCAGCCAGCGGCTGGAGAGCCCGCTGGAGGAGGACCCGTGGCGCCTGTACCGCCGGCTGCGGGAGCTCAACCCGGCGCCATTCGCCGCCTACCTGGAGTTCGACGGGATCGGGGTGGCCAGCGCGTCGCCGGAGCGGTTCCTCCGCGTGGAGCCGACGGGGTGGGTGGAGACCCGCCCGATCAAGGGCACCCGGCCCCGCGGCGTGGGCCCGGAACATGACGCGGCGCTCTCCAGGGACCTCCGGGAGAGCGCGAAGGACCGGACCGAGAACCTGATGATCGTGGACCTGCTGCGGAATGACCTGTCGCGGGTCTGCCTGCCGGGCAGCGTCCGGGTCCCCGAGCTGTTCGCGCTGGAGAAGCACCGCACGGTGCATCACCTGGTCTCAACGGTGGTGGGCCGGCTGGCGCCGGGGAACGACGCCACCGACCTCCTCGCCGCCGCGTTCCCCGGGGGGAGCATCACCGGCGCGCCCAAGGTGCGGGCCATGGAGATCATCGCCGAGCTGGAGCCCTCCCGCCGGGGGATCTACTGCGGCGCGATCGGGTACCTGAGTCTGACGGGCGCCATGGACACCAGCATCGTGATCCGCACCTTCGTGGCCGGCGGCGGGCGGGTGACCTTCTCGGTGGGCGGCGGCATCGTGGCGGACTCGGAGCCGGAGAACGAATACCAGGAGACCCTGCACAAGGCGCGGGCGCTGATCCACGCCCTGGCCGGGGCGGTGACGACGCCATGATCCTGCTGCTCGACAACTACGACAGCTTCGTCTACAACCTGGCCCGCTACGTCGCGGAACTCGGCGAGGCGCCGGTGGTGCGCCGGAACGACGCCCTCACCGTGGCGGAGGTCGCCGCCCTCGGGCCCAGCCACATCATCATCTCCCCCGGCCCCTGTACCCCGGCGGAGGCCGGCATCTCGATCGAGACCATCCGCCGGCTCGGGACCTCCATTCCCATCCTGGGCGTCTGCCTTGGCCACCAGGCCATTGGCGCGGCGTATGGCGCGGAGATCGTCCGGGCCGGCCGCCCGATGCACGGGAAGACCTCGCAGATCCGGCACCGGGGCACCTCGGTCTTCACGGGCCTGCCCAGTCCGCTGATCGCCACCCGGTACCACTCGCTGGTGATCGCGCCGGAGTCGGTGCCCCCGGAGCTCGAGGTCACCGCCACCGCCGAGGATGGGGAGATCATGGCGGTGGCACACCGGGAGCACCCCGTGGCGGGGGTCCAGTTCCACCCCGAGTCGGTGCTCACCGAGCATGGGTACCGCATGCTCGACTGGTTCCTCACCGGCGGCAGAGGCAGCAACGTGCCCGACCGGGCGGATGGCGCCGCCCTGCCCCCCGACCCCGGTGAGCCGGACCTCGCCACCGCGCCCCCGCCCGCCGACCAGGTGCGTTAGCAGCGCCGTCCGGTTGTCGCCACCGCTCCGGGCAGGTATCCTCTCCCCCGCGGGCACCCGCCCGCAGGAGAGCAGGTCCCTCGCCGCGGAGTACCCGATGCGCCGTACCCGCCACACCGTCAGTGTCACCCTGTTGCTCCTGGCGGCGGCCGGGCCGGCGCGGGCCCAGGCCCCTGACAGCGTCCCCGGGTTCAGCAGCCGGCAGGCGATGCTCCCGATGCGGGATGGCGCCCGGCTGCACACCCGGATCTACCGGCCGCTGGGGCACGACGAGCCGCTTCCCCTCCTCATGGTGCGGACCCCGTACGGCATCGACGGGCGGGCGGCGCGGATGCTGCCTAACGACTTCCGCGAGCTGGCGAGCGAGGGCTACGTCTTCGTCTTCCAGGACATCCGGGGGCGCTACGGCTCCGAGGGCGAGTTCGTGATGAACCGGCCGCTCCACGCCCCGTCCGACCCGCGCGGCGTGGACGAGACCACGGATACCTGGGACACGGTCGAGTGGCTGGTGCGGAACGTGGCGGCCACGAACGGGCGGGTCGGGGTGCTGGGGGTCAGTTACCCCGGGTGGCTCGCGGCGATGGCGGGGATCAACCCCCATCCCGCGGTGCGGGCCGTGTCGCCGCAGGCGCCGATGACCGACACCTGGCTGGGCGACGACTTCTTCCACCAGGGCGCCTTCCGGCTGAGCTACGGCTTCGAGTACGCGGCCGACATGGAACTGTCGAAGGACGGATCGGTCCCGGTTCCAGTCACCCGCTACGACACCTACGACTGGTACCTGGCCCAGGGGCCCCTCGGCATTCTCACGCGGCTCCTCGCCGGCAAGGCGCCGACCTGGACCGCGTTCACCCAGCATCCCACCTATGACAGCTACTGGCAGCGCCGCGCGCTGACGGGGTACCTGACGCGGCTCACCGTGCCGACCCTCACCGTGGGCGGATGGTGGGACCAGGAGGACTTCTTCGGGCCGCTCGCCACCTACGCCACCCTCGAGAAGCTGGATACCGCCGGGATCAACTACCTGGTCATGGGCCCGTGGAACCACGGCGGGTGGAGCCGGCGCGCGGGAGACAGCCTGGGCAGCATCGACTTCATGGACTCGACCGGGGCCTGGTTCCGGGAGCAGGTCCAGGCGCCCTGGTTCGCCTACTGGCTCAAGGACAAGGGGCGCCTGCCGCTCCCCGAGGCGCTGCTCTTCGTGGCGGGGCGGAACGGCTGGAAGGCATTCGATCGCTGGCCGCCGTCCGTGGCGGAGGCGCCGGTGCGGCAGCTCTATTTCCAGGCCGATGGCGGGCTCTCCTTCGAGCCGCCGAGCCGGCCGGGCACCGCGTACGATGCGTACCTGTCCGACCCCGCCCACCCCGTGCCCTATCGCCGGCGCCCGATCCAGCTCACCTACGATCCGCGCGGGTCGGACTGGCCGGCGTGGCAGGTGGAGGACCAGCGGCTGGTGCACAACCGCCCCGACGTCCTGTCGTGGGAGACGGAGCCGCTGGCGGCGGACCTGACCATCGCCGGCGATGTGGCGGCGAAGCTCTTCGCCTCCACCACCGGAGCGGATGCCGACTGGGTGGTGAAGCTGATTGACGTCTATCCCGATTCGGCCAGGTACCTCGCGCCCCGGATGGGCGGCTACCAGCTCATGGTGACGGGGGACATCCTGCGGGGCCGCTATCGCACCGGCTGGGACCGGCCCACCCCCATCGCGCCCAACCGCGTCACCGCCTACACGGTGGACCTGCGGCAGCAGGCCTACACCTTCCGCAAGGGACACCGCATCATGGTCCAGGTGCAGAGCAGCTGGTTCCCGGTCTATGACCGGAACCCGCAGACCTGGGTGCCCAACATCTTTGAGGCCACCGCCGCTGACTTCCGGGCCCAGACCCACCGGATCTACCGGACGCCGCGCTTCCCCTCCCACGTCGAGTTCCAGGTACTGAACCCATGATCTGCCATTGCCTGCTCCTCGCCGCGTTCCTCGCCCCGGGCCTCGCCGCGCAGCAGCCGGCCGCGATCGTGCCGGAGGAGAACCTGGTCCTGGACGGGATCCCCGCCCTCCCTGCCTCGCTCCGCGACGAGGTCCGGCGCTACACGGAGTTCCGCTCCGCCGGCCTGGCCGGATGGCACCCGCACCGGCGGGAGGTGCTGATCACGACCCGGTTCGGGAACACCAACCAGCTGCACCGGGTGGCCCAGCCGGGCGGTGCCCGGAGCCAGCTCACCTTTTTCGATGAGCCGGTGGCTGGTGGCAGCTACGCCCCGGCAGACGGCAGCTTCCTTGTCTTCTCACGGGACCAGGGCGGCAACGAGTTCACCCAGCTCTTCCGGATGGACCTGCCGGGTGGCCAGGTGACGCTCCTGACCGACGGAAAGTCGCAGAACGGCGGGACTCGGTGGTCGCACGCCGGCGACCGGATCGCCTACGGCTCCACCCGCCGCAATGGCGCCGACCGCGACCTCTACGTCATGGACCCGCGCCGTCCCGAGAGCGACCGGCGGGTGCTCGAGGTCTCCGGGGGCGGGTGGTCGGTCCAGGACTGGTCGGCCGACGACCGCGCGCTGGTGGTGCTGGAGTCGTTTTCGGTGAACCGCTCGCGCCTCTGGCGGGTGGAGGTCGCGACCGGCGCCCGGACCCTCCTCACCGAGGACGCCCCCGGCGATACCGTCTCGCGGGGGAACGCCCGGTGGAGCCCGGACGGCGGGAGCATCTATCACCTCACCGACCAGGGGAGTGAGTTCCGGCGGCTGGCGCGGCTCGACCTCGCGCGCAGCCGGCTCGAGGTGCTCACGCCGTCGCTCGCGTGGGATGTGCAGCAGTTCGAGCTGTCGCCGGATGGCCGGCAGATCGCGCTGGTGACCAACGAGGCAGGCCAGTCGCGGCTCTACCTGCTGGCGCTGCCCGGCGGGCGGCTCCGCCCGGTGCCCAACCTGCCGGTGGGGCTGATCGGCGGCCTCGAGTGGCGGCCGCAGGGCGGAGAGCTCGGCTTCACCCTCAGCACCGCACGCTCCGCCGCGGACGTCTACAGCCTCGAGGTGGCCCGCGGACGCCTGATCCGCTGGACCGAGAGCGAGACCGGCGGCCTCGACGTGAGCGCGCTTCCCGAACCGGAGCTGGTCCGGTGGAAGAGCTTCGACGGCCTCGAGATCTCGGGCTTTCTGTACCGGCCGCCGGCGCGGTTCACCGGCCCGCGCCCCGTCCTGATCAGCATCCACGGCGGCCCCGAGGGACAGTCCACGCCGGGGTTCCTGGGCCGCACCAACTATTTCCTGCTCGAGCTCGGGGCGGCGGTGCTGCTGCCCAACGTGCGCGGCTCCACCGGGTACGGGAAGACGTTCGTGAAGCTGGACAACGGCATGCGGCGGGAAGACGCCGTGCGGGACATCGGCGCCCTGCTCGACTGGATCGGCACCGCGCCGGGCCTCGACCCGGACCGGGTGATGGTGACCGGCGGGAGCTACGGCGGCTACATGACGCTGGCGGTGGCGACGCTCTACAACGACCGGATCTGCTGCGCGCTCGACGTGGTGGGGATCTCCAATTTCGTGAGCTTCCTGACCAACACCGAGAGCTACCGCCGCGACCTGCGCCGGGCGGAGTACGGCGACGAGCGGGACCCCGCGATGCGCGCCTACCTCGAGGGCATCGCCCCGCTGCACCGCGCCGGCCGCATCACCAAGCCGCTCTTTGTGGTGCAGGGCGGCAATGACCCGCGGGTCCCGCGCAGCGAGGCGGAGCAGATGGTGGCGGCGGCCAAGCGGAACGGCAGCCCCGTCTGGTACCTGCTCGCCACCGATGAAGGACACGGCTTCCGGAAGAAGGCCAACGTGGACTTCCAGTTCTACGCCACCGTGGCGTTCATGCACCGGTTCCTGCTGGGCACCGCGACGCCATGAGGCCGTGGCCGAGCCGCCGATGATCATCGAGACCCTCCTCACCACCCTCTCGGCCGACGGGACGCTCAACTGCGCCCCCATGGGCGTCGAATGGGGCGACGACCAGACCATCGTCATCAAGCCGTTCGTGGACACCACCACCTTCCGCAACCTGGTGGCGACCCGCGCGGGCGTCCTGAATCTCACCGACGACGCCCGGCTGTTCGCGCTCGCGGTCATCCACCATCCCGCCGCCGCCAACCCCGCCACGGTGCCGGCGGCCGTCGTCCGGGGCGCGGTCCTGGAGGCGGCCTGTTCCTGGCGCGAGGTCGAGGTTGTCACGGTGGATGACACCCCGCCCCGGTCCCGCATCACCACCCGCGTGGTGCACCGCGGTACCCGGCGGGAGTTCCTCGGCTTCAACCGGGCGCGGCACGCCGTCCTCGAGGCCGCGATCCTCGCCACCCGGACGCACCTGTTGCCCGTCGCCGAGCTCCACGCGGACTACGCCCGGCTGCAGGTGATCGTGGACAAGACCGCGGGGCCCGCGGAGCGGGAGGCGATGACGCTGCTCACCGAGTACGTCTCCCGCCGGCTGGCGGAGAGCCGCTCCGCATGACCCGACCCGCCGAACGCCCCATCCGGGTCACGGTCGAGGCGCCGGCCCGGCTCCATTTCGGCATCCTCGACCTGCGAGGCCATCGGGGGCGGAAGTTCGGCGGCATCGGCGCCGCCGTCCCGACGCCGAGCCTTCGGCTGGTCGCCACCCGGGAAGCGGGGGTGACGGCGGAGGGCCCGGACGCCGGGCGGGCGCTCGAGTTCGCCCAGCGGTACCTCGCGGCAACGGGCCTCACCGGAGGCGCGCACCTCTGCGTGCAGCGCGCCATCCCGGCCCACGCCGGACTCGGCTCCGGCACCCAGATGGCGCTCGCGGTGGCGCGGGCACTGGCCGAGCTCTACGGCCAGTCCCCCGAGCCGCAGGCGCTGGCCCGGGCGGTGGGGCGCGGGCTCCGCTCCGCCATCGGCACCTGGACCTTCGCGCTGGGCGGCTTCGTGCTGGAGGGGGGCCGGAAGAGCGGTGGGGACGTCGCGCCGCTCATCTCCCGGCTGCCGATCCCCGCCAGCTGGCGCTGCGTGATCGCCATCCCCGAGGGCCGACCGGGCCTCTCCGGCAGCGCGGAGGCGGCGGCGTTCCGGGAGCTGCCGCCGCCGGAGGAGCGGGAGGTGGAGCGGGTGGCGCACCTGGTGCTGATGCAGCTCCTCCCCGCCCTGGCCGACGCCGACCTGACCGCCTTTGGCGCCGCGCTCACCGAGGTGCAGCGGATTACCGGCGGCTGGTTCGCCGCGGCGCAGGGGGGGGCGTTCGCCTCGGGGGCCACCGAGGCCCTCGTGGAACGGATGACGGCGTTCGGCGCCGCGGGCGTGGGACAGAGCTCCTGGGGGCCGACCGTGTATGGCCTGGTGCCGCAGGAGGAGGCGGCCCAGGACCTGGGCCAGCGGGTGCGGGCCTGGCTGGGCGGTCGGGGAGTGGTGCTGGAGACCGGCTTTTCGGAGCGGGGCGCCCTGGTGAGCAGCGAATGGACCGCGGTGGGCACCCCCGGGGACGGGGGTTCCGATCTGATTGACAGGTTATTCAGGTGACTGTATACTGACCCTCCGCTTCCCGCTGGGTCCCGAGGCCGGGAACTTCACGGCGGACGAACGGTACTACCAGCATTACCGGTGGGGCCGCAACAGTCGGGAATCCCCTTTCCGACCGATAACAAGCCCGCTTCAATCATCCACATAGTGTCCCACCGCTGCCCTGGCTTGCCGGGGTGTTGTGGTGCACCAATGTGAGGATTGCCGTGGGATTTTCCCCTGACAGGCTCACCTCGTCTGGTCGTCGAGGCGCTCGTCGCCATTGTGGCGGCCGCGCAGCTGGCTGGCGTGGATATAATTGGCGGGTCCGGCATGTGTTCCAGAATGGAACCAACGGGCGTGCCGGGGAACGGTTGAGCAGGTAGGAGGAGCGGCCATCCGGGGAGAGGATCCCCGAATGGCCGTCGGTGGTTCTGGCAGGACGCAGGTGCTGGACCTGTCTCGGGGCAGGCTGGGACACGATCGCGAACGCCGGCGCGATCGCCCCAGTCGCACTCCGCGCAGTCAGCAGCCTTCGCGGGCTGCTGTCACCCTTCATCATGAGGTCATCTTATGAACCGTATTACCCGCAGGATGTTGTCTGGCGGGCTGCTCGCGGGGCTGTCGCTGCTCGCGGTGTCGGCCCATGCCCAGGCGCGTTCGGGGGCGTGGACGCGGAACGCCCCGGATGGCGACTGGCAGATGCCCGGCCGGGACTATAGCGCGCAGCGCTTCAGCCCGCTGGCCCAGATCAACACGTCGAACGTCGCCAACCTCAAGGCTGCGTGGACGTTCTCGACGGGTACGCTGCGCGGCCATGAGGGCACGCCCCTCGTCGTCGGCAACGTGATGTTTGTGCACACGTCCTTCCCGAACATCGTGTACGCGCTCGACCTCTCCAAGGAAGGCGCGCCGCAGATCTGGAAGTACGTGCCGAACCAGTCGCCCGATGCGATCCCGATCGCCTGCTGCGACCTCGTGAACCGCGGCACCGCGTATCACCAGAGCGGCAAGATCTACATCAACGCGCTGCAGGGCGACCTCATCGCGCTCGATGCCAAGACCGGCAAGGAGCTGTGGAAGGTCCGTCACCCCGAGCGGTCCGCTTCGCAGGTCGAGGCCCAGACCTACAAGGATGGCGCGACCATCACCGTGGCCCCGATCGTGATCAAGGACATCGTCATCACCGGCATCTCGGGTGGTGAGTTCGGCGTCCGTGGCCGCGTCTCGGCGTTCGATGCCAACACCGGCAAGCACATGTGGACCGGGTACTCCACCGGCCCGGACAGCGAAATCCTGCTCTCCGGCGACATGAACGCCAACTATCCGTCCCACAAGGGCAAGGATCTCGGCGTCACCACCTGGCAGGGCGATGAGTGGAAGAAGGGCGGCGGCACCACCTGGGGCTGGTACACCTATGACCCCGAGCTGAACCTCTTCTACTACAGCACCGGCAACCCGGGCTCGTGGAACCCCGACCAGCGTCCTGGCGACAACAAGTGGTCCATGACCATTTTCGCCCGGAACCCGGACAACGGTCAGGTGAAGTGGGGTTACCAGATGACCCCGCACGATGAGTGGGACTACGACGGCGTCAACGAGAACATCCTGTTCGAGAAGGGCGGCCAGAAGCTGCTGGCCCACTTCGACCGCAACGGGTTCGCCTACACCGTGGACCGGACGAACGGCAAGGTGCTCGTCGGCAAGCACTACGGCCCGGTCAACTGGGCCAAGGAGTCGATCGACCTCGCGACCGGCCTCCCGATCCGCGATCCGCGCTACGGCACCACCTCGAAGAAGAACACCGAGGGGATCTGCCCGGCCGCGATCGGCTTCAAGGATCAGCAGCCCGCCGCGTACTCCCCGATCACCGGCCTCTTCTACGTCCCCGCGAACCACATCTGCATGGACTACGAGGGCGTCGAGGTCAAGTACACCCGCGGTCAGCCGTACGTCGGCGCGATCGTGCGGATGTTCCCCGGCCCGGGCGGCCACCGCGGCCGCTTCTTCGCCTGGGATCCGATGGCCGGCAAGGTCGTCTGGGATCTGAAGGAAAACCTCGCGGCCTACGGCGGCGCGCTGACCACCGCCGGTGGCCTGGCCTTCTACGGCACCATGGAAGGCTGGCTCAAGGCCGTGGACCAGAAGACCGGCAAGCTGCTGTGGAAGTTCAAGACCCCGTCGGGCATCATCGGCAACCCCGGCACCTACCGTGGTCCGGACGGCAAGCAGTACGTGCACGTGCTGTCGGGCATCGGTGGCTGGGCGGGCATCGGCGTCGCCGCGGGTATCGGCGCTGAGGATCCGACCGCGGGCCTGGGCGCGCTGGGTGCGTTCGGCGATGCGGGCCAGTTCTCGACTCAGGGCGGTGTCCTGAGCGTGTTCGGGCTGTAACCTCCCCCCGGCCGGCCGGGCCCTCGGGCCCGGTCCGGTCGTGGAGGAC
>JAEUJI010000106.1 GCA_016794805.1 Gemmatimonadota bacterium
TGCCGCCCGGCTGGCCCCCGACGGACTGCTGGTGCTCGGCAAGGTGGAGACCCTCCTGGGCGCGGCACGCCAGCGCCTGCAGCTGGTGGAGCCGCGCGAGCGCGTCTACCGGCGGGCCGGCTGATGGGGCGCGAGCTCTTCGTCGGAGTCGCGGAGTGCACCGCGGGCGGGGCCGAGGCCGTGCTGGCCACGCTCGGCCTGGGCAGCTGCGTCGCGGTGATCCTGTTCGATCCGGATCGGCGGATCGGCGGCATGGCCCACGTCCTCCTCCCCTCCCGCTCCCTGAGCCGGGCGACCGACAATCCCGGGCGCTTTCCCCAGACCGCGCTGCCCCTCCTGGTGGACCGGATGCTGGCGCTGGGGGCGGACCGGCGGGGGCTCACCGCCCGCCTCGTGGGGGGCGCCAGCATGTTCGCCAACCTGGCGCCGTCGGGATCGATGCAGATGGGGGACCGCAACGTCATCGCGGTCCGCGAGGTGCTCAACCAGCTGGCCATCCCGATCGTGGGGGAGGAAGTCGGCGGCAACGTCGGCCGCTCGGTCTGGTTCACGGTCGGCACCGGGCAGGTGGAGGTGAAGACGGCGGGGCGGCGTGAGCAGATCCTCTGAGCTCCCGGGGGTGCTGGTGGTGGACGACAGCGCCTTCTTCCGCCGGCTGGTGAGCGAGCTGATCGCGGGGTCGGGGGAATTCCGGGTGGTGGGGACGGCCGCCAACGGCCTCGAGGCGCTGGCCCTGGTGCACTCGCTCAACCCCGACATGGTCACCATGGACCTCCAGATGCCGGAGCTCGGGGGGCTGGAGGCGATCGGGTACATCATGTCCGAGGCGCCGCGGCCGGTGGTGGTGGTAAGCGCGCATGCGGGGCGCGGCACCCCGGGGGCCATCCGCGCGCTCGAACTGGGCGCGGTGGAGCTGGTCACGAAGGACGATGGCCAGGGCCACACGTCGGCGATCCGCATGGCGCCGCGGCTGCTGAACGCGCTGCGGGCCGCCGCCGCCGCCGATGTCCGCCGGGTGCCGGTGCTGGCCCGGCCCCGGCCGAGCGGCCCCCATGTGCCGGCCGCCCGGTCGGGAGAGGCGCGGCGCGTGGTCGCGATCGCCGCCTCGACCGGAGGCCCCCGTGCCCTGGCGGAGCTGGTACCGGCGCTGCCGGTCGGGCTGGAGACCGCGCTGCTGATCGTGCAGCACATGCCCGCCGGATTCACCCGGAGCTTCGCCGAACGGCTGAACGGCCTGAGCGCGTTTGAGGTCGTGGAGGCGGAACCGGGGATGGCGGTGCGGACCGACACGGCGTACGTGGCGCCCGGGGATTATCATATGCGCGTGGAGCGCGGCGGTGATGGACTGCGACTCCTGCTCGATCAGCAACCGCCGGTGTGGGGCGTCCGGCCCGCCGCCGATCCGCTGTTCCACTCGGTGGCGGCGGAGTTCCGGAGTGCCGCCCTCGGGGTGGTGCTCACCGGACTGGGGCGGGATGGGGCGGCGGGACTCCGCGCGATTCACGACGCGGGCGGGGTCGGGGTGGCGCAGGATCGGGGCACGGCCACGATCTATGGCATGCCCGGCGCGGCGCTGGAAGCCGGGGGCACCGACCTGGTGCTGCCGCTGCAGGCCATGCCGGAGCGGATCGGCGCCCTCCTCCGGGAAATGCCGCGCCGCTGAGGCGGAGGCCAGGACTATCAGGACAGGCGGTCGCAGACTCGTGGCACGCAGTCGGTACGGCCAGGCCATCGCGGGGGACGAATTGCAGTTCATCGTCTTCCGGCTCGGCGCCCAGGAGCTCGCGCTCGACATCTTCCAGGTCGTGCGGATCCTGCGGTACGCCCCCCCGGCGCAGCGTCCGGGCGCCCCGGCGTTCGTCGGGGGCTGGCTGGAGCATGATGGCGTCCAGGTGCCCCTCATCGACTTGCGCACGCGCTTCGGCCTCCCGGCCGGGGAGCAGGAGGAGACCCGCATCATGGTGCTGGACCTGGAGGGGCGCCGCCTCGGCGTGGTCGTGGATCTCGTCCTGGAGGCGCTCCGGGTGGACACCAGGATGATCGCCCGGCCGGAGGGCGACATCGCCGGGGTGCCGCCGGGCCTGGTGAGCGGGGTCGTCAGCCGGCTGGGGCGCAGCATCGCGATCCTCAGCAGCGCCCGCCTCCTCGACCCGGCCGAACGCCAGGCACTCGCGGAGGTGCGCGCGTGAGCGACGGACCCACCCCGGACCCGCTGGTGAACGGCTACCGCCAGAAGTACCAGGAGATCGCCGGCCGCCTGGAGGCCGCCGGTTCCGCGGCGGAGCGGGAAGCGGTGAAGCGGGAAATCATCGCCTTCTTCAAGCGGGTGGATGCGGCGCTGGCGGACCTCGGACAGGTGAAGGAGGAGATCCGCGCGCTGGTGGAACGCTTCAAGCAGGTGGCCGCGGCTACCGACACCGCCCAGGCGCCGCAGTTCACCGGCGCCCGGCCGGTAGTCCAGCAGGACCACCTCGGCGCCTCCACCTACGTCGAGAAGGGGTGGAGCCTCATCTCGCTGGGCGACTACGCCGGGGCCATCCAGTCCCTGACCAAGGCCCTGGCCCTCGCGCCCTCGGAGGTGCAGGCCCAGTCGCTGCTGGGCTGGGCCCAGATGCTCAACGAAGAGTACGACGAGGCCCTGGCCACCTTCTCGCGGGTCCTGATGAAGGAACCGGCCAACTCGCTGGCCCGGATCAACGTCGGCTACATCTGCCTCAAGAAGCGCATCTTCGGCGAGGCCATCGAGCACCTCAGCAAGGCCATCCGGCTGGACAACGACCGGAAGGCCACCCTGTACGCGCACTACTACCTGGGCCTGGTGTACCTCGAACGCGAGATGTTCGAGGACGCGGTCACCTTCTTCCAGAAGACCCTCAAGCTCGGTCCCAACCTGCTCGAGGCGTACTACGAGCTGGGCCGCGCCAACTGGTTCATGGGGGATCGCGACGCCGCCCTCGCCGCGTGGACCGACGGGTTCAAGGCCAACAAGTTCAACCCGTGGGGCAAGCGCTGCAAGGAAATGCTCGACCTCACGGCCGCCGGAGGCGAACCCCCTCGCTCGGCCTCGTAGCGCTGCTGCTGCTTTCGCCGCCGCCACCGCAGCAGCAGGCGGTCCAGGTCGGCTCGGTGACCGTGGTCGCCGCCCCCGCGCACCGCGGCATGGCGGTGATGCTGGCCGAACGGGCCGACCGCCCGCTCGAGTGGCCCGGGCTCGGGCGCCGGACGCCGCCCCCCTTCACCCTGGTCCTGGCCGACGACTCCTCCGCGCTCGCCCGGCTCACCCGGGGGCGTGCGCCCGGCTGGGGCGCCGGGGTGGCGTTCCCAGGGGCGCGCACCATCCTCCTCCGGGCGGACCTGCCCCAGCTGGAACAGACCCTTCGCCATGAACTCGGCCACCTGGTGCTACGGGACAGCATCCGGGGGCGGCTGCCGCTCTGGTTCGAGGAGGGGTATGCCTCGCTCGGTTCCGGGGAGTTCGACCGGTCGGACGCGCTGGCGCTCAACCTCGCGGTGGCCGCCGGGCGGGTCCCGACCCTCAGGGAACTGGACGCGATGCTGCGCGGCTCGGCGGTGAGCGCCGACCTCGCCTACGGCCTGGCGGCCTCGGCCGTGGATGAGCTGGCCCGGCGGCCACCCCCGGGGGGGCTGGCCCCCCTGCTGCGGCGCCTGGCAGAGAACCAGCCCTTCGGGGATGCGCTGCTCGCCAGCACGGGCCAGAGCGAGGACCAGTTCGAGGTGGCCTGGCAGGCTGGCCTCCGCCGGCGCTACAACCTGTTGACCTGGCTGGTGACCGGAGGGCTCTGGGCCATCCTGGCGTGCAGCCTGGGGATCCTCTGGTGGGAGCGACGGCGGCGAGACCGGCCGCGCCGGGAGGCGCTGAACGTGGGGTGGGAGCTGCCTCCCGAGGACCCGCCGGAGCCGGGGGAAGTTGACCAGCGGCCTCCACCACAGTAAGCTCAATCCCCATGCCAAGTTCCGACTCCACCGCCCCCGGGCACCAGCTCCGGTTCGGGCGGCGAAACGTGGTCTTGCTGGGGTTGGCCATCGTCTCCCTCGTTGCGGGATACGCCTGGCTCAACGCCGGCGGCACCACCGGCGCGGCGGCCCTGCTGGTGCTGGGCTACTGCGTGTTGTTTCCTCTCGGCATCGCGCTCTGACGCGAGCCGGTGCAGCGGGACTGCACCACGGACCGCCCTGGCGGTCCGTCCGCGTGTATATCCCGGGCGAATAGCTCAGCTGGTCCAGAGCGCCTGCCTTACACGCAGGATGTCGGGGGTTCGAATCCCTCTTCGCCCACTCGCTGGTCCGATTGATCCGCCGCGCCCGGCACGACAGATGCATTACCTGCCGGCGTCACCTTTCCGTGGAGAGTGTTGAAATGCGCGTGGCACGTGTGATGACGCTGGGCCTGGTTCTGCTCCCCCTCGCGGGGCTCTCCGGGCAGATCCCGACCCGCCGGCCCACCACGACCCAGGGCAATGCGGCGGCAACCCGGCTCCTGGTGGGAAACCCGCATGTCTTCACGGCGGTGGATTCGGCGCCGTCGGTGACCATCGGCGAGGGGATGCGCAGCCGGATGGACAAGCTGGTCGGCTCCCAGTTCCGGGTCGTGACGCGCACCGAGATGAACGACGCCCTGCTGCAGTTCGGCTACCCCAAGGACGCGATCCTCTCCCAGTTGCCGCTGCGGAGCCTGGCGCAGTCGCTCAACGGGCGGGTGGCGATCGCCTCGACGCTCACCAAGGACGCCGGCGGCCGCTACACCCTCACTGCACGGCTGGCGGGGCTCAACGATGACGCCGGCAACGTGGTGGTCGTGAACCAGGGCGCCGGGCAGGCGCTGCCGGAGCTCGGGGCCAGGACGGCGGAGGGCTTCCAGGCCGCCATCAAGGCCTGGCCCGACGCCAAGGCCTGCGTGGACCAGGCCAAGACCGCCCCGGAGAAGGCCGCCCAGGCCGCGAAGAAGGCGATCACCGTGGTCCCCAACCACGGCCTCGCGAACCTCTGCCTGGCCCAGATGGCGCTGGCCCGCGGACGGAAGGCGGATAGCGCCGAGGCGATGCGGTACCTCGAGACCGCGGTGAAGGGCGATCCGCTCAGCCTCAATGCCTGGACCCTGGTCGCGGCGGGCCACGAGGCGTCGGGGGACACCACCACCACGGTGGCGGCCCTCAAGCAGATGCTGGTGATCGCGCCGACCAACCAGCCGCTCCGGGACCTGGTCTTCAAGAAGCTGCTTGCCTACGGCCGGGTGGAGGAGGCCGAGCAGGTGGCGGACGACGGCCTGAAGCTCGACCCGAGCAACGTGGACATGTATGACCTGCGGGCCAACGCCCGCATCTTCCGGGAGAACTACAGCGGCGCGCTCGACGACCTCGAGCAGATCATGGCGCTCGACTCGACCCGCGCGGACTCCACCTTCTACGGGAAGTACCTGGCCACCGCCAGCGTCCGGCCCGACACGGCGCGGCTGGTGCGCTGGGCCTCGCTCGCGCTCAAGAAGTTCCCCGACAACCTGACGCTCATCAAGCAGGCCGCGGGGGCGTATTCGCAGGTGGGGCTCTCCGACAGCCTGGCCGGGACCCTGAACCTGCTGCTCGCGAAGGGGACCAAGGCCGAGGATACCGCCTCCGCCGTGGGGCTCGCGCTGCAGGAGGCCAAGAATCACCAGGACGCCAAGCGCTACCCGCAGGCGGTGCCGTTCATCGACTTCGCGGCCGCCCACGGCGATGCCCAGGCCAAGGAAGGCGCGGCCGGCCTGCTGCTCAACGGCACCCTCCCGATGATCCAGCCGCCCCAGGACTGGAAGGCGGCCGCCGACGGGTTCCGCCGGGTCAACTCCCTGGCCAATCCCCAGGGCAGGTATGTGCCGATCTCCAGTTACTTCCTCAGCCTGGCGCTGGTGAACCTGATCATCGCGGCGGACAAGGAAGCCGAGACCCAGAAATCCTGCGATGTCGCCCGCTCGGTTGACGGGCTGATCACCGAGGGGGAGGAGGCGCTGGCGAAGGCGCTGCCCTACATCGAGGGAGCCGGGGCGGGCCAGAAGGGCACCTACGACCAGCTCAAGACGTACCTCGGGGGACAGAAGCCCCGGACCGCCTCCATGATCCGGGTGTACTGCAAGTAGGCACCAATGGGGTGGCCCCCTACCATCGGGGTCACCCCCTGTCTATATTCTCGCCCCGCAACGTCTTGGGGCTGTAGCTCAGCTTGGTTAGAGCGCCGCACTGTCACTGCGGAGGTCGCGGGTTCGAGCCCCGTCAGCCCCGTTGTCCGCTTCGTCCTCACCCCGTCCGGTCCGCCGGACGGGGTGCGTGCTTTCCCCCCTCTGGTGCCGGGCCGCCGTGACTGACGCCGCCGCCTTCGAGCACCAGCCGGTGCTCCACGCCGAAATCGCGGCTCTCGTCCCGGGGGTCGCGCGGATGGTGGACGCCACCCTCGGCGGCGGCGGCCACGCCGCGCTGTTCCGCGGCGCCGGCGCGACGGTACTCGGGATCGACCGGGACCCCCGGGCCCTTGCCGCCGCCCGGCGCCGGCTCGGCGCAGACGGGGTGACCTATCTCGAGGCGCCGTACGCCTCCGACCGGGCGCTCGCCGCCATCCAGGAATTCCGACCCGACTTCCTCCTGCTCGATCTGGGCGTCTCCTCCCCCCAGCTCGATGACGAGGCCCGGGGCTTCACCTTCCGGGCGGGCGCGCCGCTCGACATGCGGATGGGGGACGACGGCGCCACGGCGGCCGACCTGCTGAATGAGGCGTCGGAGGGGGAACTGCGCACCGTCTTCGCCGACTTCGGGGACGAGCGACAGGCGGGCCGGCTGGCCCGGGAGATCGTGCGGCGGCGGGGGAACGAGCCCTTCGCCACCAGCGACCACCTGGTGAACGCCATCCGCGCAGTGCTGGGCCCCCGGAGCGGCCCCCCCGACTTCGCCCGCCTCTTCCAGGCGGTGCGCATCGCCGTGAATGACGAGCTGACCGGGCTGGCGGAGGCCCTGCCGGCCATGCGGGACGCGCTTACCCCCGGTGGGAGAATCGCGGTCATCAGTTATCATTCGGGCGAAGACCGGATCGTGAAGCACAGCTTCCAGGACTGGGCCCGCTCCTGCATCTGCCCACCCGAGCAGCCGCTGTGCACCTGCCGGGGCCGCCCGCTCGGCCGCCTCGAGCCGCGCAAGCCGGTCTATCCGACAGCCGACGAACAGGCCGCGAACCCGAGGTCACGCAGTGCCACCCTCCGCATCTTCCGCACAGCCGAGGTTTAGGGGCCGCCACTGGGTGATGCTGTGGCTGGTGCTCTTCCTCGGCGTCGCGGTGGCCGTGAATGCCCGCCAGGCGTCCGCCGTCCAGCTGGCGGAGCAGGTGGGGAAGCTGCGGGAGCAGCGCACGGCGCTGGAGGCGGAGCAGGCCGCGCTGGAGCGGGAAATCCGCCTCGCCACCAGCCGGAAGGTGCTGGGGCAGCGGGCGGAGTCCGAGCTCGGGCTGCACCAGCCGGCGAATGGGGAACTGCAGGTGCTGCCGCTCGGACCGGGCGCCCGCTGAGCCATGGCCAAGCCCGCCGCCCGGATCGGACTGCTGCAGGCGATGCTCCTGCTCGGCGCCCTGGCCGTGGTGGGGCGGGCCGGCCAGCTGCAGCTGGTGGAGGGGGCGAAGTGGCGGGCCGAGGCGGAGCAGTCGCGGAAGGAGCGGGTGGTGCTGCCCGCCCGCCGGGGCGGAATCTACGACCGCAACGGCGACGCGCTCGCGGTCACCCAGGAATACTTCGAGGTGGGGGTTGCCCCCAACGAGCTGCGCAGCCCGGTCCGCGACGCCCGGACCATCGCCAAGGCGCTCAAGCTGCCGGTGGCGCGGGTGCAGCGGGATATCGCCACGAAGAAGTGGGTGCCCTACCCGGGGCCGTACAACGGGCTCGAGGTGCAGGACCTGCGCGGGCTCCGGGGGGTGTACCTCGACGGCGAGTACCAGCGCCATTACCCGGCGGGGCCGCTCGCGCGGGCGGTGATCGGCGGGCTCACGGCCGACAGCGGCCGCGGGGCGAGCGGCATCGAGCTGGCGCTCGACGCCGAGCTGCATGGCGCCCCCGGCGAGGCGGTCGTCCTCAAGGACACCCGCGGGCGGCGCTACGTCTCTCCCTCGCGGCTGGAGCGCGAGCCGGTGCCGGGGCGCGACATCTACCTCACGATCGATGCCGAGCTGCAGGAGATCGCGGAACGCGCCCTGGAGGATGCCACCCGCGAGTTCGAGGCCCGGGGCGGCGACATCGTGATCCTCGACGTCCACACCGGGGAACTGCTGGCGCTGGCCTCGCGGAGCCGGGACGGCGACCGCTCGGTCACCAACCGCGCCACCTTCTTCACCGATCCCTTCGAGCCGGGCTCGACCGCCAAGCTGTTCACCGCCGGCGCGCTGCTCACCCACGCGCGGGTGGATTCCACCGACGAGGTGTTCGCCGAGAATGGCGCGTGGCGGTTCCCGACCAACTCCCGCGGGGCGTTCCGCACCATCAATGACGTGCACAAGATCCAGGGCAACGTGACCCTCGCGGGCGCCATCAAGTATTCCAGCAACATCGCCATGGCCAAGTTCTCCGAGCGGCTCACGCCCACCGAGCAGTTCGAGGCGCTGCGCGCGTTCGGGTTCGGCAGCCCCGCCGGGGTGGAGTTTCCCTCGGAGGCCCGCGGGGAGCTCCGCATGCCCCACCTGTGGGACTCCTACGCCAAGGCCAGCGTGGCGATGGGGTACGCCTTTGCGGTGACCCCGGTCCAGCTCGCCGCCGCCTACGGCGCGATCGCCAATGACGGCGTCCTGCTCACCCCGACGCTGGTGCGGGAGATCCGCGACCCGGGCGGAAAGGTGCTCTACCAGCACCGGCCCGAGCCGGTGCGGCGCGCGGTCAGCCCGGCGGTCGCGGCCCGGCTGCGGGCATACCTCCAGCTGGTGGTGGGTGACGGCGGCACGGCGGAATCGGCGCAGCTGGCCAACTACCCGATCGCCGGAAAGACCGGGACGGCGCTGCGCTACGATGGCGGCCGCTATCAGGACGGGCACTACACCGCCTCGTTCGCGGCGATCTGGCCGGCGGACCAGCCGCAGCTGGCCATGGCCGTGAAGCTGGATGATCCCCGGGGCAGCCGGTACTACGGCGGTACCACCGCCGCCCCCATGACCCGCGCGATGCTGCAGGAAGCGCTGGCCAGCCGCCGGAGCGCGATCGACCGGCGCCAGCTGGTGGGGCCGGCCGAGCCCACCGAGACGGCGCCCGCCCCCGAGCCGGAGGAACCGGCGGTGTCACGGGTGGTGTTCGGGCTCCCGCTCCAGGCGGACACCGCCGCCCGTCCCGGACGGCGTCCGGTGCCGAACGTGGCGGGGAACTCGCTGCGGAAGGCGGCGAACACCCTTCACCGGCGTGGATTCCGGGTCGCGGTGCGGGGCAGCGGCCTGGTCCGGCGGACGACGCCGGTGGCCGGCGACTCCGCCGGCTTCGGCGCCATTGTCACCATCTGGGCGGAGTGAGATGAGTCATTCGCTGCACGACCTCGCCGAGGCACTCCGGCGGGCGGGGCTGCTCCGCACCGCGCCGGCGGCGAATCCCGCGCTCACCGGTATCACCGCCGACAGCCGCAGCGTCCGGCCGGGGATGATCTATGTCGCGGTGCGCGGCTCACAGGCCGACGGCCACCGCTTCCTGGGCGACGCGATCGGGCGTGGGGCCGTCGCGGTGGTGGTCGAGCGGCTGGACGGAGTCACCGTCCCCGCCCTGGAGGTGGAAGACGGCCGCCGTGCCGCGCTGGTGCTGGGCCGCGCCTGGCACGGCGACCCCGCCAGCAAACTCACCCTCCTCGGCGTGACCGGCACCAACGGCAAGACCACCACCACCGCGCTGGTGCGGCACCTGTTCAACGGGTCCGGCAAGGCGGGGAGCATCGGGACCCTGGGCGCCTTCGACGGGGCGGGGCGGGCCGTGGAATCCACCGCCGGCTCGCTGACCACGCCCGGCCCGATCGACCTGCAGGCGACCTTCGCGACGCTGGTGGCGCGCGGGGTCACCCATGTGGCCATGGAGACCAGCTCCCACAGCCTCGACCAGGGGCGGCTCGAGGGGCTGAGCTTCGCCGCCGGGATCTTCACCAACCTCACCCGCGACCACCTCGACTACCACGGCACGATGGAGGGGTACCTCGCCGCCAAGCTCAAGCTCGATGGCCTGCTGGCGCCGCGCGGCGTGCAGGTGGTGAACGCCGATGATCCTGCCTGGGCCGCCCTGCCCGCGGGCCGCACCCGGATCACCTTCGGCCTGGGGAGCGGTGCAATGGTGCACCCGGCGGACCTGGTGCAGGGCAACACGGGGAGCCGCTTCCGCCTCAAGACGCCGGCCGGTGCAGCGGAGGTGGCGCTGCCGCTCCTGGGCGAGTTCAACGTGGCCAACGCCCTGGCGGCGGCGGCCACGGGGTACGCGCTGGGCCTCACTCCCCAGACGATCGCGGAGCGCCTGACCCTGGCGCCGCAGGTGCCGGGGCGGATGGAGCGGCTCGCCGACCGGCCGGCGGTCGTCCTCCGCGACTACGCCCATACCCCCGATGCGCTGGAGCGGGCGCTCGCCGCGCTCCGGCCGCTCACCGCCGGCAGGCTGATCGTGGTCTTCGGCTGCGGCGGGGACCGGGACCGGGGCAAGCGCCCGGTGATGGGCCGGATCGCCGCCACCGCGGCGGACCTGGCCATCGTGACCTCCGACAATCCGCGCACCGAGGACCCGGAACAGATCATCGACGACGTGGAACAGGGGATGGGCGCGGCGCCGCATCGCCGGGTCACCGACCGGGTGCAGGCGATCGCCGCCGCGCTGGAGGCGGCTGGTCCCGGCGACACCGTGCTCCTCGCCGGCAAGGGACACGAGACCTACCAGGTCATCGGGACGGAAAAGGTACCGTTCGATGAGCAGGAAATCGTCCGCCGGCTGGGCGCCTCCTGATGCGCTGGGACCATGCGGCGGTGCTCGCCGCGCTGGAGGGCGCGCTCGAGCCGGGAGCCACCCCGGATGCCGTGGACCGGCACTACAGCCTGGTCTCCACCGACACCCGGACCCTCACGGAGGGCGCGCTCTTCGTGGCGCTCAAGGGCGAGCGCTTCGACGGGCACGACCACCTGGCCCAGGCGCGGGAGGCCGGCGCGACCGGCGCGGTGGTCCGGTCCGGGACCGCCCCGGTCGCGGGGCTGGTCCTCTACCCGGTGGCCGACACCCTCACCGCCTACGGCCTGCTGGCCCGGGCGCGGCGCCGGGAAATCCGCGGGCCGGTGGTGGCCATCGGCGGCGCCAACGGAAAGACCAGCACCAAGGAGATGGTGGCCGCCGTCCTCGGGACGCGCTACCGGGTCCACTCCACGCCGGCGAACGACAACAATCTGGTCGGGATCCCCAAGACGATCCTGGCGGCGCCCGACGACACCGAGGCGCTGGTGATCGAAGCCGGGGCCAGCGTCCGCGGGGAGCTGGCGCGCGCCCGTCCGGTGATTGAACCCACGGTGACGGTCACGACCAACGTCGCGATCTCGCACCTCGATGGATTCGGAACCCTCGAGGGGGTGCTGGAGGAGGAGCTGGACCTGCTCGAGGGGGTCCCGCTCGCCATCGTGGGGCTGGAGCCCCCGGCACTGGCGGAAGGGGCTCGGCGCCGGGCGGGGCGGGTGGTCACCGCCGGGCTGGCGCGCGCCGACCGGGTACCGCAGTCGGTGTCGATGGACTCTACGGGGCACCCCACCCTGACCGTCGAGGACCAGCGCATCCGCCTCCCGCTCCTCGGCCAGCACCAGGCCACGAACGCCATGCTGGCCTGGACCCTGGTGCAGGAACTGGGGCTCGACCGGGCGGCCGCCGCCGACCGGTTGCGGAGCCTCCGGATCCCCGGCGGCCGGGGCGAAGTCATCGAGGCCGGCGGGCTCACGATCATCAACGACGCCTACAACGCCAACCCGGCGAGCTTCCTGGCCGCGATCGCGACCGCCCGCGCCATGCGGGGGAGCCGCCGGCTGGTCTTCGTGGCCGGCACCATGCGGGAACTGGGGGCGGATGCGGCCCGGCATCATGCCGGGGTGGCGGCGGCGCTGGTTGGCCTCGAACCGGACCTGCTGGCCGCGGTCGGGGAGTTCGTGCCGGTGCTGCAGCTCTACGCCTCCCGGCTGGGGGACCGGCTGCTGGTGGCGCCCGACGCGCCGACCATGGGGCCGCTGCTCAAGGCCCGGCTGGTGGGGGACGAACTGGTGGTGCTCAAGGCGTCCCGCGGCGCCGCGCTCGAACGTATACTTCCGTTCCTCACCGGCCAGGAACACCCGACACACTGAGGCGCCGTGTTCTACCACCTGCTCGCCCCGCTGGGCAAGCACCATATCCTCTTCAATCTCTTCAATTACATCAGCTTCCGCGCCGCGGGGGCGACGGTCACGGCCATCCTGCTCGCCTTCCTGGTCGGCCCGGCGATCATCCGCCGCCTGCGGGCCCGGAAGATCGGGCAGGTGATCCGGGCCGAAGGGCCGGCCAGCCACGCGGGCAAGCGCGGCACCCCCACCATGGGCGGGGTGATCATCCTGCTCTCCACCGTGGTGCCCACGCTGCTCTGGGCGCCGCTCAACAACCGCTTCGTGCTGTTCGCCCTGCTCGCCACCCTGTGGATGGGGGCCATCGGCTTCGTCGACGACTACCTCAAGGTCGTGGAAGGAAAATCCCGCGGCCTCGTGGCCAAGTGGAAGCTGGCGGGGCAGGTGAGCTTCGGGCTGGTACTGGGGACGCTGCTGCTCTACTTCCCGGTGGTGCCCAGCGACACCATCCCCGCCTCCGCGACGACGGTGCCGTTCTTCAAGTTCGTCATCGTGGTCTTCGCCCCCTGGCTCTACGTGGCCTTCGTGACCACGGTGATCACGGGAAGCAGCAACGCCGTCAACCTGACCGACGGGCTCGACGGCCTCGCCACCGGGCTCTCCGCCATCGCGGCGGGGGCGTTTGCCCTCTTCGCCTACATCTTTGGCCGGGTGGACTCGACCACCTACCTCAACCTCTTCTACCTCCCCGGCGCCGGGGAACTCACCATCTTCTGCGCCGCGCTCCTCGGCGGCTGCCTCGGCTTCCTCTGGTTCAATGCCCATCCGGCCCAGGTCTTCATGGGCGACACCGGCAGCCTGGCGCTGGGCGGCGCCTTCGGCACGGTCTCCATCCTGCTCAAGGCCGAGTTCCTGCTGCTCATCATCGGCGGGATCTTCGTGGCGGAGGCGGTATCGGTGATCCTGCAGACCTCGGTGTACCGGTGGTACAAGCGCAGCCGCGGAAAAGAGTACGCCGACAACCACCGGGTGTTCCGCATGGCGCCGCTGCACCACCACTTCGAGAAGCTCGGCTGGCACGAGAGCACCGTCGTCACCCGGTTCTACATCCTCGGGATATTCTGCGCGATGGTGGCCTTCGCCACCCTCAAGCTGCGATGAGCCTGTTCGCGCGCTGGCGCGCCAGCGGCCGCGAGGCCGCCGTGATCGGGCTGGGGAAGAGCGGCGTCGCCTCGGCGCTGCTGCTCCGACGCGAGGGGATCCCGGTCTACGCCTCCGACATGGCCAGGGACCTCTCCAAGGTCCTCGGCGCCGAGGCGGAAAGCGCGGGGCGTCGCCTGGCGGAGGCGGGCGTGGCGCTGGAGCTGGGGCGGCACGATCTCTCCCGCATCGGGCGGGCGGCGGCCTGCGTGGTGTCTCCCGGTGTGCCGCCGGGCGCGCCTCCGGTGGCCGCGGCCCGCGGCGCCGGCGTGGAGGTGGTCTCCGAGATCGATGTCGGCTACGCGGCCCTGCCGGGCGCGCGCTACGCCGTTATCACCGGCACCAACGGGAAGACCACCACCACCGCGCTCACCGCGCACCTGCTGCAGGCGGCGGGCTTCCCGTCGCTGGCGGCGGGAAACATCGGGCGCGCCCTGGCCGAGGTGGCGTTGTCGGAGGAGCGGCCGTCCTGGGTGGCGCTCGAGATCTCCTCCTTCCAGCTCCACGACACCCACGCCCTGGTGCCCACCGTCGGCGCGATGACCAACCTGGCCCCCGATCACCTGGACCGGTACACGGCCCTCGAGGAGTACTACGCCGACAAGGACCGGCTGTACCTGAACGCCCATCCGGAGAGCCGCTGGGTCCTCAACGGCGATGACGGCGAGGTGGAGCGCCGCTCCCGCGGGGTGCCGGGCACCCGCCGCTGGTTCCGGATCCGGAGCCGGGCGGACGGGTGGCTCGACCGGACCGCCGGCCGGCTCATGCTCGGTGACACCGCGCTGCTCCCCCGGGAAGAACTCCTGCTGCTGGGGGACCACAACGTGGCGAACGCCCTCTGCGCCGCCCTGATCGCCCGGGAAGCCGGCGCCGAGCTCGACGCCATCGCCCGGGGACTCCGGAGCTTCCGCGCGCTGCCGCACCGGATGGAGCCGATCCGGACGGTGGACGGGGTACTCTGGATCAACGACTCGAAGGCCACCAACATCGCATCCACCCAGGTGGCGGTCGAGGCGCTGGAGCGTCCCTTCGTGCTCCTGCTCGGCGGGCGGCACAAGGGGGAGCCCTACACCGCCCTGGCCGCGGCGGCCGGCCAGCACTGCCGCGGGGTCGTCGCGTACGGTGAGGCGCGGGACCTCGTCACCCGGGACCTGGCGGGGCTGGTCCCGGTGACCAAGGTCGGCACCGATTTCGCCGAGGTGATCGCGACGGCCCGGTATCTCGCCCGGCCGGGCGACGCGGTGCTCCTCTCTCCCGCCTGCTCCAGCTACGACATGTTCCGCAACTATGAGGACCGCGGGGCGCAGTTCCGCGCGGCCGTGGAGGCGCTGTGACGGCACCGGCAGTGCGCCATCCGGGAGAGCTCCGCTGGGAGACCCGGCTGCTCGCGGTGGTCACCGCGACGCTGGTGGCGCTGGGCATCGCCACGATCTACGGCGCCTCCAGCCTGGTCCGGTCCCGCGGGGAGATCATCGGCGGGAGCTACGCGCTGACCCAGTTCACCGGCGCCCTGGTCGGCGGGATCCTGATGCTCATCGTGGCCCGGATCGACTACCGGGTGCTGCGCCCGCTGGCCTGGCCCCTCCTGCTCGCCTCGATCCTCGCGCTGGTCGTCATCATCCTCCCCTTCACGCCCAGCTTCATCGCCCCGCGGATCAATGGCGCCAAGCGCTGGCTCCGGGTGGGGCCGGTGCAGTTCCAGGCCTCGGAGGTGGTCCGGCTGGCCGTCATCATCTGGTGCGCCATGCTGGCGACGAAGAAGGGAGAGCAGGTCCGGGAGTTCAAGAAGGGGCTGATGCCCTTCCTGGTGATCCTCGGAATCATCTCCGGCCTGATCCTGCTGCAGCCCAACATGTCCATGGCGGTGCTGATCTCGCTGCTCGGCGGGATCGTGCTGTTTGCCGCGGGCGCCAAGATCGGGCACTTCCTGCTGCTCGGACTCGGCGCCGTGATCGGCGGGCTGCAGGTGATCCAGCGCGCCGGGTACCGGGCGGAGCGGCTGGACAAGTTCCTGAACGGCGCCGAGGGCACCAGCCAGATCTACCAGTCCCTGGTCGGGATCGGCTCGGGGCGCTTGTTCGGCGTCGGGTTCGGCGAGGGGCAGCAGAAGATGGGCTACCTGCCCTACGCCTACTCCGACTTCATCTTCAGCGCCATCGCGGAAGAGTGGGGCTTCCTCGGCGTCTGCCTGGTGGTGACCCTGTTCGGGATCTTCGTCTGGCTCGGGCTCCGGATCGCGCGGACGGCGGAGGATGCCTTCGGCCGCTACCTGGCCGTCGGCCTCACGGCGATGGTCGGGGTGACGGCGCTGATGCACATGGCGGTGACCCTGAGCCTCATGCCCACGACCGGGCTCACCCTGCCGTTCGTGAGCTTCGGCCGGTCGAGCCTGGTGGTGTCGCTGGTGGGGGTGGGGATCCTGATCAGTATCGGGCGCATGCGGGGAAAGCCGGGGGGGCGGCTCGGCGGCTCGGCGCCCGGTCGCGCGGCGACCCGCAGTCCCCGATAGCGGAAGCGAATTGTGGAGCACGTCCCCCCAGCCGCCGAGCCGCCGAGTCGCCGAGCCGCCGAGTTGCCGAGCCGCCGTGTCGTCCTCATCGCCGGCGGCGGTACCGGTGGCCACCTGATGCCCGCCCTGGCCATTGCTACCCGCCTGCGGGAGCGCCGTCCCGATCTCGAGCCGGTGCTGGTGGGCGCCACGCGCGGCATCGAAGCGACCCTGCTTCCCACCCGGGACTTCCGCTACCACCTGCTCCCAGTTGAGCCACTCTACCGCCGGCAATGGTGGAAGAACCTGCGCTGGCCCTTCGTCGCCGGCCGCCTGCTGGGCGGGCTCGGCCGCCTGTTCGCGGCCGAGCGGCCGGTGGCGGTGGTCGGGACGGGCGGGTATGCCTCCGGGCCGGCGGTCTGGTTTGCCACCCGTCGCGGGATTCCCACCGCGCTGCAGGAGCAGAACGCCTATCCGGGGCTGGTGACGCGGCTGCTGGCCCGGCGGGTCCGGCAGGTCTATCTCGGCCTCCCCGAGGCGCGGGCCCGGCTCCGGTTTGGCGAGCGGACGGAGGTGTTCGACACCGGAAATCCGATCGTCCCGCCCGATCCCGCCCGCCGGGAGGCGGCGGCGCGCCGCCTGGGGGTGACGGGCGACCGCCCCGTGCTGCTGGTGACCGGCGGCAGCCAGGGGGCCATTGCCATCAATGAAGTGGTGGGGGAGTGGATCGAGGGAGGCGGCGCGGCGGGGTGGCAGGTGCTGTGGGCGACGGGGCGGGGCAGCTACGAGCGATTTGCCGGGCATCACCGCCCACCCGGGGTGCAGGTCTTCGGTTTCCTGGACCCGATGGCGGACGCCTACGCCGTGGCGAGCCTGGTGGTGGCCCGGGCGGGGATGATGACCGGTGCGGAGCTCTGCGCCTGGGGGCTGCCCTCCGTCATGATCCCGCTTCCCACGTCCGCCGAGGATCATCAGCGCCACAACGCCGAGGCGTTCGCGGCGGCAGGGGCGGCGCGGCTGATTCTGCAACGGGACCTGACCGCGGAGTCGCTGGGCAGGGAACTGGCGGCCCTCGTCGCGGCGCCGACCACGCTCGCCTCGATGGCCGCCGCCGCCCGGGCCCGCGGCCGACCCGACGCGGTCGAGGCGATCGTCACCCACCTGCTGACGCTGTTCTAGGGACTGCAGGGTTTCACTCCTTCAGGCGGGGTTTTAGATTAGCCCTTCAATCATGGAGCTGTTCGACCCCTCCGATCCCCGACCCGTCCACTTCATGGGCATAGGTGGCGCCGGCATGAGCGCCCTTGCGCTCGTGGCCCGGCGGCGCGGAGTGCAGGTCAGCGGGTGCGATCCCGATCCCTCCGGTGCCCAGGACGTCGCGGCGCTCGGCGCGCAGGTCTCCCAGGGCCACGATCCTTCCCACGTCAGCGGCGCCCGGGCCGTGGTCGTCACCGCGGCGGTGCCCCCGTCCCACCCGGAGCTGGAGCGGGCCCGGTCGCTGGGCATCCCGGTGATCCCGCGCAAGCAGGCGCTGGCCGAGCTGGTGAACGCGGGCACGGTGGTGGCGCTCGCGGGGACCCACGGGAAGTCCACCACCACCGTCATGACCACCGAATCGCTGGCCGCCGCCGGCCTCGACCCGACCGGACTGGCAGGCGGACGGGTGAACGGCTGGGGCGGCAACGCGCGGCTGGGTGGCGACCGGCTCTTCGTGGTCGAAGCCGACGAGTACGACCAGGCGTTCCTGACCCTCCAGCCCACCGTGGCGGTGATCAACAACGTCGAGGCTGACCACCTCGAGTGCTACGGCAGCGTCGCCGCGCTGGAGGCGGCGTTCGCGGAGTTCGCCGGGCGGGCCGGGACGGTGGTCATCGGGGCGGACGATCCCGGGGCGGCGCGGGTCGCGGCCGCGATCCGCGGACCCCGGGTCTGGCGCTTCGGGCTCGCGGAAGGTGCCGATCTCCGGCTCTTCGACCTGGCGCAGGCGGCGGACGGCAGCAGCGCCGGCCTCGAGCTTCCCGGTGGGCGGATGATTACTCTTCGGCTCGGCGTGCCGGGGGTGCACAACCTCCGGAATGCCACGGGGGCGATCGGGGTGGCGCTGGCGCTGGGAGCCCCGCTCGAGCCGGTGCTGGCGGCGCTGGCGGGCTATCGGGGGCTCGGGCGGCGGTTCGAGCGGCTGGGCGTGGCGGGCGGCATCGAGTTCGTGGACGACTACGCGCACCACCCGACCGAACTGGTGGCCACCCTTGCCGCCGCCCGGCAGGCCTACCCGGGGCGGCGGCTGGTGGCGGTGTTCCAGCCGCACCTCTATTCCCGCACTGCCGAGCATAGCGTGGCCATGGGACAGGCGCTCACCGGGGCGGACCTCTCGATCGTCACCGCGATCTATCCGGCGCGTGAGCAGCCGATGCCCGGGATCACGAGCCAGCTGGTGGTGGACGCGGCCGGCGCCGCGGGGGCCCAGGTCCTGTACGAGCCGGACAAGACCAAGCTCCGCGAGCGGCTACTGGCGGTGACCCGCGCGGGTGACGTCGTCATTACCCTCGGGGCCGGGGACATCACCCGCGTGGGCCGGGAACTGGTGCAGTGGCTCCGAGCCGCCTGAGCAAGCCGGGGTGGAAGATCCTGGGCGGACTGCTCCTCGTGGGCGGGCTGTGGTACGGGCTGCCGCGGCTGGTGGGTGGCATGGAGTTCTTCCGGGTGCAGCGGGTCGAGATCCGCGGGGTGGTGAACGCCCGGGCGGAGGCGCTGGCCAGGATGCTGCCGGTCCAGCAGGGGCGGAGCATCTTCGAGGACCTGCGGCCGGTGCGGGCCGCGGTGGAGACCCTGCCGGGGATCGAATGGGTAGGCGTGGGCCGGCGGCTGCCGGGCACCGTGGTGGTGACGGTGCGTGAATCCCGCCCGGTGGCGCTGGTGATGCGCCGGGGCCGGCTCCAGCTGGTGAGCGACCGGGGGGAGGCGCTGCCGTTCGATCCGACGGTGGCGGCGCCGGACCTCCCGGTTATCGAGGCGGCTGATTCGCTCGTGGCGCGGTTCCTCACCCGGGTGCAGGCCACCGATCCGACCTTCTTCTCCCGGATCGTGTCGGGGCGGCGCGTGGGTGGGGACGTGGTGGTGGTGGTGGAGGGGCAGCGTTACTGGTTCCGGCCGGACGCCGGGGCGGAGGTCATGCGAGCGGTGGCCGTCGTGGTGCGGGATCTCGAACAGAAGGGACGCCGCTGGGCGGAGCTGGACGCGCGCTTCGCCGGGCAGGTGGTCATCCGCTGGGAGGCGGCATGAGTGTGGCCCCGACCCGCCTGGTGGCGGCGCTGGACCTGGGCACGACCAAGGTCGGCGCCGCCATCGCGGAGGTGCAGGGGGAATCGCGCACCGCGACCACCCGCATCCTGGGGGTGGGCGTCGAGCGCTGCGCCGGGGTCCGCCGGGGGGTGGTGCGCGGCATCGAGGAGACCACCCGCGCCATCCAGAAGGCCATGAAGGACGCGGAGCGGATGGCCGGCGTCGAGGTGGGCTCGGTGTACTGCGGCATCGCCGGCGAACATGTCGCCGGCCTGACCTCCACCGGCGTGGTCTCGGTCACCGGCGGCGAGATCCGCACCGGGGACGTCGCCCGGGTGAACGACGTCGCCTCCAGCGTGCCCCTCGGGAAGGACCACGAGCTGCTCCACGCCATCCCCCAGGACTACCTGGTGGACATGCAGGCGGGCATCAGCGAGCCGATCGGGATGACCGGCTCCCGGCTCGACGCGCAGGTCTACCTGGTCACGGTGCTCTCCAGCGTGCCGCAGAACCTGCGCAAGTGCGTGGAGGGGGCCGGGTATCATGTGGCGGAGTTCGTGCTGGAGCCGCTGGCGGCCTCGCTGGCGGTCCTCACCCCCGACGAACGGGAGCTGGGCTGCGCCGTGGTGGAGCTGGGTGGCGGATCCACCAACGTCGCTATCTTCCAGGGGGGCAAGATCCGGCACACCGGCTCGCTGCTCATCTCCGGCGGGCACGTCACCAATGATATCGTCCACGGGCTGCAGGTCACCCAGCAGGACGCGGAACGGCTCAAGGAGCGGCACGGCGCGGCGTGGGAGCCGCTGGTGCCCGAATCGGACCTGATCCAGCTGCCGGGCACGCCGGGCCAGGGGGCCCGCAACGCCCACCGCCAGGTGCTCGCGCACATCATGCGCATGCGGCTGCAGGAGACCCTGGAGTTCGCGCTGGATGAGGTCACCCGCGCCGGCTACCACCAGCGGCTGCCCGCCGGGGTGGTGCTCACGGGCGGCGGGGCGCAGGTGCCGGGCATCGTCGAGCTGGCCCGCGAGGTGTTCGCCATGCCGGTGCGGGTGGGCAAGCCGGGGCAGGGGCTCGCGGGGCTCACCGACAGCGTCGAGGCGCCGAAGTTCGCGGTCCTGGCCGGGCTCACGATCTACGGCACCAAACAGCTGGTGCATGGCGCCGGGTTCGGCGCCGGCAAGCGGGGCAGCCAGGCGGTGGAAAAGTGGGTCGGACCGGTCCGCAAGTGGCTCCAGGACTTCTTCTGAGAGAACCTCCCATGATCTTCGAGCTGGAAGAGACCGGAGCGCAGAGCGCGCGCATGAAGGTGGTCGGCGTCGGCGGCGGCGGCGGCAACGCCGTCAACCGCATGATCGAGGAACAGCTCCGCGGGGTGGAGTTCATCTCGGTCAACACCGACTCCCAGGCCCTCACCTCCTCCCGGGCGGATGTGAAGCTGCAGATCGGCCGGAAGCTGACCCGGGGCCTCGGCGCCGGGGCCCGGCCCGAGATCGGGCGCCAGGCCATCGAGGAGAACCGCGACGACGTCGTCGCCTCGATCCAGGGCGCCGACATGGTCTTCGTGACCTGCGGCATGGGGGGCGGCACCGGCACCGGCGCGGCCCCGATCATCGCCCAGATGGCGCGGGACATGGGCGCGCTCACCGTGGGCATCGTCACCAAGCCGTTCCTCTTCGAGGGCAAGAAGCGGATGCGGCAGGCGGAGATGGGCATCGCCGAGATGCGCCTCTCCGTGGACACCATGATCGTGGTGCCCAACGAGCGGCTGCTGGCGGTGGTGGGGAAGGGCATCCCCTTCCAGGACTCGCTCAAGAAGGCGGACGAGGTCCTGCTCCAGGCCACCCAGGGGATCGCGGACCTCATCACCAAGACCGGCATCATCAACGTGGACTTCGCCGACGTCCGCACCATCATGCAGAACGGCGGCTCGGCCCTGATGGGCACCGGCATCGGCCGGGGCGACAACCGCGCCATGGAAGCGGCGCAGCAGGCCATCTCCAGTCCCCTGCTCGACAACGTCTCCATCGCGGGCGCCAGCGGGGTGCTGATCAACATCTGCGGCGGCACCGACCTGACCCTCGGCGAGGCCACCACCATCAACGACATCATCCACGACGCCGTCGGGGATGAGGCCGAGATCATCTTCGGCGCCGCCACCGATCCCTCGATGCAGGGAGAGGTCCGGGTCACCGTGATCGCCACCGGCTTCGACCGGGTGGAGACCGCCCCCGCGCCTTCCCCCGCCGGCAAGCCCGCCCCCGGGGTGATCAACTTCCCCACCGGCAAGCGGACCCCCGCGCCGCCCCCGGTGGCGCCGCCGGCGCCGGTCACACCGGCCCGGCCGGAGCCCCGCCGCAACTCCGGCGCGGGCGATGTGCCGGAGATGGAAATCCCCACCTTCATCCGGCGGCAGATGGATTGACCTGAAGCTGGACCGGGATTCCAGGGGACGCGAAGGACGCCAGGGTGGCGGCCTTCGCGTTCTTGGGTTAGAATGCTGCCGCGCACGGACTTACGGAGCAACATGCGGGCAGACCGGTTGGCCGGGCTCAAGACCCTGGCGGCATTCGCGTTGGCGGCGACGATCCTCGTCGCCGCGGGAGCGTATGCGGCAGCCGGCGACTGGCCCTGGCGCAAGGCCGGCCCGACGCCGCTGCCGCAGGTGGCCGTGCTCTTCTCCGAGCGGCTCGACACCCTTCGCCGCGGTGAGTCGGTCTCCCAGCTCTTTGCCCGGCAGGGGCTGGATGACTTCGCCCTGGCCCCGGATGCGACCGGTGGCCTCTTCGAGCCCCGCCGCCTCCGCGCCGGCCTGGTCTTCAGCTTCCAGCGCCGGGGCGATGACTCGATCCCCTCGCGGGTGTACTTCCGCAGCAGCCCCGAACAGCGGGTGGCCCTCATCCGGGCCGACGGCGGCTGGCACCCCGTGGCGGAGCCGATCCGCTGGACCAGCGAGCCGGTGGTGCTGCAGGGCGCGATCACCAGCTCCCTCTACGAGGCGCTGAACGACCCCTCCTTCGATTCCCTCCTCGTGGCCGAGGACCGGATCCGCCTGGCCTGGGACCTGGCCGACGTCTTCGCCTGGCAGGTGGACTTCAGCCGCGACGTCCGCGCCGGCGACGCCTTCCGGGTGATCGCGGAACGGCTGATCTCCGAGGACGGCGAGACCCGCTTCGGCCGCGTCCTCGCGGGCGAGGTGCTGGTCGGAGGGGTGCGGTACACCGCCTACCGCTGGACCTCCCCCGACGGCGAGACGGGCTTCTACGACGCCGACGGCCGCTCGCTGCGCCGGGCCTTCCTGCTGGCCCCGGTGCAGTTCCGCCGCATCTCGAGTTCCCTCAATCGCGCCCGGCGCCACCCGATTCTCGGCGTGGTGCGGCGGCACGAAGGCATTGACTATGCCGCCGACGCCGGCACCCCGGTGATGGCGGCCGGCGAGGGCGTCGTCGTCCGCCGCGAGTGGACCGGTGGCTACGGCAACCTGGTGGAGCTGCGCCACAAGAACGGGATCACCACCCGCTACGGCCACCTCAAGGGCTTCGCCAAGGGACTGGCCACGGGCCAGAAGGTGGGCCAGGGCGATGTCATCGGCTTCGTGGGCTCGACCGGCATGGCCACCGGCCCGCACCTGCACTACGAGTTCCGGATGAACGGCGTCTCGCGGAACCCCGGCAGCGTGGACCTCGGCAGCGGAGAGCCGGTGGCGCTCACGGAGCGGGCCGAGTTCGAATCGGAACGGAACCGGCTCACCCTGCTGCTCAACGGCGCCCCGTCCACCTACGCCGGGGGTCCCCCCGCCTGGAGTGGTACCCTCCCGTCGGCCGGCGCGAGCTTCTGAGCGCCCGCCCGGGCGCGTTGCGTCGTGGATCTCTATCCCGCCATTGATATCCGGAACGGCCGCGTCGTCCGCCTGAGCCGCGGCGATGCCGCGGCCGAAACTTCCTATGGTGACGATCCCGTAGCACAAGCCGAGGCCTTCCTCGCCGCGGGCGCCCGGTGGATCCACGTCGTGGACCTCGACCGGGCGTTCGGCACCGGGGACAATCTCGCCGTCATCGGGCGCCTGGCCCGCGCCCTCGGGGCCCGGGTCCGGATCCAGGTGGGCGGGGGGCTCCGGAGCCTCGACGCCCTCGCCGCGGTGCTGGACTTCGGGGCCAGCCGGGGCGTCCTGGGGACGGCCGCGATCACCGATCCGGGGCTGGTGCCCGCCGCCGTCGCGGCGTCCGGCGCGGATCGGGTGGCGATCGGGCTCGATACGAAGGACGGGAAGGTCGCCATCCGCGGCTGGGTGGAGACCACCCCTCTCCTCGCCGCCGACGTCTGCCGCAGGGTGCTCTCGGAAGGAGCCCGCACCATCATCTACACCGACGTGAGCCGCGACGGGATGCTGACCGGCCCCGACCTCGACGGCGCGCGCGCGCTGCAGGGGCTCGGCGCGTCGGTCATCGCAAGCGGCGGTGTCGCGGGCATCGCGGACCTTCTCGCCGCCCGCGACGCGGGGCTCGCCGGCGCCATCGCGGGGCGCGCCATCTACGAGGGGAAGTTCACCGTCGCCGAGGCGCTGGCCGCGCTCGGCTGACTCCATGCGCCTGCTCCTCGTCATCCTGCTCGCCACTGCGGCCGCCTGGTTCACCTACTGGCGGCTGGAACAGCTCGGCGCCAGGGCCTGGCCCGCCGCCTTGGCGCGGGCGGTGGCCTGGGCCGCCCTGGGGCTCCTGGTGCTGGACCTCACCTGCGCGGTTCGCGGGCCTACGGCGGGGCGCCCACTGGTGCTGCTCGACGCCAGCCTGAGCATGACGGCGGCGGGCGGACGCTGGGCCGAGGCGCTCGACAGCGCCCGCGCCCGCGGGGAGGTGCGGCTCTTCGGTGATGCGGCCCCCTTCCGGGATACCCTGCCGGCCTTCGGCCGCTCGGACCTGGAGCCGGCGCTCCGCGCCGCGGCGGCCTCCGACCGGCCGGTGCTCATCATCTCCGACGGCGAGCTCACCGACCGGGACGACGTCGCGCCTGACCTGCTGGCCCGCGCCGGCGTCCTGCTCCTTCCGCGGGCCACGGCTCCCGATCTCGCGGTGGTGCGGGTGAGCGGGCCGGCCCGCGCCACCGCCGGCGACACGGTGCGGCTCGACGTCGAGGTCCGCGCCTTCGGCGGCGGGCCCGACACCGCGCGGGTGACGGTGAGCCTCGGGGACCGAGTCCTCGGCCGCCAGTCGATCCGGCTGGGAGCGGACGGGAACAGCGTCGCCACCCTGGTGCTTCCGACGGCCGGCCTCTCCGGCGACCTGCCGCTCCGTATCGGACTGAGCGGCCACACCGACGCCGAGCCGCGGGATGATGCCCGGCTCCACCTGCTGCGAGTCTCCCCGACGCCGGGGATCGTGCTCCTGGCGAGCCCCCCGGACTGGGACAGCCGGTTCCTGTTCCAGGCGCTGCGCGATGTCGCCGACCTGCCGCTCCGGGCCTACCTCCGGATGGGAGGGGGCGGCTGGCGGTCCATGAGCACCCTGGCGCCGGTGTCCGCGGAGGAGGTGCAGCAGGCCGCCCGCCGCGCCGATGTGCTGGTGGTGAAGGGCAGCGCCCCCGAGGCCCTCCGCGCGACCAGTGCCCGGGGGCGGTGGCTCTGGCCCAGCGGCGAGGGAGGAGAGACCACCGTCACGGGGGACTGGTACGCCGCCGCCGGCGCCTCCTCCCCAGTGGCCTCGGCGTTCGTGGGGCTCCCGGTGGACTCGTTTCCCCCCCTCGTCAGCGTCACGCCGATCGAACCCGCCGCCGACGACTGGATTGGTGTCACCGCGCAGCTAACCCGTCGCGGCGCCGACCGCCCGGTGCTGGTGGGGACGGCACGGCCGGGCCGGCGGGAGGTGCTGACCGCCGCCGATGGATTCTGGCGCTGGAGTTTTCGCGGCGGTGCCGGCGAACAGGCCTACCGCGCCATGGTGGCGGGTACCCTCTCCTGGCTGCTCGGCGGCGCGGACTCCGCGGCGGGGCGTGCCCGCCTGCCGCGACCGGTGGTGAGCAACGGCCGCCCGGCGGTGTTCGAATGGTCCGGGACGGGGCCAGCCATGCCGACGGCCATCGTGCTTTCCGGCGGGGACGGCACCCGGACCGACACCCTCGAATTCGACGGCTCCGGCCGGGCCGAGCTCTGGCTCCCGCCCGGGATCTACGCCTACCAGCTCGAGGGCGGCGGGCGGGGGACGCTCGCGGTGGACCGCTGGTCCGAGGAGTGGCTCCCCCGGCCCTCCCAGCTCGAGGCGCAGCCGATCTCCGCGCCCCCCACGCCCGGGCTGACCAGCGCCCGCCGCTGGCTCTGGCTCTTCGGGCTGGCGCTCCTGGGCCTGACGGTGGAGTGGCTCTACCGCCGCCGCCTGGGGCTCCGGTAGCCGGCCGCTCGCAGCACCAGCCGCTCCCCCGCCTGTAGCGCCGCCTTACCCCGAGTAGATTCCCCGACCATGACGACCGGACGATTGGGCGAGGGCCAGAGGCTCTCGCTGTGGCAGCGGCTCAAGCGCGTGGCGCTGACCGACGTGGGCGCCCTGGTGCGCGGGATGAACGCCGCGGATCTAGAGAGCCTGGAACGGACCCTGATCGAGGCGGACTTCGGGGTGCAGGCGACCGTGGACCTGGTGCAGACCGTGGAAGACGAGGTGCGCCGGGGCCGGCTCAAGACCGAGGACGACCTCAAGCAGGCGGTGGCACGCCGCATCACCGAGATCCTCGCGGTGCCGGGCAGCGAGCCGGGAGTCATCGCGCGTGCCGGCGACGGGGTCACGGTGGTGGTGTTCGTGGGCGTGAACGGCGTGGGGAAGACCACCAGCGTCGCCAAGGTGGCGCATCGGCTCAAGAGGGAGGGGCGCAGCCTCCTGCTCGCGGCCGCGGACACCTACCGCGCCGGCGCCATCCAGCAGCTGCAGACCTGGGCCGAGCGGCTGGCGCTGCCCTGCGTGGCCGGCGCGCCGGGAGGAGATCCCGCCTCGGTCGCCTTTGATGCCATCGATGCCGCCGAGAAGCGCGGCGCCGACACCGTGCTGGTGGACACCGCCGGCCGGCTCCACACCCAGGACGGGCTGATGGACGAGCTGCGCAAGGTGACCCGGGTGATCGGCCGGCGCCGCCCCGGCGCGCCGCACGAGACGCTGCTGGTGCTCGACGGCACCGTGGGCCAGAACGCGATCCAGCAGGGCAAGCTCTTTGGCCAGGCGGTGCAGCCCACCGGCATCATCGTCACCAAGCTGGACGGCAGCGCGCGGGGCGGCGCCGTGGTCGCGCTGCGGAAGGAGCTGGGCATCCCGATCCGGTTCGTGGGGGTGGGGGAATCGCTCGAAGACCTCCAGCCCTTCGACCCCGCGGCCTACGCCGCGCGGCTGCTGGAGTAGCGCCCCCGGCGCATGCCCGCGCTCCGCCCCGATACTTCGGTCAAGTTCCTCAAGGGCATCGGCGAGCGCCGGGCGGAGGCCTTCGCCCGCCTCGGCGTCCGCACCGCGCAGGACCTGCTCTGGCACATCCCCTTCCGCTACCTCGATGCCTCCAGCGTCACCCCGATGGCGCAGGCCCGCGTCGGAGAGGACGTCGCCTGCGTCGGCACCGTCATCGCCAAGCGGCTGATGCCCACCCGGAGCGGGCTCCGGGTCTTCACCGCGGTGCTGCGCGACGCGAGCGGCCTGCTCGAGTGCGCCTGGCCGGGGCAGGGGTTCCTCGATCGCAGCATCCAGGTGGGGCAGACGCTGCTGGTGGCGGGGCCGGTGCGGTTCTATCACGGCCGCCAGCTCAATCCCCGCGAGTTCATCGTCCTGGCCGAGCCCGATGGCGACGACGACGGCCCGCCGGCGGGGCGGGTGCTGCCGGTATACCGCGCCACCGAGGGATTGAGCCACAAGGCGATCCGGGGGCTGGTGGACCGGCACCTGGAGGCGATGATCGCCTTCTCCACCGAACCGCTGCCGGAGACGGTGCCGGCGGACGCCGGACTGCCGCCGCTGCCGGTGGCGCTCCGCGCGGTGCACCGGCCGGCGACGCTGGAGGAGGCGGAGGCGGGCCGCCGGCGGCTCGCCTTCGATGAACTGCTCGACCTCCAGCTCATGCTGGCGCGGGCCCGGCTCATGGCCAAGCAGGGGCGCCGCGGCGTGCCCTTCACCCTGCACCACACGTACACCCGGGCGCTGGCCAAGGCGCTGCCCTGGCCGCTCACCGCCGACCAGAAGCGCGCCCTCAAGGAGATCACCGCCGACATGACCGCGGCCGACCGGATGCACCGGCTGCTCATGGGCGATGTCGGGACCGGGAAGACGGTGGTGGCGCTCTTCGCCATGCTGCTGGCGCTGGAGAACGATCACCAGGCGGCGCTGATGGCGCCGACCGAGCTCCTCGCGGAGCAGCACCTCGCCACGCTCACCCAGCTGCTCGCGCCTCTGGAGCTCCGCCCCGAGCTGCTGGTGGGCCGCTTCACCCCGGCGGAGAAGGCGGCGCGGCGGAAGAAGCTCGCCAGCGGCGAGGTGCGGCTGGTCATCGGCACCCACGCCCTGATCGAGGACACGGTGGCCTTCCGCCGCCTGGGGCTGGTGGTGATCGACGAGCAGCACCGCTTCGGGGTGGAGCAGCGGGCGCGGCTCACCGCCAAGGGCGAGGCGCCCGACGTCCTGCTGCTCAGCGCCACCCCGATTCCCCGGTCCCTCGCGCTCACCCGCTTTGGCGATCTCGATGTCTCCACCCTGCGGGCCAAGCCGCCGGGCCGCGGGAGCATCAAGACCGGCGTGCGCACGGCGCCCCAGCGGGAGAAGGCGCTGGCCTTCGTGCACCAGCAGTGCGCGGCGGGACGCCAGGCGTACGTCGTGTTGCCGGTCATCGATGAGTCGGAACGGGCGGACCTGCGCGCCGCCACCACCGCCGCCGAGAAGCTCCAGGCCCTCTGGCCCGACCTTACGGTGGGGCTGGTCCACGGCCGGCTCAAGCCCGCGGAGCGGGACGAGCGGATGCGGGAGTTCCGCGCCGGGCAGATCGATGTGCTGGTGGCCACCACGGTGATCGAGGTGGGGATCGACGTCCCCAACGCCACCGTGATGCTCATCGAGCATCCAGAACGATTCGGGCTGGCCCAGCTGCACCAGCTCCGGGGACGGATCGGTCGCGGCGCCGGGGAGAGCTACTGTATCCTGCTGGCCGGGGAGTCGGTGCCCCCCCGGCTCAAGGCCTTCGCCGCCACCAACGACGGGTTCAGGATCGCGGAGCTGGACCTGGCGGAGCGGAAGATGGGAGACCTGATCGGGCAGAGGCAGGCGGGAGACTTCGAACTGCGGCTGGCGCGGCTGCCGGATGACACCGACCTGCTGCAGGCGGCGCGCACCGCGGCGCAGGAGATCCTGGCGCGGGATCCGCTGCTGGCCCAGACCCGGCACCAGGCGCTCCGCGCCCGGGCGCTGCAGCGCTATCCGCGGGCGGTGGAGCTGTTCCGCACCGGCTGAGTCAGAACGCCACCGACACCCCGAACTGGGTCCGCGCCCCGATCACCCGGATGCTCGGCTCGAACGGGATGTTCCGCGGCGGGTTCTTGGGCCGGGTCAGTTCCCAGATGAAGAGCCCCGCCGCGCCCACCAGCGCCGCCTCCCCGCCCAGCAGCCAGCCCCGCGCATGCCGGTCCCGGCTGAGCGAGGTCTGGTAGTACCCCTCCGACACCGGGTCGACGTAGCTGCCATTGGGCCGCTGGGTGCAGCGCAGTTCGTCCGCGTCGCAGTACCGCTCCAGCCGGTCGAATGCGTCCTCCGCATCATGGTGGGCGGCGCGGGCCTTGAGCCCCATCCCCACCGCGGCCGCGAGCGCCACCCACTTGCCATACTTGACCAGGGCCGGCGACCGGCGCACGAAGAGCGACTCCGCCGGCTGCTGCGCCGCGAGCGGCGCCTGGCCCAGGAGCAGCGCGCCCAGCAGGACCGGGGCGAACGACAGTCGGGTCATCGGCGCATCCAGTGCAGGTCGCCCGCGCTGCCCAGCACCAGGAAGGTGCTGTCCCCGAAGGGGAGCGGGGCGAGTTCGACCGGGCGGCTGATCCGGGTCCGCCACGCCTCCTCGCCGGTCGTCGCGTCGAGGGCGCGGAGCATGCCGTCGGAGCCGCCGGCGAGGATCCAGGGGCCCACGCTGGCGGGCGCGCCGGTCGCGGCCCAGCTGCCGGAGTCCAGCCGCTCAGCGGCCGGATCGGCGCCGGGGAGGATCCGGTAGAGGGTACCGAGCTGGGTGAGGGCGAGGATCGTATCGCCCCGGAGGACGGGGGCGGCCAGCACCGGCGCATCCAGCCGGAGCGTCCACCGGGTGGTGAGGTCGGCGGGATCGATGGCCACGACGAGCGAGTCGCCGGTGCCGGCTAACAGCAGGTCGTTGAACGGCACCCAGGGCGCGGTCACGGCGCCCGGCGCCCGCCGCCGGCGGGCGATGCTGCCGTCCGCCGGGCTCACCAGGTAGAGACTGTCATGCGAGGTGACCAGGGCGAGTCCGCTCGTGAGCAGCTGCGGCGCGAGCCGCTGCGAGGGGAGCCGGCGGCGCCACTGGATCCGTCCCGAGCCGAGGTCGAGGGCGAGCATCTGGCCCCGGCGGTTGAGCACCAGGAGCCGGTCCTCCGCCAGGGCGAGCGGCGCCTCCACGTTGCCGGTGCCGGTGGACCAGAGCTCGTTGCCGCTCCGGACATCGAAGGCGTGGACCTTCCCGTCCGGCCGGTCGGTGGCGGCATAGACCGCGCCGCCGCGCTGCACCACGCCGCCCAGCAGCGGCCCGGCCACCCGGTGCGCCCAGCGGGTCTTCCCGCTCGCGAGGTCCACCGCGATCACCCGCCGGTCGGCGCCGCCCAGGTACACGTTGGTCTCGTCCCGGGCC
>JAEUJI010000175.1 GCA_016794805.1 Gemmatimonadota bacterium
CACAGAGCCACTGTGGCGGACACAGCCCAAACGGATCACTGAAGCTGATCGGGTTGCTGCCGGCGTAACTGTAGAGATTCACTCCACCAGCTAAGCCGATGGGATCCTGGGTGAGCAAGATCCCCTACCATCCGGGCTTCCGTACCCTCCGGCTCCTGCCGCGCTCCGCCGGGTGTGCCCTAGCGTGCACCGCCTTCAGGCGCTCGATGGAAATGTGCAGGTACCGGGCCGTCGTGGATAGGTTGGCGTGGCCCAGGATCTCCTGTACATCCCGTACATCCGCCCCGCCGTCCAGCAGCAGCGTGGCCATGCTGTGCCGGAACAGGTGGCAGCTCCCGGCTTTCCCGACCCCCGCCGCTTCCACCAGGAGCCGTACCCGCTCGGAGAGCCGGTTGAGGCGGAAGCGCCGACCCCGACGAGTGAGGAAGAGGAATCCGGGGTCTGGCGAAACCGTCAGGCCGGGCCGGCAGCGCCGTACATACCGGTCTATCCACCAGAGCGCCCGCCCGCCGAGAGGTACGACCCGATCACGCTGACCCTTGCCCCCGCGAATGAGCAGGACTCCCCGCTCCCGATCCACGTCACTCAGGGCCAGGCCGGCCAGCTCGGCCCGTCGAATCCCGGTGGAGTAGAGGACCTCCAGCATCGCCCGGTCCCGAAGTCCGAGCGGCCCCGCCCGCGTGACGCTCCGCAACACGGTCTCGATATCCCGGGCGCTCAGGATGACATGCGGAAGCTGCTGCGGCCGCCGGGGAAGCGGAAGGTCGGCCCCGACGGGGCCGGCCAGCCCCCGGGTGCCACACCAGCGCAGGAAACAGCGAACCGCACCCAGGTGCTCCGCCTGGGTGCCCCAGGAGAGCGGCCGTCCCGCTTCCCCCGTGGATGAGGAACGGGTATGACGGAAATGAAAGAGCGCGAGGCGATAGGCTTCGAGGCATTCGGCACTCAATTCGTCCGGGCGCGTCAGCCCGCGGGTCACGCACCACGCGGACAGCCGCCCGAGGCAGCTGCGCCGGTTTGCCACCGTGGCGGGAGAGTGATTCGTCGCGGCGAGCCAGGTCAGATACTCATGGATGCATGGGTTCATGCCGGGAACGATCACTCACCGGGGCATCGCACCTGCTCCACCCACTGTCTCATGAGACAGTCGGCCGGCCAAGCCCCACGGTGCATCCCCTTACCCCACTACGACTTCCCCCGGGGTCACCGTGGCACCTAACGTGCCCTCTCTGGAGTACCCGTCCTCAGGACTACACGACTGCCACCGGATTCACTGCATTGCCTCCTGCCGGTCACCGAGAGCTTCCGCCAGGAGTACCTGACCTACTACCGGATGCTCCCGCTGGCACTCGCTGGCGGACGCCTGCGCGTGGCGGTGGCCGGGGTTCCCAATGCTGACGCGATCGAGGACCTGCGGGAGTCGTACCAGGCGGAAGTCGACTACGTGCCAGTCGAGCAGGGTGATCTGGACGAAGCGATCCGGCGCGTCTTCGCCGCCAGCGAGTCCGTCCTCGAGTTGGTCAAGGACCTCGGGGCCGACGTAGACCTGCCAGTCGATGGCGAGGGCACCGAGCCGACCGATGTACGCGGTCTCGCCAACCAGCCGCCGGTCATCCGGTTCGTGAACCTCCTCATTCGTGAAGCGCACGAGGCCGCCGCGAGCGACATACACCTGGAAGCGACACGCGACGGACTCCGCGTGCGGCTCCGGATTGACGGCGTCCTCTCCGAATTGCCCAGCCCCCCTCGCAGCCTGCAAGCCGCAATCGTATCGCGCGTGAAGCTGCTCGCGGA
>JAEUJI010000217.1 GCA_016794805.1 Gemmatimonadota bacterium
AAGACGCGAGTCCAGAAGGCGGCGTTGGTGTTGGGCGCCGGCAGGTTCACCACCCCGCGGTACGCGACGTAGAGGGTCCGTTCCGCCGCCTGGTACTCCACCCAGTAGGGCATCCCCGGATTCCGCTGCCAGAGGGGCGGCGCCGCGCCGCCGCGCATGTCGAGCCAGCCGCTCCGGTCAAAGGAGGCGGTGGGTCCGCGACGGCCAGCCAGTCCGGACCCCAGGCGCGGAGCCAGCCGGCGTTCTCGTGCGGCACCACCCGGCCGGCGGCCGCGAGGTAGCCCGCCGCGGCGACCTTCCCGATCCGCAGCACCTTGCCCCCCACCAGCGCCGCGTACTCCGGCGCGGCCGCCCGCACGTAGAGGCCGTCCTCGAAGTCATAGAGCGACAACGGGTAGTAGCGGCGCGCCACGGCGGGGTCGAAGAGCGGATTGATCGAGGTGTGCCCGTCCCGCACCAGGGCGACCAGCTCCATCAGCGCCACGGTGGCCTGGTTCCGGGTGAGGCGCGGCAGCCGGCGCCCGGTGGCGGCGACGGCGGAGTCCCACCGCGCACGGGTCAGCCGGTAGAAGGCGTCGGGGTGTTTGGCGGGGATCTCGCGGGCGATGGCGCGGAGATCCTCCTGCCAGGCCGCGGGGTTGTAGGCAGGCGCCTGAGCGCCGGCGCTGGTGCTCAAGAGCAGCTGGGCGGCGAGCAGGAAACCCGACGAACGACGGACGATCATCACGGAGACTCGAGGGAGAGGGTCAGGGACAGTCTATCCCACGGGCACTGCCGAGGTCTTGAACAGGGGTAACCGGGCTCGGCGGAACGCCCCGGGGGTGACCCCCAGGCTCCATACCCACCGCGCGGTCTCGATCCGGAGCCGGCGCGCGGTGACGGAGACCGGCTCGCCGAAGTGGTCGCGGAAGGCGCGCGCCAGCACCACCCGGTGGACGCCGGCCTCGCGGGCCAGGGCGGCGACGGTGATCCGGCCGGCCAGGTCGGTGAGCTGCTCCCGCGCCCGGAGGAGCCACGGGGGCGGCGGGGTGGAACGGCCGTCCACGCGGCGGGAGACGGCGGCGAGCAGCTCGGTGAGGAGGCCGTCGAGGGTGACCGGGCGGGCGGGATCGTCGGAGGAGACCAGCCGGTCGAGGCGGCCGAGCACCAGGCCGAGCCAGGGATCGGGGGGGAGGAATGCGGGCCGTGTGAGGCGGCTGACGCCGGGAGTGCCTTCGATCAGCTCGCCGGTGAGGACCAGGCAGCGGGCGCCGGCGGGGCCGGCATCGATGTCGTGCCGGGCGCCGCCGGAGACCCGGACGCTCCCAGCGCCGACATCCCGCCAGCCGTCCTGGTCGCGCTCGAGGAACCCGCCGCCGAGTATGGCGCAGAGGTGGGGCCCGTCGTGCTCGTGACGGCGCATGCGGTGGCACGGGGGGAGGGGATAGGCGGGGGGGTGAGGCACGGTTCACACCACGGCCAGGTGAGGGGGTGGGTTTCAGGCGTGGGCCCGGCCTCCGTGCCGGGCACATCGGGGGAACGGGAGAACGGGGTGGGGTGCACTCCTCCCCCCGCCGCACTGCTGTCGCTGCTCGGACTCGGCGCCATCAGCGCGGGCGGCAGTGTGCTGCTGGCGACGTCCTCCCAGGCCGCCGCCACCCGGGCCGCACTCACCGGATCGCCGCCGACGCCCCGATTGCCCGCCACCTAATCGGCCGGGCGGAGTCGGAGCGACGGCGTCGACGGGTGTCGGGCTGGCACGACCGGGCGTCGCCCCGTAGGTTGCCCAGACCGCGCCACGCTTCGCTGGTCCTGCGCGGGCGTTGGGCGGCAGGGCCTTCTGCGACACCAAGCAATGCGCACCCACCCGCTTGGAGACCACCAGGGCCGTGCCAACAGGGGGTGCCGCATGGCAAGTCAGCTGGACCACGAGTTGGCGAAGCTTCGCCAAGGCGATCACCTCTGCCCGGTCCACGATAGCCTGGAGGAACAGACCGCCAGCGCCGTGGCGTTCATCGCCGCCGGGCTGCGGAATCGCGAGCGCTGCCTCTATGTCGCCAACGATTCGCCGTTGGAGGACCTCGTCCGGCGCTTTGCCGCCATGGGCGTGAATGTGTCCCAGGAAGCGGCCAAGGGCTCGCTCAAGATCCTCACCAAGCGCGACGCCTACCTGCGAGATGGATGCTTCGACGCCCGCGGGATGCTCAGCTACCTGACGGAGTGTGAGGCTGCCGCACTGGCCGACGGCTTCGCCGGGTTGCGGTTCCAGGGGGAAATGACCTGGGCGCTCGACGCGAGCGTGGAAGGCGATCGGCTGATCGAGTACGAGGCGCTGCTCAACGAGTTCCTGGCCACGCATCGGGCGGTGATCGCATGCCACTACCTGCGGTCGCGGTTCGATCCCGCGCTCATCCACGACCTGCTCGTCACCCACCCGCTGGTGGCCATCGCCGACCTGGTGTGTCCCAACCCCTACTACGAACCGCCAGAGCTCATCCTCCGCCCCGAGCCGATGGCGGTGTCGGAATTCAAGCGGAAACGGCTCGATTGGTGGATCGACCGCCTCCGCCTGGTGATGGCGGGCGAGTCGGAGCGCAAGCGGGCGACGGAAACGGTCCGCGACCGGGAAGAACTGGTCCAGTTGCTGCTCGATTCCACGGCCGAGGCCATTTACGGCGTCGACCTCCACGGCAACTGCATGCTGGCCAACCCGACCTGCGCCCGGCTCCTCGGCTATGCCGATCCGGAGCAATTGAATGGCCGGAACATGCACGCCCTGATCCACCACAAACGCCCGGATGGTCGTAGTTACCCCGAGGAAGAATGTCCGATCGTCCGGGCGATGCACACCCGGCAAGGGACGCACGTCAAGGACGAGGTCTTCTGGCGTGCCGACGGGAGCAAGTTCGACGCGGAGTACTTTGCCTACCCGATGTGGCGGGGCAAGGAGCTTATTGGCGCGGTGGTGACCTTCCTCGACGTCAGCCACCAGAAGAAGCTTGAGGAGCAATTGCGGCAGGCGCAGAAGATGGAGGCCATCGGGCAATTGGCCGGCGGGGTGGCGCATGACTTCAACAACCTGCTCACCATCATCAACGGCTACAGCGAACTCCTGCTGCAATCGACACCCCCGGATGACCCCGACTGGGAGCCGCTGGAGGAGATCCGCAGGGCCGCGGCGCGGTCGGCGTCGCTGACGCGGCAATTGCTGGCGTTCAGCCGGAAGCAGGTCCTCGCCCCCAGGGTGCTTGACCTGAACGACGTGGTGCGGGACACTGAACGAATGCTCCGCCGCGTCATCGGCGAGGACATCCACCTGACAGTCACGCTGCACCCGCAACTCGGAAGCGTGAAAGCCGATCCGGGACAACTGGAACAGGTACTCCTGAACCTGGCGGTGAATGCCCGCGACGCCATGCCGCAAGGCGGTAAACTCACCATCGAAACCAGCCACGTCTTCCTTGGCGAGGACTACGCCCGGTCCCATCCGGAGGTGCGGCCCGGCCGGTATGTGATGCTGGCGGTCACGGACACGGGCATCGGGATGCCCGAGGAAGTCAAGCGTCGCTTGTTCGAGCCGTTCTTCACCACGAAGGGACCCGGCTACGGTACGGGGCTGGGGCTGGCGGTGGTGCACGGCATCGTCAAGCAGAGCGACGGGACGATTGAGGTCTACAGCGAACCGGGCGTCGGGACCTCGTTCAAGATCTATCTTCCGGGCGTGGACCAGCCCGCGACAGCCGGGAAGTCCCTGCCCAGCCTCGGTCCTCCCCCGCGCGGGACGGAAACGTTGCTGCTGGTCGAGGACGACGTCGCCGTTCGCGCCCTGACCCACTTCGCCCTGCAGCAGTGCGGCTATACCGTCCTGGAAGCGAGTCACGGCGAGGAAGCACTACGGGTCGCCACGAATCACCGGGGGAAGATTCACCTGCTCGTCACCGACGTCGTGATGCCCGGCATGGGAGGGCGGGTCCTGGCCGAGCGGTTGCTGAGCCTCCATCCCGAGATGAGGGTGCTGTACGTCTCTGGATACACCGACGATGCCGTCGTGCGGCACGGCATTCTCCATGAGGAAGTGAACTTCCTGCAGAAGCCCTTCTCCCCGAACGCGCTGGCTCACAGGGTCCAGGAGGTGCTTGCGAAGTGACACGATTGACCCCTGGCTTCGCATGATTCCCACGGATCTCCGCGGTCGCACCTTCCTCGTTACGGGGGCCAGCTCCGGCATTGGCCAGGCGCTGGCCGACGCCCTTGCCGCCCGGAATGCGACGGTCGTTCTCGCGGCCCGGTCGGCCGAGCGCACCGAACCGGTCCTGCGCGCCATCCGTGCCCGATACCCCAACGCCTCCGCCAGCTTCCTCCTTCTCGACCTCGCCGATTTCACCTCCATCCGACGGGCCGCCGCTGACGTCCTCACCCGCTACCCGGTCCTGGACGTGCTGGTGAACAATGCCGGCGTAGCGGGGACCCAGGGCCTGAGCCGGGACGGTTTCCATCTCACCTACGCCGTGAATCATCTCGGACCCTTTCTCCTGACCGACCTCCTGCTGCCGGCCCTGCGGGCCGCGCCCACGGCCCGGATCGTGAACGTGTCCAGCGTCGCCCACTCCCGGGCCAGGCCCTTCGACTGGAGCCTCCTGACCACCACTCCCTCGCGCACGAACGGCACGTTCCAGGACTACGCGGACTCCAAGCTGATGAACATCCTTCACGCCAGGGAGCTTGCCCGCCGCCTCGCCGGGACCGGCGTGACAACCTCCGCCCTTCATCCGGGCGGTGTGGCCACCAACATCTGGCGCTCGCTCCCGGGGCCCGTCCAGTGGGTGCTGAAGCTCTTCCTGATTTCCAGCGCGGAGGGGGCCAGGACCCCGCTCTACTGCGCCGCGGATCCCGCCCTTGGGACCTCGACCGGCCGTTACTTCGACAAGGAACGCGAGGTACCACCGCACCCCATGGCAGACGACGTTGCACTCGCCGAACAGCTGTGGCGGAACAGCGCCGCCGCGACCGGTGTGAAGGGATGCTGAGATATCAGCTTTGCACCGCCCCTCCTCAGATGTCGAAGGCCCTCATGTCCCGCTACCTCTCCATCGCGCTCACCAGGCTCAAGCAGTTCGGCGTCTCTACCCTCGTGCTGGTAGCGATTTTGATCGCGTTCGGCTGGTCCATTGGCGCAGATGCGCACCTGTTCGAGAACCGGCTGGCGTACCAGCTCGCCGGCGAGGTGCATGTTTTCTACGAGAACGGTCAGCCAGTCGCCCACGTCATCCGGGGAGACAATGACCGAGGCTTCTCCGTAGACACCATCGCCCGTCCCGGCGCGGGAGCCTGGGGGTTCAGGGTGGACTTTCCCGCGGACAGCAGCGGCTTTGATGTGGCCATCGCCCACGAGATCGCCACGCCGGCCGCCACCTACCAGGACGGACAGCCCATCGTCGCCATCTCGGATATCGAGAGCGGCTTCGGGGCCTTCCGGCAGTTCCTGGTCGCCCATGGCGTTGCGGATGGGGAGCTGAAATGGACGTTCGGAAAGGGACATCTGGTGCTGGTGGGTGACTTCGTCGACCGAGGCGCCTCGACCACCCAGGTGCTCTGGGCGGCCTACCAGCTCGAGCAGGCCGCCAGGCAAGCCGGTGGCACGGTGCACTTCATCATCGGCAATCATGAGATCAAGAACCTGCAGGGCAACTTCCAGACGGCCGAGGAGAAGTACTTCCATATCGCGGGAATCCTCGGCAAGCGGCAGGACCAGCTGTTCGACGACGGCTCCCTGCTTGGCCGCTGGCTGGCATCGAAGAATGTCGTGGAGGTCATCAACGACGTGGCGTTCGTGCATGGTGGACTGCATCCGGGCCTCGCCGAGCATCGGGTGTCGCTCGAGGAGATCAATCGCATCGTCCGCGCCGGCTATCGCACGCCGTACTTCACCCCGGTCACGGTGACGAGGGAGTCGTTCCTGCGGTCCAGCACCACCGGGCCAGCCTGGTACCGGGGCTACTTCAAGGACGACCTCTCCCTGCAGGAGGTAGAGCAGGGGTTGCGCGCGGTGGGGGCCAATGCGGTCGTGGTCGGTCACACCCTGCAGGGCAAGGTGAACCTACGGTACGAAGGCCGGGTCGCCGCCATCGACGTCAGGCATCCCAAGGACTACCTGACGAGCTTCCCCCTCCGCCGCAGCGAAGGATTGCTCATCAAGGACGGGCAGTACTTTCGATTGCTCCAGGATGGAGGGGTGCGGCCGCTGCGCGCCCCTATGGACACGCTGCGGGGGCAGTGAATGGCCTGGCCGGCCCTGACGGCCGCCACCTCCGCCACGCCCACGCCGATCGGCCGCTCTAGCGGCGCCCCATCTGGACCAGTATCCTCAAGCCCTCAGCCCTCCTCGCCCCCGGGCATGCCAGACCCCGGGCGCATGCAGCACGACGGCATCCCCTCACTACCCACGGTCGCATGTCCGAGCCCATCGCCGCTCTTACCACCGCGCTGGCCGATCGCTACCGCGTGGAGCGCAAGCTCGGCGAGGGCGGCATGGCCACGGTCTACCTCGCCGAGGACCTCAAGCACCAGCGGAAGGTGGCGCTCAAGGTGCTCCGGCCCGAGCTCGCGGCCATCCTCGGCGCGGAGCGGTTCCTGCACGAGATCCGCACCACCGCCAACCTCCAGCACCCGCACATCCTGCCGCTCCACGACTCGGGCCAGGTGGAGAGCACCGTCTTCTACGTCATGCCCTTCGTCGAGGGCGAGTCGCTCCGCGACCGGCTCGACCGGGAGAAGCAGCTCCCCATCGAGGACGCGGTGCGGATCGCGAGCCAGGTGGCCGGCGCGCTCGACTACGCGCACCGCCATGGCGTGATCCACCGCGACATCAAGCCCGAGAACATCCTGCTGCACGACGGCTCGGCGCTGGTGGCCGATTTCGGCATCGCGCTCGCGGCCTCGAGCACCGGCGGGACCCGGATGACCGAGACCGGCATGAGCCTCGGCACGCCGCACTACATGTCGCCGGAACAGGCGATGGGCGAACGCGAGATCACCGCGCGCTCCGATGTGTACGCGCTCGGCGTCGTCGCCTACGAGATGCTGACCGGCGACCCGCCCTTTACCGGCTCCACGGCGCAGGCGATCGTGGCGCGGGTGGTGACGGAGGATCCGCGCTCGATCACGCTGCAGCGCAAGACGGTGCCGCCGCACGTCGAGGAGGCGGTGCTCACCGCGCTCAGCAAGCTGCCGGCGGATCGCTTCGCGACCGCGGCGGAGTTCGCGGCCGCGCTCGCGGGGCAGGGGACAGGACTCCGTCGCCCGGCCACGACGGCCGTGCGGACCGACGGGTCGGGCGGGGCGCGGTGGCGGCGGGTGGCGCTTGTCTGTG
>JAEUJI010000303.1 GCA_016794805.1 Gemmatimonadota bacterium
CGGCGAAGCTGGGCGGGAAGTGGACGCCGGTGATGGTGGAGCAGGCGCTGTGGGCGCATGCCGGGGGAAAAGCGGGGCGGTAGGCTGACGGGCCGACGGGACGACGGACCGAAAATCCAATCGCCTAATCGCCTAATCGCCCAATCGCCCAATCGCCCAATCGCCCAACCGCCCAACCGCCCAACCGCCCAACCGCCCAACCGCCCAACCGCCCTACCCCCGCCCCCGCAACTCCCGCATCACCTTGAGCACCGGCTCATACGCCTCCCCCTTCACCAGCCACGAGATCGCGAAGGCGATGATGGCGATCGACTCCGGGACGAAGATCGGGGCGTCGGTGAAGACCGCGCTTCCGGCCCAGAGCACCGCGAGGATCATGACGATGCCGCAGGCGAGGCAGACGGCGTCGCGCCGGCGCTTGTCCGGCGGGCGGCGGTCCGGCGGCAGCTCGGATTTCCGGAACAGCCAGAGGGCAAAGAGAATGAAGGAGACGAAGAGCACCGTCGCGGAGAGGTAGTGCACCACCCGGAGGGCGGGGCTCCACCAGGGCGGTTCCGGGAGCGACCCGGGGGCCGCGGTCGGGAACAGGGCGACGCCCAGCGCCCCGATCCCGCCGAGGGCGCCGACCAGCCGGTCGGCCAGGACGCCCTTGTAGCCGGCGTAGGTGAAGAGGAAGAGCGACAGGGCGAAGAGCACGCCGACGAAGATCGCGACGGCGCCGGTGTAGTAGTAGGCGCTGACCGACTCGAGCACCCGCCAGCGCTCCAGCGGCGCCGTCGGGCGGAGCCCCGCCACCAGGTAGAGGAGCACGGGGAGCACCAGCCCCAGCGTGCCGATCAGCCGGCGGTGGTTCCGCTGGGAGAAGTCCGCGGGGACGTCGCGGGGCCTGGTGGGCCGGTCGTCGGTCATGGCGCCTCCGGGCTGGTGATCACGGTCGCCCTACCCGCCCCGCCAGAGCGGCAAGGCGGGCGTATTGGGCCGGCTTAGAACGCCCGGCAGCAACCGTTCGACGCACACGGAAACCAGGGGCCAGCGGTGCTCAGGGTCGCCCGCGCCGCAGCTAATGATGTGCTGAAGCCCATGAGCTGGGGGTCGCCAGCTGCCGAATCGAGTGCCGCGGCCAGGCTTCTCTTGAAGCCCTTCTTCTTGTCAATGACGACTGGGATCACTCGTGTCTCACCGGCGCCGCTGTTCAGGAAGACCGTGGCCCTACGAGCCTTCTTGCACCGCTTGGCGGCAGTCATCCACGACGGGTTGCCATGTCCATGCGACCCCTCGTAGCAGACGATGCCGCTCAGCGCGATGCGGCGCGCATCCGGGTCCGGTCGGTAGAGGAAGGCCTCCGCCTGAAAGCCGCCGTCGGTGGCCTCCGCACCCGTGTCCCTGAAGTGGAGGCAGCCCGAATCACCGGGGGCAAGCGCCCCGAATGGTGGGGCCGGATTCTTGGCAGCGTCATCGCTCTTCTGTCGCCACACGACTCCAACCCACTTGCCGCTGGGGAGGGACGCGTCATCCACATTCTTCAGGGATCGGCCCCAGACGTTTGGGCCACCCATTGGAAACCGGCGGCCCTTGTACGCCGCGTCCGGGTAATCGGCAAGGACGGTCGCGCAGCCAGGAGCGGGCTGGACATCGCGCGGCGCCCCGGACCGCCGATCCGTCGTCCGCGTGGAAGGTCGTGGTGATGACCACGCGACGATCAGGCAACCGAGAAGCAGCCAGGAGATACGAACCGTCGAGCGCATGGGCCCTCCCTTCAGGTGAGGTTGCCGAACGAGGTCCTACCGCGCGCGCCACGCCGCCGCTGCCTCCGTCGGCTGCTCCAGGAGCGCGAGCCCAAGCCAGGCGCGACTGCGGGTGATTACGCTGAGCCGTTGCCGGGACATCGCGGTATCCCCAGCCAGCGCCCAGAGTCGTGCCTCCAGCTGGGCAAAGTCAGGCGAGATGAGCGGCAAGAGCACCTCCGGCTGTGCCCGCTGCAGTGCGCCCAGTGCCTGGAGAGCTCCTGGTCGGTCTCCCCGGGAGATCGCCTTCGCCGCATCACTCAGCGAATACGACGGCCCCTCCGGCACCCCCAGCGCCGGGAACGCCAGCAGCCGGGCCTGGTAGGTCACGGAATGGAGGGCCAGCTCCCGCTCACCGAGCGACACGGACTCGTTCACCACGCGTCGCAGACGCGCCATGATCGACGACAGGCTCTCCGCCGGCTCCCCGAACGCCGCGTAGATCAGGAGCCGGTTCGCCTCTCGCGCCACGGCCTCGGGCACCGTCACGAATCCCTCGCCATTCGCCGCCGCGAACTCCCGCCCTCCATACGCGCCGTATAGCTCCACCGCCCGGTCCGCCATCCCCACCAGCGCCGCCGCCCCCGCCAGCGCCACACCCGCTTCCGGTGAGCCAGGCGGCAGCGCCAGGGCGGTCTCCGCCGCTGCGCGCGCCGCAGAATCCCGTCCTGCCTTGAACAGGAGCCGGACCTGCCGGAGCAAGAGATCCAGATCGGTTGCGCTCCCTTCGCGCCGAATCCGGGTGAGGGCGGGGAGCGCAGCCATGCTGGTGTCCGGCCCATCGATCCGTCCCGCCAGCTCCAGGGCCTCCACCTGTGCCAGCCGCGCCGCGCGGCTCGCCGGGAAGCGCCGTACCCACTCCGAGGTGATGCCGATGTACCGCTGCCGGTTGGCCGCCAGCGCTTCGGCGATGGTGGCCGGGATCGCACTTCCATTCCGAAGCGCCTCGGCTGAATGCGGCACAAACGCGATCGTGTCCCCCCGCAGCTCCGGATACCCGAACCAGCTCTGCGCCGCGTCCCCCGGGCCCCGCCCCCCCCGCACATCCCCCGGCTCCACCTTGAGCCGGCTCCTGAGCTGCCGCAGCGCCGCCCCGCTGTACGCCAGGTGGGT
>JAEUJI010000006.1 GCA_016794805.1 Gemmatimonadota bacterium
CAGCGCCGGGATCAGCGGCTCGAAGGCCGGGAGCTGGGTGCTGTACGCCGCGGCGACCAGCCCGTCCAGGGTAAAGTCCGTGCGGCCCTCGAGCAGCCGCATGGCATGGACCCCCCGCGGATTCTCCAGCTCCACGTCCACGTACGCCGGGTAGTCGGCACGGCGGGGGCTGTGCCCCGGACCGGCGGCGGAATAGGGCCAGTTGTTGGTGTTGTACAGCCAGCCGTTCGGCGGGTTGTGCACCAGGGGCGAGGAATCCACCGACATCGGCGCTCCCCACTCGGTGGCCGGGTCGCCCCCGTCCACCGGCCGGTTCCAGTCGAACTTCGGATCCCGCCGCGGGATGAAGTTGGCGTGGAAGTAGGCGATGTTCCCCTCCCCATCCGCGAAGATGGTGTTGTTGGAGGAGTTGGAATGGGTGTCGAGGCTCCGGCGGAACTCGGCGTAGTTCCTGGCCTTGGTGCGGGAGTACGACTGGGCCAGCGCCCGGGACGGCGCCTCCATCAGCCGGACCGCCACCCACTGCCCGTCCACCCGCCGCACCACCGGCCCGTAGTGGCTGCGATACGTGGTGAAGTTCCGGCTCGCCAGCCCGCTGTCGCTGCGGACCTGGATGGTGACCGCCTTCTGGCTGAGCTTCCGTTCCCCATTGCCGTAGCGGTAGTACATCCCATCTGGCTTCTCGGTGACCGTGAGCAGGTATTCGTCGATGTTGTCCACCCCGCTCGAGGTGTGCATCCAGCCGGCGTGCTGGTTGAAGCCCTGGTAGATGAAGAACTGCCCCCAGGTGACGGCGCCGTAGACGTTGAGCCCCTCGTCGCTCGTCACCTGCAGCTCGTCGCGGAAGAAGAAGGAGGTGTGGGGGTTGATGAGCAGCAGGGCGTGCCCGTTCACCGTGTTCGCCGGGGCGATGGCGATGCCGTTGCTGCCGGACGGCTCGGGGGGAAGGGACGGTGGCGGTAACGACGGTACCGACGGTAGCGACGGTAGCGACCCTACCGTCGTTACCGTCCTTACCGTCGCTACCGCCCCGGGCCCGTAAAACTCCCCCAGCGCCGCCGCGTCCACCCGCTCGATGTCGCCGCCGATGCTCCCCTCGCTGAACGACAGCGCCATCCACGGCTCGAACCGGGTGAGCACCCGCGGCGTCACCGCCGGGTGGGTGTGCAGGTAGTAGTTGAGCCCGTCGGCCCAGGCGTCCATCAGCGCCCGGAGCCACTCGGGGCTGGCGGCGTACTGCGCCTGGAGCTCCGTGCTGTCAATGAAGAGCCGCTGCCGAAGGTCGGTGTACAGCGCCTTCTCCCCCTCCGCCTCCGCCAGCCGCCCAAGCGACAGCAGGTAGTTGTGCTCCACCCGCTTGAAGTCGTCCTCGGCCTGGGCGTACATCATCCCGAACACCGCGTCGGCGTCGGTGGGCCCGTGCACGTGGGCGATCCCCCAGTCGTCCCGGACGATCGTCACCCGCGCGGCACGCCCCTCCCACCGGGCCACCTCGGGGTTGGCGGGGGCGCAGGCGAGGGCCAGCACCAGGACGGCAGTCCATCTCATGCCCATGAGATACTCGCTCTTCAAAGTTGTCATTCCGTGCATTTCCGTGTGTTCCGTGCTTCCGTGGTGAATCTGGGGATCGAGGGTCACCACGGAAGCACGGAATACACGGAATGGACACGGAACAAGGATGTGCTGGGGTCATAGGGCGCGCAGGATGAAGCTGGCCATGGCCGCCCGGGGAGGCAAGCCGGGCCCCCCTGACTAGGGCGGAATCCGCGCCGATTCGCTAGTGTTGGACATGGACCAGCAGCTCTCGTCCCGCGCCTCCCCGCCATCCCCTGACACCCAGGGCCCGGGAATCGCCCGCGCCCTGGCCATCCGCTTCATCGCCGAGCAGCCGGTCGCGATGGTGGCGCACCTGGCGGTCCTGGCGGTGATGCTGTTCCCGCTGTGGAGCGAAGTGTCGCCCGCCTGGCTGTTCCTCTGGGCCAGCGCGATCCTCGTCGTGACCACGGTCCGCGGCCTGGTCACGCTGCGCGCGCGACGCAGCCCGGCCCCGGAAGCGCTGATGCCGGAGCTGCGCCACACCATCGCCGCCACCGGGCTGGCCTGGGGGGTAGGCGCGGCGCTGCTCGTCCCGACCCTCGATCCCGCCCACCTCGGCCTGCTGCTCCTGATTCTCAGCGGCCTGGTGGCGGGCGCGGTGGGCTCCCTGCTCGGCGACCTGCCCGCGTTCCGCCTCTTCACGCTGGCGATCCTGGGGCCGATCCCCCTGGCCATCCTGCTCACCGGCACCGACCGGCTCTACCTGGTGGTGGCGCTCCTCACCGGGGCCTTCGGCCTGTTCATGCTGCGGCTGCACCACCGGGGACACCTGGACCTGGTGGCCCAGCACCGCGCCCTCGCCTCACTGGAGCAGAGCGACCTCGAGAGCCGGCGGCAGAACCGGTTCCTCGGCGCGCTGTTCGCCAGCGTGCCCACCGCCATCGCCGTGGTGGACCAGGACACCGTGTGCCACGGCGCCAATCCCGGGTTCCACAGCCTGTTCGGGTTCGCCCCGGAGGAGGTGCTGGGCCGGCGCCTGCTGGACGTCGTCGTGCCGGAGGACGCCATCCCCGAGTCGGAGGAGCTCTGGCGCCGGGTGCTCCGCGGGGAAACCGTGGTCTCGGAGGGCGGCCGGCGGCGCAAGGACGGCAGCATCGTGCTGGTGCGGGTCTCGGCGGCGCCGGTCACCGGGGAGGAGCCCGCGCGGATCCTGCTCCTCTATACCGACATGACCGCGATCCGGGAGACCGAGCGGGCCATGCGCGCCGCCCAGGCCCGGCTGGAGCTGGTGCTCTCCTCCAGCAACGCGATCATCTACGCGCTGCGCCTGGACGGTGCCGACGTCACCACGACCTGGGTGAGCGAGAACCTGCCGCGCCTCACCGGCTATTCGGTCGCCGAATCCATGGCGCGGGACTGGTGGGTCGGGAACCTGCATCCGGAGGACCATGACCGCGTGCTGGCGGCGCAGCACGGCCTGATGACCGAAGGGCACCTCACCAGCGAGTACCGCTTCCGGCAGAAGGACGGGAGCTTCCGCTGGTTCCGGGATGAGGCGCGGCTGCTCCGGGCGGAGACGGGCGCGCCCCAGGAGATCGTCGGCACCTGGGTGGACGTCACCGATTTCAAGCGGGCCGAAGCTACCATGCAGGAGGGCCGCGACCTCGCCGAGCGCTCGGCCCGGGCGCGGACCGAGTTCCTGGCCAACATGAGCCACGAGATCCGCACCCCGCTCAACGCCGTGCTGGGCCTGACCGAGTTGCTCCTCGACAGCGAGCTCACCCCGGAACAGGGCCATTCGCTGCGGCTGGTGCAGGCCGCCGGCGAGAGCCTGCTCACCCTGCTCAACGACATCCTCGACCTCTCCAAGATCGAGGCCGAGCACCTCGCGCTCGAGTCCATCCCGTTCGACCTGCGCTACCTGCTGGAGTCCACCGCCGGCCTGCTGGCGGTGCGGGTGGCCGACCGGGACATTGAGATGGTGGTGGATGTCAGCAGCGAGGTGCCCCACATGCTCCTCGGGGACCCGACCCGGCTGCGCCAGGTGCTGAGCAACCTGCTCGGGAACGCCCTCAAGTTCACCGAGCGGGGAGAGGTGGTGCTCTCCGCCGCGGTGGCCGGGGGGGAAGCGGCGCGGCCCCTGATCCGGTTCGCGGTGCGGGACACCGGCGTCGGGATCCCGCTCGACAAGCAGCAGGCGATCTTCGAGCAGTTCACCCAGGCCGACGCCTCGATGACCCGGAAGTACGGCGGGACCGGGCTGGGGCTCTCGATCGCGCGGAAGCTGGTGGCGCTCATGGGGGGCGAGCTGGCGCTGCGGAGCGAGGTGGGCCGGGGCAGCGAGTTCTTCTTTTCCATCGCGCTGGCCGCGGACCAGGAGCGGCCGGCGCCGGCGGCGGGCGCGGCGCTGCTGGCGGGCCATCGGGTCCTGGTGGTGGACGACAACGCCACCAACCGGCGCATCGTGCGCGAGATGCTGCGCCCGGCCGGGGTCCTCGTGGAGGAAGCGGCGAGCGCCGCCGCGGGGCTCGACGGGCTGCGCCAGGCCCTCCGCGAGGGGCGGCCGTACAGCCTGGCCCTCATTGACGCCCAGATGCCGGGACAGGATGGCTTTGGCCTGGCCGCGGCGGTCCGCGCGGATCCGGCACTCTCCGCCGCGGTGCGGCTGATGATGCTGACCTCGGCGGGGCAGCGCGGGGATGTCCAGCGCTGCCGCGAGGTCGGGATCGAGGCCTACCTCATGAAGCCCATCTCCCGCGGGGACCTGCTCACCGCGATGGCGAGGCTGTTCAGCGCCGGCCCCGAGGCGCCGCTGGCGGAAGTGGTCACCCGGCACACCCTCGCGGAGGGGCGCCCGCACCTCCGCATCCTCCTGGCCGAGGACAACGCGGTCAACCAGATGGTCGCGGCGGCGATGCTGCGGAAGCGGGGCCACATCGTCACCCTGGTGAACAACGGCCGGGAGGCGGTGGACGCGGTGGCGGGCGGCGGCCGATTCGACGTGATCCTGATGGACATCCAGATGCCGGAGCTCGACGGTTTCGCCGCCACCCGCGAGATCCGCGCCCTCCCGGGCGGCGGCGCCCTGCCGATCATCGCGCTGACGGCGCACGCGCTGACCGGAGAGCGGGAGCGCTGCCTGGCCCAGGGGATGACCGGCTACGTGCCGAAGCCCTTCCGGCCGCAGGAGCTGTTCGCCGCGGTGGAGGAGCTCGGCTCGCTCCCGCCGCTCGAGGCGGCGGCGCCCGGCCCCACGCCTGACGAGGCCCCCGTGGACCTGGCGACCTTTCGCCGGACCATGCGGGAGGCCGGGGCCGGGGAGGCGGTGGACTCGATCCTGGAGCTCTTCACCGAGCAGGCGCCGCTCCGCAGGACCGCGCTCACGGAGGCCATCCGGCTCGGGGATGCGGTCGCCATCGGCCGGGCGGCGCACGCCTTCCGCTCCCCGGCGGGCTCGATCGGCGCCTACCGGCTCGAGCTGCTGCTCAAGGACATCGAGGAAGCGGCGAACGCGGGTGACCTGGTCCGTGCCGGTGAGGCCTTTGAACGGGTGGAGCCGGAGGTGGAGGCGGTGCTGCGGCAGCTGCGGCGGGAGCGGAACGTAGAGCCGGCGCCGTAACCGGTCCCTTCAGAACATTCCGTGCAGCTTCCGTGTGTTCCGTGATTCCGTGGTGAATCTCCGGATCGAGGTTCACCGCGGAAACACGGAATACACGGAATGGGCACGGAAGAGTCGACGGAGCATGCGTTGAACGTCCCGGAATCACAACACCATCAGCAACCCGAACCCCTTGGCCACCGCCACGGTGAGGGTCTCCTTCAGGCGGCCGAGCGCGAGCAGGAGATCCTCGGTGATCACGCCGAGCGGCGGCGTGTCGGCGTCGTCCCCCTCCTCCATCGCGGCATGCTCGGCGCTCCAGCGCTGCCGCAGGTAGCCCTCGACATCCCGCCGGTCCACTTCACTCACGGCCTTGAGCAGCTCCTCGGTGGAGCCGGAGAAGATGCCGTGGGCGTGGATCCCGGCGATCTCCGGAAAGGAGATGTCCGCGCCCCCGGGCGCCAGCGGAGAGGGCGACGGCGACGACGGCGCCTCACCGAGGATGGCGTCCAGGTCCCGCCAGACCCCTTCCAGCGACAGCAGCGGCAGCGACTCAACGTGGCGCAGCCAGGCGACCATCGTGTTGGGTGCCACCGCGAATGCGCGGAGATCGGGATCGGGGGTCGGGTGGATGCGCATCGTCTGGCGAAGCTAGCCCGATCTTGGCGCTCGGCTAGGGGGAGGGTGACGGAGCCCTGTATCCATGCTGCTCACGTTCACCACGGAAGCACGGAAGCACGGAAAGACTGAACAAGATTCCGTGCTCCTTCCGTGTATTCCGTGGTATTCCGTGCTTCCGTGATGAATAGGGTGTCGGCGGATCGACCAATCGCCCAATCGCCTAATCGCCTAATCGCCTGATCGCCTCATCCCCCACCACCTCACCGCCC
>JAEUJI010000012.1 GCA_016794805.1 Gemmatimonadota bacterium
TGGGGGCAGCGTCGAGACCGATCCGCTGCTCTCCAAGGACATCCGCTTCCTGTTCCAGCCCAACTCCGCCACGCTGGACCAGAGCAACTCGGAGAACCTGCGGAACCTCGAGGCGATCAAGCAGCTGCTCACCGTAAGCCCCGGTTCCACCATCCTGCTCCGCGGTCACGTGGACAACTCGATGGTCGAGGAGTTCCGCAAGCGCGGCGGGGAGGCCTTCGTGCGCCAGATGGCGCTCAAGGCGGTCGAGCTCTCCCGCGATCGCGCCGCCGAGATCCAGAAGCTCATGGTGCAGAAGCACGGCATCAGCGCCAAGCGGATCGAAATCGTCGGCCGGGGCTGGGATGAACCGGGTGGCCCCGATCCGGACCAGAACCGCCGGGTCGAGGTGCAGTGGTTCACCCTGGAATAGGACGGCAGGTCGGCAGGACGGCAGGACGGCAGGACGGCAGGGCGAGCGAGCCGCTGTCCTGCCCTTGTCTTTCCCCACCCCACCCCCTAAGTTCGTCTTTCTCAATACCATACGCCTTCAATGGCGACCGGAGAGGGGTGAGTCCAGTAATGTCCGAGGTCATCATCCACGATGACGAGAGCTTCGAGCGGGCGCTGAAGCGGTTCAAGAAGAAGTGTGAAAAGGCCGGGATCCTTTCCGACCTGCGCAAGCACCGCCACTACGAGAAGCCCAGCGAGAAGCGCAAGCGGAAGCAGAACGCCGCCCAGCGCAAGAGCCGCCGCTCCTATCCGCGTACCCCCCGGGTCTGAGCCCGCATGACCGTGGCGACGATCGGTGCCGCGCCCCGCGGTAAATTTCGGGCCGGATGACCGAACTGATCGAGACGAAATCCCCTGACGGGGTGCTAGTGTCCTCGGACGCTGGCACCCCGTCCGCCTTTTTGGGGGACTCGGCGCCTCCCGCCGGCGCCGGCCAGCCTGATCCCTGGGCCGCGCCGCTCGCCGACCTCGAGTTCCCCGCTGTCCTCGAGCTGGTGGCGGCCCGCGCCGCCGGCCCCCTGGGAGCGGCCAGCATTCGCGCCCGCCGTCCGCTCAGCGACCCCGCGCCAGTCCGGGAGGAGCTGCTCCGGGTGGAGCAGCTCGCCCGGCTGGCGCGGGCCGGACGGGGCGTCGTGGCGGAGGCGGTGCCGGACGCCGCCGCGATCTTCGCCCGGCTCCGCGTCTCCGGGAGCGTGCTCGACGGCCAGGAGCTGCTGGCGCTGCGCCGCACCCTTACCGCCGCCCGCCTCGTGGTCGGCGAGCTGCGCCGGGTGGCCGCCGATGCGCCGCAGGTGGCCCCCCTCGAGGCGCCGCTCCCGGCCAAGCCGCTGGAGAAGCGGCTGGAACAGTCCCTCGATGACGACGGCGCCGTCCGGGACAGCGCCAGCCCCGCGCTGGCCGCGGCGCGAAGCGACATTCGCACCGGCCGCGAACGGCTGGTCCAGAAACTGGAGCAGCTGCTCCGGGCCGTCGGTGGCGAAGGGGGAGTGACGCTGCGGGACGGCCGCTACGTCATCCCCGTGCCACGGGACCTCCGCAGCCGCCCCGATGGCATCATCCACGGCGAATCGGCGAGCGGCGCCACGCTCTACCTCGAACCCGCGGCCGCGATCAGCCTGGGCAACGCGATGCGCGAGGCCGAGGCCCGCGCCACCCGGGAAGAGCTCAAGGTCCTGCGGGACCTGAGCGAGCTGCTGCGGCCGCACGTCGCCGAGCTCCGCGCGCTGCACCAGATGTGCGTGGCGGTGGATGATCTCGCGGCCCGGGCGAAGTGGGCGGTGGAGATGGACGGCTACCTCCCGGAGCTGGCCGCTGCCCCGTGCGAGGTCCGGATCATGAACGGCCGGCACCCGCTGCTCCTCGCGGCCGAGCCGCCGGACCGCCGGGCCGCCGAGCGGCCGGTCACGGTCGTCCCCTTTGACCTTTCCCTCGTTGCCGGCGAGCGGACCATCCTGCTCTCCGGCCCAAATACCGGCGGCAAATCTGTGCTGCTCAAGGCCGCCGGCCTCGCCGTGGCGCTGGCCCAGAGCGGCATCATCCCGCCGGTGGGGCCCGGCAGCCTGCTCCCGGTGTGCCGCCGGATCTTCTCCGACATCGGCGACCGCCAGTCCATCGCCGCGAGCCTCTCCACCTTCAGCGCCCACGTCACCCTGCTGCGGGAGATCCTCGACCACGCCGACGAGGGCTCGCTGGTGCTGCTCGACGAGATCGGCAGCGGCACCGATCCCGCCGAGGGCGCCGCCCTCGCCGCGGCGGCGCTGGTGGCGCTCACCCGGCGGGGCGCCCTGACCATCGCCACCACCCACCTGGGCGCCCTCAAGCGGCTGGCTACCTCCACGCCCGGCATCGTGAATGCTTCGCTCCAGTTCGATGCCGCCACCCTGCGCCCCACCTACCTCCTGGTGAAGGGCGTCCCGGGGCGCTCCTACGGGCTGGCCATCGCGCGGCGGCTCGGGGTCCGGGAGGATGTGCTCGCCGAGGCGGAGGCCCAGGTGCCGGACGCGGAACGGAGCCTCGACGCGCTGCTGGCGCAGGTGGAGGGGCGCGAGCGGGATCTCGCCGAGCGGGAGCGGGAGCTCCGGCTCCGGCTCGAGACCGCGGAAGCGCACGCCGCCGGGCTCGCCGCGCAGGCGGAAGCCCAGGAGATCCGCGACGCCACGCTCCGCAGGCGGGAGAAGGATGCGGAGCGCGCCGCCCGGGAGCAGGCCCGGACCTACCTGCTCGAGGCGCGGGAACAGGTGGAGGCGGCGATCGCGAAGGCGGGCACCGCCGGGGACGACAGCGCCCGCGAGGCACGCCGTGCGGTGGAGCAGGCGGCGGCGGAGGCGGCGGGAGCGCTCCGCGCCATGGACGACCTCGAGCGGCGGCTCGGCGGCTCGGCGGCTCGGCGCCTGGAAGCAGGGACACGCGTCCGGCTGCAGAGTGGCACGACCGGCCGGGTGCTCGAGGTGCGGAGCGATGACAAGGTGGTGGTTGGCGTGGGATCGCTCAAGCTGGTGCTCGAGTCCGGCACCCTCACTCCGCTCGCGGCCGAGCCGCCGAGCCGCCGAGCCGCCGAGCCGTCTCCGCGCGAACCCACCGAGGCAACCAGCTTCGAAATCGACCTCCGTGGCCTGACCGGCGACGAGGCGGAGCAGACCGTGCTCGCCGCGCTCGACGCCGCGGTGCTCGCGGAGCAGCCCTACCTGCGCATCATCCACGGCAAGGGGACCGGCGTGGTGCGGGACCGGGTGCAGCTGGTCCTGCGGCGGGACCGGCGGGTGAAGTCCCACGCCTTCGCGCCCGCCAGCCAGGGTGGCACCGGGGTGACGGTGGCGGAGTTCACCGCGTGAGCATGATCCCGGACGAGGTGATCGAGCAGGTGCGCGACAGCGCCGACCTCCTGGCCGTGATCGGCGAGTCGGTCGAGCTCAAACGCAGCGGATCCGACTGGCGCGGCCCCTGTCCCTTCCACGGCGGCCAGCACCGCAACTTCGCCGTGATCCCGAAGAAGGGCCGCTACTACTGCTTTGTCTGCAAGGAGTCCGGGGACGTCTTCTCCTGGTACATGAAGCGCCTCGGCATGGACTATCCCACCGCGGTGCGCGAGGTGGCCCGGAAGACCGGGATCGTCATCCCCGAGAGCAGTGCCCGGCAGGGCCCCGATCCGCGCGAGCCGCTGTTCCAGGCGGTCGCGGTGGCGCACGACTGGTTTGCCCGCCAGCTCACCGAATCCGCCGAGGCGGAGGACGCGCGCCGGTACCTCGTGGGGCGAGGGCTCGACCTGGAGACCCTCGGCCCGCAGGAACTCGGCTACGCCCCCCGCGGCGCCGCCTTCCAGACGGCGATGACCCAGCTTGGGCTTGATCCCAAGCTGCTGCTCGAGGCCGGACTCCTCGCCCAGCGGGAGGACGGGACCATCATTCCCCGCTTCCGCGGCCGGTTGCTGTTCCCGATTCACGACCTCCGCGGCCGCGTGGTCGGCTTCGGCGGGCGGCTGCTCGGGCCGGGGGAGCCGAAGTACCTCAACAGCCCCGAGTCGCCGGTGTTCCACAAGGGCGGGACGCTCTACAACCTGCACGCCGCCAAGAACACCATCCGGAAGGAAGGGGTGGTGATCATCGTCGAGGGGTACTTCGACGTGCTCCGCCTGGTGCTCGCCGGGGTGGAGCAGGTGGTGGCGCCGCTCGGCACCGCGCTCACGGCGGAGCAGGCGGCCATTCTCAAGCGGTTCGCGCCGCAGGCCATCCTCCTGCTCGATAGCGATACCGCCGGCCTCAAGGCCACCTTCCGCGCCGCGGACGAACTGCTGCGCCACGAGGTCCGGGTCCGGGTGGCCACCATGCCGCCGGGGGAGGACCCCGATACCCTGGTGCAGAAGGGCGGGGCGGAGGCGCTGGAGCCGATCCTGCGCGATGCGGTGGATGTCATGGAACGGAAGATCCAGATCCTCGACCGGCGGGGGTGGTTCACCGGGATCGAGCACCGCCGGGAGGCGCTGGACCGGCTGCTGCCCACCATCCGCGCCACGAAGGACCCGATCCAGCGCGAGCTCTACCTGTCGCTGGTGTCGGAACGCTCCGGCGTCGGCAAGCCGGTGCTGGAGCATGAGGTGGCCACGCACCCCGAGCCCGCCGCGCGCGTGCCCGAATCGGCCAATCGCCCAATCGCCCAATCGTCCGGCCGCCGACCGGCCGAGCCTGCCCGCCGCGCGGGCGCCCGCACCGAAGTCCAGCTCCTCCGCCTGATGATCCAGACCGAGGAGTGGCGCCACCGGGCGCACGAGGAGCTGCAGCCGGAGTGGTTCGAGTCCCCCGGCCACCGGCCGCTGTTCGAAATCCTGCTTGGCCTCACGGAGGCCGGCGTGGCGGTGCCGCCCGAGGAGCTCTCGGAGCCGCTCCGGGCGCTGTGGCAGCGGGTGGCCGCCACGGACGTGCCGCTCGACCTCACCGGCCAGGCCAACCTCTTCGCCGCCGGGGCCCGGAAGCTCGAGGCCCGGCCGGCGCTCCGCGCCTGGCGCCAGCTCAACGAGCGCATCCAGGCGGCGGAGGGCGCCGAGAAGTCCGCGCTGCTCGCGGAGAAGGACCGGCAGACCCGCGCCCTGCAGCAGAAGTACCCGGAAGAGTTCCGTACCCAGGGATATCAGCTGGGCCGGCGGGCCGCACGGCGGCCTGCCCCCCCGGGTTAGCCCCGGTCGCCTAATCGCCCAATCGCCCAATCGCCTAACCGCTCAACCCCGAGGTACCACGATGCACCCAGATCTGGTGAAGCTGCTCGAACTTCAGGCCAAGGACCGTACCCTGCTCGAGGCAGACCAGGCCCTCGACGCGATCCTGGCCGAAGTCGAGTC
>JAEUJI010000125.1 GCA_016794805.1 Gemmatimonadota bacterium
CGCCCCGGATCACCGGCCTGGCGGTGGACCAATTGACCGTGGCCACCCTGGCGCTCTCCGAAGATCCGGCCGACCGCACCACGGAATTGACCGGATCATTCGCGGCCGCCGCGCGGTTTGCCCGCGACTCGCTGGAGCAGCTGCTGGCGGCCCTGACGACCTACAGCAAGGAGCCGGCGCTGGTCCTGGCCGCCCTTCAGGGGGAGTCCACCGGCCCCATCGTGGAGCGCTACCGCCACGCCGTGGCGGCCGCGATCGCGCTGGAGCGGAAGGAGCTGCAGAAGGTGGTGGAGGAGCTGAAGGATGACCCCGCGAGCCAGGCGAGCGTCGAGGGCGATGCCGCCTACATCCGGAGCCAGCTCTCCCGGACGGAACGGATCACCATCGCCCTCACCGCCGACGGCACCATCCGCCAGGCGCTGGAGAAGCCGGCCGAGGACGGCGCCGGGACGGGCAGCGCCGGCACCGGCTCGCTTGGCGTGGGCGTCACCTGGCCCGGCGGCTGGCGGCTGACCGCATCACTTGGGGTGGCCTCGTCGGTGGACACGGTGAAGAACCTGCACGGCAGCACGGTCCTGGTCCCGGCGGGCGGGCGCGGCAGCATCTCCAACGTGATCCTCGAGGCCAGCACCCCGCCCCTGACCAGGTTCGGGTCCACCGAGCTGCGGGTGAAGGGCTACTTCTTCGGGACCAACGTGGTCTGGGCGGTGGACTCGATCACCGCGACCTCGCCCACCACCGCCGACACGACGTCCATCGCCGCCGACTTCGCCATCCTGGGCGGCGGCCTGGCGGGGGAACTCGAGGTGCTCCCCGGCAGGCGGCTGCTGGGACAGCCGGTGGGGGTGGCGTTCAACTTCGGCGTGGCGGCCCGCTGGATGCGGGGCAACGGGCAGCACCGGACCTTCCTGATCAAGCAGGCGCTCAACGGCACCGACGGGCTCAGCTACACCGGATTGGAGGGGGGAGTGCGGGTCAACTTCGGGATCATCGCCGCCGGGGCGCAGTACTACTGGATCGCGCAGCGGGGCGCGAAGGACCGGCCGATCAACGGGCTCTCCCGCGGCCAGCTGGTGATCGGGTTCAGCGTGCAGGGATCGGTGATCCAGGGGCCGCTGGACTAGGCGGGACGGCGGGACGGCGGGACGACGGGGATGGAGCGCGCGTCGGTGAGCGGTGGCCGCATGTGCGTCGGCGCTGCCGCGTGCTCGCGGTCAAACCGCCACCCCAGCCGCGCGCAGGCCCCCCGGAGTCTCCTCCGAGGGGCCTCACACGCTACCGTCGCTACCGTCGTTACCGTCGTTACCGTCGCTACCGTCGCTACCGTCGCTACCGTCGTTACGCCATGGAGCTGAGGGGGATCGAACCCCTGACCTCTGCAGTGCGCTTGCAGCGCTCTCCCAGCTGAGCTACAGCCCCCTTTGGGGAGGGGTAACCTACCCAGTGGCACGGGGATGGTCAACGACGGCGGGCCGACGGACCGACGGGCCGACGGAAACCCCGCGCCACCCCCTCCCGTATATCCCCCACAATGTCAAACAAATCGCCGCTCACCCTCGGTGAGTTCGAGCAGCTGGTCCTGCTCGCCATCCTGCAGGCCGGCCCGGAGGCCTACGGCGCCGGGATCCAGCGGGAGATCGAGACCCGCACCGGCCGCGGCGCCAGCCTCGGGGCGGTCTATACCACCCTGCTCCGCCTGGAAGAGAAGGGGCTGCTCAAGGCCCGCATGGGCGAGCCGCTCGCCGAACGCGGCGGCCGCCGCCGGAAGTACTACCAGGTGAGCTCCATCGGCGCGCGCCATCTGGAGCAGTCCCTCGCCGCCCTCCGCCAGATGACCCACGGCCTCCCCCGGCCACTGGAGGCCCAGTGACCCCCACCCCGCCCCGCCTCGCCACCCGGCTGCTCACCCGCCGCCTCCCCGAGGAGGTGAGCGAGTTCCTGCTGGGCGACCTGGAGGAGCGGTTCCGGGCGCTCCACACCTCCGGCCAGCCGGGCCGTGCGTGGTGCTGGTACTGGAAGGAGACGGCGCTCGCCTCCCTGCGCCGCTGGCCGGCGCCGCACACGGCCCCGGACACCCGC
>JAEUJI010000163.1 GCA_016794805.1 Gemmatimonadota bacterium
CGTGCTGGCGGGGATTGGCGCCACCTGCGCCCACCACCTGCGCATGTTCACCTTGACGCCACGGGGCCAGGCGGCCCCGGGAGGAATTCCATGAGCACCGGGACACCGATCCGGCCGGAGATGACTGTCGGGGCCATTGCCGAGCAGTATCCGGCCAGCGCGCCGGTGCTGGCTCGTCACGGCATTGATCTCTGCTGCGGCGGGAAGCATACGCTCGAATTCGCGGCGCGGGCACACGGAGTGGATCTCGCGGCGCTGCTCGTGGAACTGGAAGGGGCCGGGGCGGGGCGGTAGGTTAGGGGATGATCGACAAGCTGGACAAGATCGTCCGCCGCTTCAAGGCCTCGGACAAGCAGACCCGCCTCGAGCTGCTGCTCGACTACAGCAAGCGCCTGCCGGACCTCCCCGACCGGTACCATGCCGCGCGGGAGCAGGGACTCAACCGGGTCCCCGAGTGCCAGTCCCCAGTGTTCCTGTTCCTCGAGGCCGGGGAGGGAGGCGTGGTGCTGCACGCCGATGCCCCGCGGGAGGCGCCCACGGTGCGCGGCTTCGTCTCGCTGCTGGCGCGCGGGCTCGAGGGGGCCGCGCCGGCCGAGGTCGCGGCGCTCCCCACCGACCTGCTGGACCAGCTGGGACTCTCCGAGGCGCTGGGCATGACCCGCATGCACGGCCTCACCGCGATGATCGGCCGGCTGCGGCGGATGGCCGGGGCGCTGCCGTCGCCGGCGGCCTAGCGCTCGATGGGCAGCCGCACCCCGTTCCCCCACTCGGTCCAGGAGCCGTCGTAGTTCCGCACCTTCTTGTAGCCGAGCAGGTAGGTGAGCACGAACCAGGTGTGGGAGGAACGCTCGCCGATGCGGCAGTAGGCGATGGTATCCCCCTCGGGCGCCAGCCCCTGCTCCTCGGTGTAGATCGTGCGCAGCTCACCGGCGGGCCGGAAGGTGTGGGTCTCGGGCTGGACGGCGCGGGCCCAGGGGATGCTCCTGGCGCCGGGGATGTGCCCGCCCCGGAGTGACCCCTCGTTGGGATAGTCGGGCATGTGCAGCCGCTCCCCCCGGAACTCCTCGGGGCTCCGGACGTCCACCAGTTGCCCCCGTTGCTGCAGGTGCTCCAGCACATCCTCGCGGAAGGCGCGGATGCCGGCGTCGTCGCGCGGTCCGACGGCGAGGTTCCCCGCCGTGTAACGCGGCACCTCGGTGGTGAGCGCGCGTCCCTCCTCCACCCAGCGCGCGCGGCCCCCGTCCATGAGCTTGAGCCGCTCGATCCCGAACAGCCGGAAGACCCAGAAGGCGTAGGCCGCCCACCAGTTGTTCTTGTCCCCGTAGAAGACGATCGCCGTGTCCTGGTTGATCCCGCGCGACCGGAGCAGCGCCTGCATCCGCTCCCGGTCGAGGTAATCCCGCGTGGTGGCGTCGTTGAGGTCGGTTACCCAGTCGATCTTCACCGCCCCGGGAATGTGCCCCACCTCGTAGAGCAGCAGGTCCTCGTCGGACTCCACCAGGCGCACCGAGGGATCATCGAGATGGGCCGCCACCCATTCGGTGGAGACCAGCACGTCCGGGTGGGCGTAACCGCGCGAGGCGATGGGGGGAACAGCGGGAAGCGTGCGGGTGTCAGTCATTGGAGCCTCCATGCCGGAAACCGCCCCCGGCGCCGCGACCCCGGTCCGGAGCCGCGTTCGAAGCCCGGGGCAGAGCTAAATACGACTGAGTTTATCGGATTGTCAAGGCGAGGCGGCCGCGGCGCGCGGACTGGAGCATCACCTCCGCGAATGCGCCGACCACCCGGCCGTCAAACTGGGTGACGGCGTTCCGCTCGAGTTCCCGGAGCGCCAGGGCCGGCTCCAGTGAAGCGCGGTCGGGGCGGTGGGCGAGCAGCGCGTCGAACGCGCCGCACACCGCGATGACCCGGGTGAGCGCGTGGGGCTCGCGGGGATAGCTGAGCCGCGGATAGCCGCCGCCGTCCATCCGGAGGTGATGCTCGTAGGCGACCACGGCGGCGCTCTCCAGCTGCTCGCCGTGGCTCAGCAGCAGCCGCGCCCCTTCCATCGGGTGGACCCGCACCCGGGCCCGGTCCTGGTCGGTGAAGGGGCTGGCGACGAGGGTCTCCGCCGGCAGGCGGGCCATGCCGATGTCGTGCAGCAGGGCGGCGATCGCGGTCTCATGCCGCTCCTCGGGGCCGAGTCCGAGTGGTTCGGCGACCGCCAGCGCCAGCAGCGCGGTGTTGAGCGCGTGGGCGGGGAGGTAGTCCTCCCGCTCCGGCACGAGGAGGAGGGGCAGCCCGGGATCCTCGTCGCCGCCGACCAGGGCGCCTAACGAGGAGCCCACGGCGTGGACGTCCCCGATGGAGAGGCGCTCGCCGTTCTGGGCGCGCCGGAACACCCCGCGCATCACCCCCAGCTCTTCCGCGAGCGGGTAGCCGGCAGGCGCCGCCTCCAGTTCCGGGCCCCACCGAAGCCCCCCGCCACCGAGACGCGGCGGTGCGGTGGCGCCGGGCACCAGCCCTGCCGCGTGGTCCAGGAACGCTGCCACCGCCCCGAGCGACGGGCCCCCCGAGAGCTCCAGCCGCTCGATGCCCCGCGCGGCGAGGCGCGCCCCCCACGGCCAGCGCTCGAACTCCGCCAGCGGCAGCTCGCCCAGCCGCACGCCCGCGGGAGCAAAGCGCAGCACCGTGGTCGCTTCCGCCTCTGCCAGGTCGGCGAGGCGGGCCCGGCAGGCCTCGTCGGCGGCGCGCCGGAGGGGCGCCTCGGCGCCCGGCCGCAGCCGGAGCTCGAGGGCGTGCTCCGCGGCGCGCAGGAAGCGGGTGGCCTGGGTGATCATGGCGCCACCCTCGGACCGGAGCCCGACCGCCGCCCCGGCGGACGGGCCGCCGCCTGCACGTCGGTGTCACGGGACTGGCGCGCGGTTTCCAGCAGCGCGCCCACCTTGGGATGGCTGTGCCAGTGGGTGGCGAGGCCGCGGAGCGCGGCCAGCATCGGCGGGCTCTTGGGTGCGAGGCGTCCGAGCCCCGCCAGCCCGCGGGCCACCACCAGGCGGCGCAGCAGGCGGAGTACTACCGGGTCACTCACCGGGGCCAGGGCGCTGACCGCCATGGCGCGGAGCTCGGGGTCGAGCGTCGCGTCGCCCAGCCGCGTCATGAGCCGCGGCACCAGGTCGGGGGGACAGCGCTCGCTCAGGGCGGACAGCGCCAGCCGCAGGGTCGGCTCGTAGCTCGAGTTGAGCGCCTCGGCCAGCCCGCGCTCGCGCAGTTCCGGATCCGCCACCGCGAGGGCGATGGCCTCGTGCCGCACCCGGGGGTCCCGGTGCCCGAAATACGAGGCGGTCCGGAACTCCCGCGGCATGTCGGGGATGCGCCCGAGCAGCGCCAGCAGGTTCCGCTGCACGTACCAGGGCATGCCCTCTACCCGCTCCAGTGCCAGCGGACCGACATCGTTGCCGTAGCGGCCGAGCAGGTCGAGCAGGCGGAGGCGCACGCGGCGCTCGCGGGAGTGGGCGAGGGTGTCGAGCAGCGCGGGGGCGGCCTCGATGCCGGCCGCCGGCACCAGCCGGTCCAGGGAATCGAGGTCGATGGGCGACGCATCCAGCAGGACCCGCACCGTGCGGGGCTCGTACACCCGGTCCCGGAGGGCGCTGGCCACGGGGTCCTCGCGCGGCACCGTTTCGAGGATCGCGAGGAGTTGCGGCACCTGCCGCCGCACGATCATCCGGTCGGCGGCGGCGAGAGTACCCGCCTCCAGAATGGAGGACTCGAGCGCCAGCTTGAGGACGCGCTCCGGCTCCAGGGCCACCCGATACTGGCCGGCGGCGGGCTCCATGGGCGCCACGAAGCGCAGCAGCTCTTCGCTCAGCGCCCGTCGCACCACCGCGCCGGCCGGCTCATCGGCCCGGAGCGCCAGCCGGGCGAGCACCCGCAGCGCGCCGGGCGAGAGCATCCCTTCGCGTCCCTGCGCCAGCAGCTCGAGGAACCGGAGCGCGAGCCGAGGCGTGAGCAGCGGCACGACGGCGCGAAGAAAGTCTCCCTGCACCGTCGGGTCACCGCCGGGGGCGAGGAGCCGGCGGAGCACCGGCACCGGCAGCGCATCGAGCAGGTCGAGGGCGCCCTGGGACACCAGCGGCGAGGTGGCGTCGCGGGTGCGGATGACCTTGACCAGCAGACCGAGCAGCTCGACGTCGCGCACCGGGTCGGGGGGATCGAGCTCGAGCGCCAGTCCCAGTTCGTGGGGATCCCGCTCCGCCTGGGTGCGCCACGGCTCGCCAAGGACGAAGCGTTCCAGCTCAAGCCAGGCGCCCTCCTCGCTGGGTGAGGAGGCGATGGTGCGCAGCAGCAGGGCCGGGGTGCTGACCACCGCCGGGCTCCCGTTCGCGAGCGGCCCCAGCGCGTCCAGCAGGTCGGTGCTGGTCAGGCCGGGCCGGAACTCGAGCGCGGCGATCCCCGCCTGCCGCAGGTCGGCGGCGAGGTCCCGCAGCGGCTCGTAGTCGGGATTGGTCTCCATCCCCTCCACGATCAGCTGTACCGTGCCCACTTCCATCACCAGTCGCTCGCGGTCCACCAGCGCGCCGGCGAACGCCCGCTCCAGCGCGAGCGCCTGCCCCGCCAGGGCCGGATGGCCCGGGGGCAGCGTCCGGAGCCGGTGCATCAGGCCGGCCAGGCCCAGGAGCAACTCGGCCAGCTGCCGGCTGGCGGACGGACGGGATTCCGTGGGAGCACGCATAGGGCAGCTAATCTACCCCGCGCGCCGGGACCCCGCAGGAGGGGCTGGGTGGAGGGTGCGGCACGGCGGGAAGGAGGGTATAGTAGAATGCATGTCCAATCCGCCACCATACCGCCGTTCCGGCGAGAACCCGGCCATCCGTGGGTGGGCCACGGGCGCGACCGGGCACGCCGACATCCTCCGCCGGGGGGCCTGGTACCCGGTGATCGAGGAGTCCGGGGACGCGGTGGTGCTCGAAGTGGATGGGCAGCCGATGCGGGTCAGCCGGGAGGAAATCCGGCTCCGCCTTGACCGCCCGACCATGTGGAGCGTCGTGGTCCGCACCGGCGTCATGCGCCCGACGCTTGCCGGGCCCAAGCTGGTGACCTCGTACGCCGTCTGCCCCGACTGCACCGCCCGCCAGGAATTCGACGGAGAGCCCGAATCCATGATGTGCGCCCGCTGCCGCCGCGCGGCAAAGGTGGACTGGACCACGACGTACTGAGTCGCGGCATGCACCTCTGGCAGATCCTGGCACGCGCCCGCCATCTCTACCCGGCCGCTCCCGCGGTGGTGGATGGCGGGCAGGTCTTTTCGTGGGACGCGATCGGGGCCGGGACGGACCGGCTCGGCGCGTGGCTCCGCGCCCGTTCGGTGGCGCCCGGCGACCGAGTCGCGGCGCTGCTCCCGAATTCCCGGGTCTTTCTCGAGGCCTACTTCTCGGCCGCGGGGGTGGGCGCCATCCTGGTGCCGCTCAACACCCGCCTGCACCCGGAGGAGCTCGCGTTCATCCTGCGGGACAGCGGCAGCCGGGTCCTGCTGGCGGATCCGCTGCATGCGGCGCTGACGGCGGAGGTCCTGGCGCATCCGACCCCGGTGACCCACGTCCTGTCGGCGGCCGCGCCCTTCCCCCTGCCAACGCCGTGGCGGGTGGCCGCGTATCCGGAGGGAGCCGCGGCGGGGTTCACGCCCGAGCCGACACCGCCGGACGCCGTCGCGCATCTCTACTACACCAGCGGGACGACCGGGGCCCCCAAGGGCGTCATGTTGACCCACCGCAACGTGGCGACGCATGCCCTCGCGGCCGTCGCCGAACTGGGACTCACCGACCGGGACCGCTGGGCCCATATCGCGCCGATGTTCCACCTGGCGGATGCCTGGGCCACGTTTGCGATCACCCTGGTCGGCGGCCGGCACGTGATGCTGCCCCGGTTCGAGGCCGGCGCGGCGCTGGCCCTGTTCGAGCGCGAGGGCATCACGGTCACCAACCTCGTGCCCACCATGCTCAACCTCATGGTGAAGCATGAGGACCGGTCGCGCCACGACTACGGGAGCCTGCGGCTCATCCTGAGCGGGGGCGCCCCGATCGCGCCGGCGGTGGTGCGGGCGATCGTGCAGACATTCGGCGCGGAGTACGTACAGACGTACGGGATGACGGAAACCAGCCCCTACCTGACGCTGAGCCTGCTCAAGGCCCACCTGCGGGAGCGGAGCCCGGAGGAACAGCTCCGGTTCCGGGCCAAGACCGGGCGGCCGTTCATCGCCGTGGAGTTGCGGGTCGTCACGGACGACGGAGCGCCGGTCCGGCCGGATGAGCGGGAGGTGGGGGAGATCCAGGTCCGGGGGGACACCGTGACCCCGGGCTACTGGAACCGCCCCGAGGCCACGGCCGAGGCGTTCACCGCCGACGGCTGGTTCCGGACCGGTGACCTCGCGGTGCTCGACGACGAGGGCTACGTCACGATCGTGGACCGGCGGAAGGACATGATCATCACCGGCGGGGAGAAGGTGTACTCCACCGAGGTCGAACACGTCCTCTACCAGCACCCGGCGGTGCTGGAGGCCGCGGTCTTCGGTGCGCCGGACCCGGTCTGGGGTGAGGTCGTCATGGCGGCGGTGGTGCCGAGGCCCGGCATGACCCCCTCCGAAGCGGAGCTGGTGGAATTCTGCCGCGGGCACCTCGCGGGATTCAAGCTCCCCCGGGCGGTTCGGTTGCTCCCGGACCTGCCGAAGACCGGTTCGGGGAAGATCCTGAAGCGGGTGTTGCGATAGGCGGCTCGGCGGCTCGGCGGCTCGGCGGCTCGGCGGCTCGGCGGCTCGGCGGCTCGGCGCGGCAAAATAGAGCGGACATGGCATGAAGCGTACGAAGGTCCACAACTACACCACGGCGTTGCCCCGCCTCGGCGATCGCTACCGGCCCACCATCGGGTCGGTGGTGAGCGCGGTGCTGCACGTGGTGCTCGTGGGGCTCGCCGTCTATGGGACCACCCGCGCGGACCGGAAGGGCCCGCTGAACGAGCAGGCCGCCCCGACGGTGCGGCCGGTGCAGCTCGACTTCGCGCCACCGCGACCGACCCCGACCCCGCGGGTGGAGGCCCCGCCGCTGGAGCCGATGCAGCCGATCCAGCCGCTGGCGCCGCTGGTCGAGGGGCCGGATGAGGCGCCCGGGACGACGGCGCGGGTGTCCCCCTCGCCCGAGGAAGAACCGAACGCCCCGCCGACGGCAACCCGCACCGAGGCCACCCGCCCCGATCCGGGCGACGCCGACGCCGAGACTGAACGGGCCGCGACGGCGGCGCCGACGGGATCCTCGCCGACGATGCTGGCGGACGCCGCGCCGAGCGCGATGGAGACCGAGGCGCAGCGAATCTTTGGCCGGCCCTCGAGCCGGCTGGGGCCGCTGGCGGGCCGAAGCGACAACCGGCCCTGGGAAACCGCCGACCCGTCGGACTCCCGGGGGTGCAACCTGCCGGAGGAGGAGGAGCGCGACTCGACGCTCCCCCGAGGCATGGCGGCGATCGCGGGGCGGATTTTCCACGAAGACACCGGCCGGCCGCTCCCCGGCGCCCGGCTGCAGATCCTCGGAACCCCGTACGGCACCTTCGCCAATGACCGCGGGGAGTACCGCCTGGTGTTCGACCGGACGCTGGTGAACCGGTGCCGGACCCAGTCGGTGCGGGTGACGGCCCCAGGGTACCGCGGCCGCGACGTGCTGCTGTACATCGGCGAGCGAGCCAACGGGGACGTGCCGCTCAGGCGGTACTAGGCGGCTCGGCGGCTCGGCGGCTCGGCCAACGAATGATCGGGCGGTCGCGGGAACCCCGCAACCGCCCGATCACCGTACCGCCCTACCGCCTTGCCGCCTAATTCGGCGCGTGGACCGAGGCGGCGCCATAGTTCCGGTTGAACCCGATGGCCGGCCCGTTCACGTTGAAGCCATACTCATTCTTCGTCTTCCCGATCCACTGCCGGACCGATCCGGGGAACGGATCCTTGCGGCCGTTGCGCCCGAAGGGATCGGTGTACCAGACGGTGGGGCCGTCCTCGTTGTCGATGTTGTTGTCGTTCACGTCGATGAACCGGCGCACCCCGTTGAAGCGCGAGCGGGCATCATCGAACGCCAGCCCGGTCAGGGTACCGTCGTTGGTGGACTGGGCGCAGAGGTCGTTGTTCAGGTCACGGGACGGATCCAGCACGTCGCACTCGGCGATGGGCCGGCCGGTGATGTTCACCGCGGCCGGATCATAGAACCGGCTGGGGAAGAACACCTGGAAGTAGGGGTTGAAGTGGGCGACGGTCCGCCCCCCCTCGGTGCGCACCGAGTTGGAGGTTTCCCAGCTCTCGTGCAGCGCCGCGTTGTAGTCGGCCCGCTGGTTGGGGCCGACGTGCAGGTGCTGGTCCACGCAGGTCCGGTCCGGGATGATCCGCTGGCCACCGCCGTTGGGGGAGTTGGCCGGCGAGGGCACGCCGACATCCACCCGCTGCCGGTCGCAGGTCCGGTTGAACCCGCCGGCCTGGCCGATCGCCGACATCAGCGTCACGTGCATCTCGGTGCCGTCGGTGCACTGGATGTGGTAGGCGATCTCGTGGAGGTTGTTGGTGAAGGCGTCCTTCGAGTGAGTGCCCTGGTGCAGCTTGGCCAGGACGTCGCACTTCACGCTGAAGAGCGCGCCGGTGAGCCCGTCCTTCCGCACGAACTCCACGTCGTTCTCCCAGTCCACCTTGTGCCCGAAGTGGTCTTCCCGCCGCGGATTCTGCGGGTCCCAGGTCTCGAGGGCCTCGTTGGCGAGGCCGAAGGGGATCGGGCCGGTGCGGCCGAAGAGCTTGGAGCCGCGGGGATCACGGCCGTGCTCGTGCCCGAAGCTGCACCCGGTGGCCGGGTCCACCGGCGGATGCCAGGTGTTGTAGCGCTTGCCGTCGGGGCCCACGACCGAGTAGCGGTCATGTTCCGTCGGGGTGCAGGTGTCCCCGGTGCCGGGGACCCAGATGCCGAACTGGACGGCCGGGCCCGTTTCCTCCACCGGCGAGATGCCGGTGTAGCCGCCGTCGCCGCAGGCGGCGAGCAGCACGGTCGGAGGAATCAGGGCGCCGGCCACGAGGCGGCGGAACGTACGGGGCGAGGGGTGCATGCGAACCTCCTGGCGGGAGTCGGCTAGTGCAGCGTGAGGCCGACGCCCAGCTGGAACAGGCTGGTGTTGGCGGAGAGCCCGGAGACGGTGTCGTTGAAGCGCAGGTCGGCGCCGGTGGTGCCCATGAAGTTCGCGAACGGCACGATGGACATGCCGCGGCCCACCGGGACCTCGTAGCCGACGCCCACCTGGCCCGCGAGGGCCTGGGTCGAGGCGTCGTCATCGTTGTCCTTGGCGGAATACTGGGCGATGCCGAAGCCGGTCTTGAGGTAGAACCCGTTGGTCTTCATCGGGTAGAGCAGCACCACCGCCTGCACCGCGCCGAGCAGGTAGTCCACCTGGCCTTCGTTGTGGTACCAGACCATGGTCTCCGCGCCGATCAGGACCTGCCGGGTCACGGTGGCGCCCACCCGGAGGTAGCCGGAGGCGCCGCCGTCGCGGCCGGAGCGGCAGATCGAGCAGGAGAGGCGGGCCGATCCCATCCCGACCCCGCCGCCGAACCAGATGCCGCGGCGTTCCGGCAGCTGCTGGGCCTCGAGCGTGTGGGCGGCGAGCGCGGCAAGAGACGCGCACAGCGCCGCGCGGTAAAACCAGCGCATGGGTACTCCGGGCGAGCGATGGTGAAGCGAAATGGGACTGGGACTGGAGGAGAAGGTGCACCCGGACCCGGTGCGGGTGCGGTGACCGGAGCTACAGGCACGCCGTGATCTGCTCGCCCGGCGCCCATCTCCTGGGTGATGGGCCGAAACGCACCGCGGGCGGGGAGCCTGGCTCACGCCCGGCGCCCCGCCCGCGGCTGCCACTCGGGGAGGAGGCTACGGCTTGAACACCTTTACCACCCGGCCGTTCTGGTCCACCGCCATGATCGGCGTGCCGAGCCGGTCCTGTGTCAGGTCAACGACCGGGCCCGCCTCGGCCTCGCCGGCCCGGAGGGTCGGCTGGGTGGCCAGGTTGAAGAGGTCCGCGGCGTTGGCGTTCACGCTGTAGCCCAGGTCCGCCAGCGACTGGATCGAGGTCTTGCTGAGCGGCCGGGCGTTGCCGGAGATGAAGCCGGTCATGACCTCGCTCCGGAAGACGCACTCCTCCCAGTGGGAGAGCGCGGTGCCGGCGCCACCGGTGACCTGGAGCGGCACGGCCGAGCGTGGCACGTTGGCCCCGCAGTTGGCCGGGGAGACGCCGGCGGCGCCCCCCTCGGTCAGGTACGCCGCATTCGCGAAGCTGCCGACAAAGAAGGGGTCGGTGCCGCTGACCAGGTTCTGCAGGCCAAAGGTGCTCCACAGGGTGCCGTAGCCCAGCACATGCCCCATCTCGTGCAGCGCCACGTCCGACAGCGAGCCGTTGAGCTCGAGGTCGGCGAGGTCGGCGGTGTCGAACTTCATGTACCCGAGGATGGTCAGGCTCCCGGTCACCCGGATGTAGCAGGGGCCCGCCGCGCCGAGGATCTGGCCCGGGCCGTCGATCGGCACGAGGTCGACGTAGATGAGCACGTCGTCGATGGTGCCGGTGAAGGCCGGGTTGCCGCAGGAGGAGGCGTTGAGCGTCCCGGTGAAGTTGGCCAGGTCGCCGATGATGACCTGCTCCCACTTGGCCTTGGCCGCGCTGAAGGCCGCCTGCTGGCTCGGGGTTCCGCTGCCGAGGAACTGGATGTCGATGGTGAACTGCGAGGAGACGTTGGTCCCCGTCGCGTTGAACGTGAGCGGGCTGCCGGTGAGGCCGGTGGCGCTGGCGGTCACGCTGTTGGGACCGGCGGCGGTGTCGAGGGTCCAGGAGCCGATCGTGGCCGCGCCACTCGCGCTCGTGACCTGGTTGGCCCCGGTGATGGAGCCGTTCCCCACCGTGAGGGCGAAGGTCACCGCGACGCCGGCCACGCCGTTGCCATCCAGGTCCTGCGCGGCCACCGCCGGCTTCGCGGTGACGGCCGAGCCCTTGAGCAGCGACTGGCTGGTGGCGCTGGTGGCGACCAGCACCGCCGCGGCGCCGGCGGTGAGCGTCACGTTGCCCGACTGCACGCCGACCACCTGGGAGGCGGTGAAGGCGAGCGCCTTGCCCCCCGCCAGCCCGCGCATCGAGAGGTTGGAGAAGGTGGCCTGCCCGTTGGCGTCGGTGGCCACGACCGTGGTGCCGGTCAGGGTTCCCGAACCGACGAGGGCCGCCGTGACCGCGATGCCCGCCGAGTCCACCGGATCGCCGTTGATGTCGACCACCTGGACCACCGGCGCGGGGGTCAGCAATGACCGGCTCACGGTGGTAACGGGGGGAGCGGTGAGCAACTCCAGCGCCGCCGCGATGCCCGGCTCAGGGCCGGTGCCGCCGCCCTTCGATCCGCTGCTGCAGGCGACCACCAGACCCCCGCTCAGTGCAAGGAGGAGCGGGAAGTGCCACATCAACGCCCGAGCGCGGCGAGCCGCACCGGGAGACATCCGGGGGGTATCCATAAGCCGGACCTGCGGTTAAGGGATGTACTGGGGTGCTACCTACAGTAGTCAGATACCACCGGGTGGCAAGCCCCGGGCCAGAACAATTGACAAGCCTCTGAAGGCGGGCCATCCTCCCCGGACCCCGTACCCGTCCCATCCGATCAGTGAAGGTGCTCCGTGAAGTACCCCGATGCCCGGCACTACCTCGGCGGCCAGTTCGTCGCCGGCGGCCCCCGTTTCCTGGATGTCCACAACCCCGCCGATGGTCAGGTCATCTCCCGGGTACCGCTCGGAAATGCGGCCACCGTGGCTGCTGCGGTCACGGCAGCCAGCGCCGCCCTTCCCGGGTGGGCCGGCACCCCGGTCAAGGAGCGGGTGCAGGTGTTCTTCCGCTATAAGACGCTGCTGGAACGGCACATCGGGGAGCTGGCGGGGCTGATCACGGAAGAGCACGGCAAGGTCAAGGGCGAGGCCGAGGCGGAGATCCTCAAGGCGATCGAGCTGACCGAGTTCGCCTGCTCCCTGCCGCAACTGATCGCCGGGGAAGTGCTGGAGGTGAGCCGCGGCGTGGAGTGCCGCCTGGAGCGGTACCCGCTCGGCATCGTCGCCGCGATCAACCCGTTCAACTTCCCCTCGATGGTCCCCCACTGGACGATTCCCAACGCCATCGCGCTCGGGAACTGTTTCATCATGAAGCCTTCCGAGCTGGTGCCGCTCTCGGCCGCCCGGATCGCGGAGTTGCTCAAGGAGGCGGGGCTGCCTGACGGGGTGTTCAACGTGGTGCACGGCGACCGCGAGGTGGTGGAGGCGCTGTGCGATCACCCCGGCGTCTCGGCGGTCACCTTCGTGGGGTCCACCAAGGTGGCGCAGGCGGTATATCGCCGGGCAACGGGCAACCTCAAGCGGGCGCTCTGCCTGGGCGGCGCCAAGAACCATGTGATCGTGATGCCGGACGCCGACCCGGAGATGGCTTCGGGCGGGGTGCTGGCGGCGATGGCCGGCTGCACCGGGCAGCGCTGCATGGCCGCGTCGGTAATGGTGGCGGTCTCCGCCACCGACCACATCGTCACCCGGCTTGCCGAGCAGGCCCGCACCCTGGTGGCGGGCCGGGACGTCGGCCCGGTCATCACGCCGATGGCCAAGGCGCGGATCGAGGGCTTCATCACCGAGGCGGAGCGCCAGGGGGCGCGGGTGCTGGTGGACGGCCGCGGCGCCACGGTGCCCGGGAAGGAGGGGGGCTGGTACGTCGGGCCCACGGTCCTCGACCAGGTACGGCCGGAGATGGCATTGGCGCAGGAGGAGGTGTTCGGGCCGGTGCTCGCGATCGTCCGGACCCCCGGCCTGACGGAGGCGCTCGCGGTGGAGAACGCCAGCCCCTACGGCAATGCCTGCTCGATCTTCACCGAGTCGGGTGGGGCGGCGCGGGCGGCGATGGAAGGCGCCAGCGCCGGCATGGTCGGGGTGAACGTGGGCGTGCCCGTGCCGCGGGAGCCGTTCGGCTTCGGTGGCTGGAACGACTCCCGCTTCGGGGTGGGAGACATCACCGGCAAGAGCAGCATCGAGTTCTGGACCAGGACCAAGAAGATCACCACGAAATGGAACCGGGAAGCCGGGACCAACTGGATGTCCAAATGACCGCGACCGCCCCCGCCCGTCCGACGCTGCCCCCCTGCGATCACCGGCCCCGGCCCTACACCGGGCTCCCCAAGGCCGAGGTGCTGGCGCTCCGGCAGCAGTACACCAACCCCGCGATCTTCACGCTCTACAAGGAGCCGCTGATGATCGTCGAGGGGCACATGCAGTACCTCTTCGACGAGACCGGCCGGCGCTATCTGGACCTCTTTGCCGGGATCGTGACGGTCTCGGTGGGGCACTGCCACCCCCGGGTGACCCGGGCAATGCAGGACCAGCTCGGGATGCTGGCCCACACCACCACGATCTACCTGCATCCCAACATCGCGCGGATGGCGGCGAAGCTGGCGTCGAAGATGCCGCCGGGGCTCGACGTCACCTATTTCGTGAACAGCGGCAGCGAGGCCAACGACCTCGCCATCCTGCTGGCCCGGGCGTTCACCGGCCACAACGACGTGATCGCGGTCCGCAACAGCTATCACGGCGGCTCCCCCGCGAGCATGCCGCTCACCAGCCATCACACCTGGAAGTACCCGCAGCAGATCAACACCGGCGTGCACCACGCCCTCTGTCCCGATCCCTACCGGAGCCCCTTCCCCGGCACGCCGGAGGAGATCGCCACCCGGAGCGCGAACGACATCCGCGAGCTGGTGCGCTACTCGACGCCGGGCCGGATCGCGGCGTTCATCGCCGAGCCGATCCAGGGGGTGGGCGGCGCCACCCACGGAGCCCCGAACTACCTGCGGGAGGCGTATGCCGCCGCCCGCGCGGCGGGAGGGCTCTGCATCGCCGATGAAGTGCAGACCGGGTTCGGCCGCACGGGAGAGCACTACTGGGGATTCCAGAACTTCGGGGTGGTGCCGGACATCGTGACCATGGCCAAGGGCATCGGAAACGGCGCCCCGCTCGCCGCGGTGACCACCCGCCGGGAGATCGCCGAGAAGCTCACCCAGCGGATCCACTTCAACACCTTCGGCGGCAACCCGGTGAGCATGGCGGCCGGGCTGGCGGTGCTGGACGCGATCGACGAGGACGGGCTGCAGCAGAATGCCCGGGTCGTGGGCGGGCGGTTCAAGGCCGGACTGCAGGAGCTGCAGCGCCGGCACCGGATCATCGGGGACGTGCGCGGGATGGGGCTGATGCTCGGCGTGGAACTGGTGCGGGACCGGGACACCAAGGAGCCCGCCCGGGAAGAGACCCTGGCCATGATGGAGCTGTTGCGCGAGTCCGGCATCCTGATCGGCAAGGGCGGCCTGGACGGCAACGTGCTCCGGATCAAGCCGCCGATGTGCGTCACCGCGGCGGATGTGGACTTCGCGCTGGAGGCGCTGGACCTGTCGTTGAAGGCGGTAGGACGGTAGGACGGTAGGACGAAACATCAACCACGAAGTTCACCAAGGACACGAAGTGCGCTCGGCGCCCCTTCGTGTCCTTGGTGCTCTTCGTGGTTGACATCCGATCCCGGGTTCAGCTCGAAAACCCGATCCCCAGCCGGTCCAGCAGCCGCAGCATCAGGTTGGGAGCGCCGCCCGCATCCACCCGCCGGAGCGCGCGGGTGACCGCGTTCACCGCCAGCCGGCGGAGCGGCTCGGGCGGATACGGGAAGGGTGCGCGGGTCACCAGCGAGAGGTCGAGCAGGTCGCCTTTCCGCTCCAGCGCCAGGTGGGCCAGGATCCGCCCCGCGATGCGGGTACTCCCGAGTCCGTGGCCGGTGAATCCCAGGCCGTAGCTGACCCGACCGCCCAGCGCCCGGCCAAAGAACGGCGTGAGGCGGGTGGTGGAGCAGATCGCCCCGCCCCACTCATACTCCCATCCCAGGTCCGCCAGCTGAGGGAAGTGCCGGCGCCAGCTCTCGCGCAGGGTGGCGTAATGGTGCGGGGAATGATCACAGGAGGGGTCCACCCGATTGCCCGCGTAGTAGGTGGCCTCGCTGGTGCCCCAGAGCACCCGGCCGTCGGGGGTAGGCCGGTAGTAGTTGAAGAAGGCGCGGCCGTCGGTGATCCCCTGCCGCCGGCGCCACCCGATCGCATCCCACTGGGCGGGCGTCAGCGGTTCGCTCACGATGATGTAGTCGTAGAGCGGGATGAACCGGAAGGTGACGGCCGGGAGCAGGTGATGGGTGTACGCGCTGGTGGCGAGGATCGCGCGCCGGGCGGTGAGGGTGGTCCCGTTGGCGCGGAGCACCACGCCGGCCCCCCGTTCGGAGACCGAGTGCACCGTGGTCCGCTCGTAGATCCGGACGCCCAGGCGCTCCCCCTCCCGCCGGAGCCCATCGGTGAGCCGCGCGGGGTCCATGATCCCGCCCCCGGCCACGGCTACCCCACCCAGGTAGAGCGGGGAGTGGACTTCTGCCTGCACCGCGGCGGCGTCGAGCAGCCGGAAGGTGGTGAGGCCGAGCCGTTCCGCCAGCTCGACGCTGCGGGCGGCCTCCTCCAGGTGCGCGGGCGTCAGCGCCACGTTCAGCCGGCCGCTCGGCTCGTAGTCACAGGCGATGCCGCGGTCGCGGATGAATGCCGTCAACTCGGCAACGTTCTGCTCCCCCAGCGCCGCCAGCCGGCGCGCCTCCTCGAACCCGAAATGCTGCACCGCGAGGCCGTGGCTGTGGTCGACCGTCTCCGAGAGCATGCCGGCATTCCGCCCGCTGGCGCCGTACGCGGCGATCCCCTGCTCCACCACCGCCACGTCCGCCCCGGGATCGAGTTGCTTGAGGAAGAGCGCGGCCCACAGCCCCGTAAGGCCAGCGCCGACCACGACGATGTCCGCCTCCGCCGGGGTGGAGAGCGGCAACGGCTCGCGCGGCGGGAGCCGCGCGAGCCAGTAACACGCCTGTTCGATGGAGCGCATCAGGGGCCGGCGGCGCGCCTCAGTGCATGATCATGATGTGGGCCCACGGCTTGCCGGGGTACATCAGCCACGGCAGCCCGCCGCCAGGGCGGGTGGGGAGGCCGGTGGACTCCATGGTGGCGTAGGGGATGTACACCACTTCGAGCCGGGTGGTCCCGCGCGCGAGCCCGGTGGCCTGGTCCAGGCTGTCCCCGGGAGCGTACAGATTGTAGAGCATGCGCGGGCCGTCGGGCATCTTGAGGGTCCCCGCCTGCACCTCTGCCAGCCGCGCGCTGTCCACCTGCCCGCGGGAGACCCCGGTCGCCTCGAGCTCACGCCCGCGGCGCATGAACGGATCGAGGTCCTTGTGGTAACAGGCGACGTGCCAGCGCGCCTCGGAAGGATCATCGGCGACGCAGACCATGCCGTTGGTCCCCTCCCGCAGCACCTCCAGCCGATGGTAGTTCCGGTACCCCAGCACCGTGGCGTCCGCCCGGAGCCCTTCCGGGGCGGCGCTGACCGCGCCGGCGATCTGGAGCGCCGGGGCGGGGACCTGGGCGGCGAGGGACGAGGTGGCCGACAGCAGCGCGAGCGCGGCCAGCGCGGGGTGGCGTGCGGACATGCGGTGACTCCAGGCGGTGAGGATCGTGGCGCCCAGCGGCGCGGTGGATAAGAAGCACCGCGGCCACGGCCGGGGCAAGGGTGCGCCGCCTCCCAGGGGCATCAGCCCGTGGCTTGCTCCCGGGCCAGCAGCCGCGCCTTCCGCTCCAGCCCCCAGCGGTAGCCGCCGAGGGAGCCATCGCTGCGGACCACCCGGTGACAGGGCACCAGCACCGCCACCCGGTTGGCGGCGCAGGCGCTCGCCACGGCCCGCACCGCCCGCGGCCGTCCCACGCTCCGGGCCAGCTCGGTATAGGTCCGGGTCTCCCCAGCGGGAATGGTGGTGAGCGCCCGCCAGACCTTCCACTGGAAGGCCGTCCCGTGCAGGTCGAGCGGCAGGCCGCCGCCGCTGCCGGGACGCGCAACCTCGGCGGCTACCCCCCGGACCAGCTCCCGCAGCCATTCGTCCCCGGTGTCCACCCGGGCCCGTTCGGCCTCCGGAAACTGGCGGGCCAGGTCGCGGGTGAGTGCCGCGTCACTCTCCCCGAGCAGCACCGCGGCCACGCCCCGGTCGGTCGCGGCGACCAGCAGGCGGCCATGGGGCGAGGGGACGATCGTGTAGCGCAGTTCCATGCCCTTTCCTCCTTCTCGATAGCGGCCGGGCGTCATGCCGAGGAGCCGATGGGCTCCCTCATACACCCGGCTGGATGATCCGAATCCCGCCTCGTACACCGCGCGGCTCACGCTCGGTTCGGCGCGGAGGGCGGCCCGCAGCCGGTCGGCCCGGAGGGCGGCGGCATACTCCCGCGGAGAGAGGCCCACCTCGCGCTTGAAGGTCCGCTGCAGGTGCCACGCGCTGACGCCCGACACCGTTGCCAGGTGGGCCAGGCTCACCCGCTCGCCGGCGTGGCGGTCCAGCCAGTCACGGGCCCGCGCGACCGCCGGGTTCCCAGCCTCCGCTGCGGTGTCCGGGCGGCAGCGCTTGCAGGCGCGGAAGCCGGCGCCGCGGGCCGCCTCGGCGGTGGGATAGAAGCTCATATTCTCCCGCAGGGCCCGCCGCGAGGGACAGGAGGGTCGGCAATAGATCCCCGTGGTCCGGACGCCGTAGACGAAGCGACCGTCCCAGGCCCGGTCGCGCGCGGTAACGGCGCGCCAGGCGGCATCGGCGGTGAGGGGAAGGTCGGTCGGCATGGGACGAGAATAGCCCCGGGGCGAGCCCGGGGCTATCCGGTTGTTGCGGTGCAATTCGGCGGGGCGCGGTGCGCGCTCAGGCTTCCTGCGCGATGGCCGACACCGGCTGCCATTCCTCCGAGCCGGACCGCGCCACGAGCACGTCGGGTTCCAGCTCGCCCCGCATGATCAGCTCCCGGACCGTGGGGAGCGGCACCGGCCCGCGGGGCACGCCGCCCTTGGGCAGGTAGAAGTAGGTCGTCGCCGTCCGCTCGTTCACCTTGGCGGCGATCATCTTCCCGGCCTGGCCGGCGTGCCCGGCCAGCAGCTTGCCGGCCTGCCCCGCCGTCCCCGCCAGGCTCTTGGTGGCCCCGGCCAGGTGCCCGCCGGCGCTCGAGAGCAGCTGCTTCAGGCGTTCCCCGTCGTCCGTCTGGAAGGACTTGAGGCTGGACGCGTCCACGTTGCCGGAGACATCGAACTCGAGGTAGGGCGCCTTGGAGAAGCCGATGAACCGCGCGATCATCACGGTCGGGAACGCGAGGTACACGTTGTTGTAGCTCTTCACCGCCGCGTTGTACATCTCGCGGCTCCGCTGGATGTCCAGCTCGCAGTGCTGGATGCTGTCAATGAGCCGGTGGTACTGCTCGTTCGCCTTGAGGTTGGGGAAGCGGTCGGCCATGCCTTGCAGCGTGGCCAGCAGGTTGCCCGACTCCTGGTACGCGGCCGCCAGGGCGACGGCGTTCTGGTCCTGCGACACCTTGAGGTGCATGAACTGCTCGCTCTCCTGGTAGCCCTTCACGATGTCCACCAGCTGGTTGAGCAGGTTGAGCTTCTTGCTCACCGTGACCTGCACGTTGGAGGTGGCTTCCCGGACCTCCTGGGCCTGCTTCTGCAGCTTGTTGTAGGTCCAGACGGTGAAGATGACGAGCGGGATCGCGAGCCAGAACAGCAGCGAGAAGATCCCGGTGATGAAGTCCCACATGGTCAGGCCTCCGGAGGAGTGGGGGCGGAGCGTGCCTCCGCCCGGGAATCGGATCGCGACGCGACGGTCAGGGAATGCCGAGGTCGAAATCGGTGTCCAGCGAGATGGTGCCGGAGGCCGCGGTGCCGGGCGTGGGCACCAGGGTCGCAGTCAGGTTGCCCGCGATCCGGGTGGCCGTCAGGCTGGTGATGGTGAGTGTCCCGGTATTGCCCAGGGCCCCACCCCAGCAGCAGTTGAGCGGCCCGGTGGGGTTCACAGCCGGCCCCTGAAGCACCACCACAACCTCCCCGGGCTGGCTCCCCACCGTGTAACTGCCGGTGCCGTTGAAGGAGGTGAGCCCGATCGAGATGCTGTAGCTGGTGTTGTTGGCCCCGATGACGAGGGTGGTATTCAGCAGGGTCATCACGGTGGTGGCGCTGTTCCAGGCGCCGCCGCCGATGGTGCCGGCGAAGCTGCTGCCATACTCATCGGGCAGGGGCCAGGTGGTGCTCCCGGAAAAGCCGAGCAGCAGGTCAAACGACCCCTGGGTCACCACCCGGCTGCCGCTGGCACTTCCGAGGGAGGAATCGGCCGTGAAAGTGAAGGTGCCGGCAATCCGCGTGTTGGTCAGGGTGGTGAGCGTGATGCTGCCAGCCGCGCCCGAGAGCGGCGTGGCCCAGCCGCGCGGGAGCAGGTCCGTGACCTGCCCGTAGCCACCGACGTTGGTCCCGCTCACCCCGAGGCTGTAGGTGCCGACGCTGTCGACGTTGTAGAGTTGCAGCAGGATCACGGTGTTGTTGTGGTTCCCCTGGATCTGGATGAGCCCGAAGTTCCCGACCTGGGCGTACCGGCCAGCCGAGCCGCTGGTCCAGGCCTGCCCGTCGATGACGGCGGTCATGTGGCTGGAGCCGCCGCCCCCGCCCCCGCCACCACCTCCGCCACCACCGCCACCGCCACCGCCACCGCCCCCACCTCCCCCGCCGCTCGGACCGGTGGACCCGCCACAGGCCAGCCCCACCACGATCCCACCGCCGATCAGCACCCGCATGACCCCACGACCCATGGCTCCGGCTCCGGTTGGTGTTCCCCTCGCTGTGCGCAGCCCGGCCCCCAAAACCGTCATCGGCCGGCGCGGCGCCTGGGGGACTACGGGTTCCGACTGGCCAGATCGGGGTTACGGGGTACCTTGGGAAAGCAGAAAGGGGGCGGGAGTGAGTTCCTTGGGGCAGACGGCGGATCGGGACGGAATGGACCGGCTCTTCGGCCTGGCGTACGAGGAGCTCCGGCGCCTCGCGGCGGTGGTCCGTCGCGGCGACCCCGGGCTGACCCTCACCCCGACCGCGCTGGTCAACGAGGCCTGGCTCAAGCTCTCCGCCTCTCCAGAACTGGGCCAGCTGCCGCGGATCCAGTTCAAGCGGATCGCCGCCCACGCCATGCGCCAGGTCCTGGTCGAGGCGGCCCGGCGCCGCACGGCGGAGAAGCGCGGCGGCGGCCGGGAGCTGGTCACCTTCGATGAGGCCCTGGACCAGCCCGCCGCGGCGCCGGAGGAGCTGCTGCTCCTGCATGACGCCCTCGACGCCCTCGCCGCCGTGAATCCCCGCCAGGCCCTGATGGTGGAGAGCCGATTCTTCGGCGGGCTCGAGATCCCCGAGATCGCCGAGCTGCTCGGGGTCTCGGAGGCGACGGTGCTCCGCGACTGGCGCGCGGCCCGCGCCTGGCTGGCCCACGAGCTGCGCCAGCCCTCCTAGTTCCCTTCCGATGAACCGCGCCCGCTGGGACCTGCTCCAGTCGCTCTTTCACGAAGCTGTCGCGCTCCCCCCCGAGGCGCGCGCCGCGTTCGTGGAGCGCGTGGCGGGTTCCGATCCCGAACTGGTCGCCGACCTCACGGGGATGCTCGCCCAGGACGCGCGGGACGGGTCGCTGCTGGACCAGGGGCTCGGCGCCGCGGCGCACGCCACCGTCGGCCGGCTGGACGAGGCCACCCTGGTGCGCCAGGTCTTCGGCCCCTACCGGCTGATCCGCATCCTCGGGGAAGGCGGCATGGGGGTGGTCTACCTCGCCGACCGGGCCGACCTCGGCAGCCAGGCCGCGATCAAGATCCTCCCCGACGCCTGGCTCTCCCCCGCGCGCCGGGACCGGTTCGTGGCCGAGCAGCGGACGCTGGCGCAGCTCAACGATCCCGGCATCGCGCGGCTGTACGACGCCGACACCCTCCCCGACGGCACCCCCTGGTTCGCCATGGAGTACGTGGACGGACTGCCGCTCACCGAGTACTGCCGGCAGCAGGGCAGCGGCATTCCGGAGCGGCTGCGGCTGTTCCGCACCGTGTGTGAGGCGGTGCAGCACGCCCACCAGCATGCGGTGATTCACCGCGACCTCAAGCCCTCGAACATCCTGGTCCGCGCCGATGGCGTCGTGAAGCTGCTCGACTTCGGCATCGCCAAGCAGCTCGAGAGCGTGGACCTCCCCGCGGACCAGACCCGCACCGGGCTCCGGGCCCTGACCCCCGCGTACGCCTCCCCCGAACAGCTCCGCGGCGAGCGGGTGGGCGTGCACAGCGATGTCTACTCCCTCGGCGTCGTCCTGTACGAGCTGCTCGCGCTCGGGCTCCCCTACGACCTGCCCGGCCGCGCGCCGGAGGAGGCCGCGGCGCTCCTGGCCGAGCGGGAGCCCGTCCGGCCTTCCGTGGCGGCCCGCGCGCGCCAGGCCGAGGCGGGCGAGCTGTGGCAGCCGCTGGGGAGCGGCGCCGGCGCCGACCTCGACGTGCTCTGCCTGACCGCGATGCATCGGGACCCGGCCCGCCGCTATCGCACCGTGGGCACGCTGATCCGGGAGATCGACCGCTACCTTGCCGGGGAGCCGCTCGAGGCCCGGCCCGACACCGTC
>JAEUJI010000021.1 GCA_016794805.1 Gemmatimonadota bacterium
TTCCACCTTGCCCACCAGGTCGGCGCCGACGTCCGCGGCCTTGGTGTAGATGCCGCCCCCTACCCGCGCGAAGAGCGCGATGCTCGATGCCCCCATCGCAAAGCCGCTGATGATCTCGCTGAAGCGCCGGTAGCCGGAGTCGAGCAGGTCTCCGGGGGCCAGCGCGGCGCCGGGCAGGGTCAGGGCGGAGACGACGCCGATGCCCACCAGGCCGAGCGCCGCCACCGCGAGACCCATGACGGCGCCGCCGTCGAAGGCAATGCGGAGCGCCCGGGCCTGCCCGCTGGCGCGGGCTGCTTCCGAGGTGCGCACGTTGGCCTTGGTGGCGGCCTTCATGCCGAAGAGGCCGGCCGCGATGGAGCAGAGCCCGCCGAAGATGAAGGCGCCCGCGGTGGGGCGCCCGACCGCCCAGGCCAGCAGGGCCGCCACCACCACCACGAACGGGAACAGCACCATGTACTCGCGCCTGAGGAAGGCCATGGCGCCGGTCTCGATCAGTCCGGCCAGGTCCTGCATCGCCGCGCTGCCGGCGGGCTGGCGCTTGATGCCGGTGTAGATGAACGTGGCAATGAGCAGGCCGAACAGGCCCGCGACCACTGCGATGAGCGAGGGGATAGGCAGCGGCATGGGGGATCCGGGAAGTGCGCTAGCGGTTGTTGAAGCGATTCATGGCCGGTTCGATGCCCTCACCGAGCCAGCATTCGACGGCCTCGGCCATCGGGTCAAGCAGGGCGTCCAGGGCCGCGCGTTCGTCCCGGTCGAACGGGGCCAGCACGAAGTCGGCGCTGTCCCGGGTGCCGGCGGGGAGCGGCCCGATGCCGATCCGGAGCCGGGCGTAGTCCTGGCGCCGGAGCGCGGCCTCGATGCTCTTGAGCCCGTTGTGCCCGCCGGCGGAGCCGGCCCCGCGCAGCCGGAACCGGCCCAGCGCCAGGGCGAAGTCGTCCGAGAGGACCATCAACTCGGTGGCGGGATCGAAGCCCGGCCGGGCCTGCAGCGGGGCCAGCGCGGCGCCGCTCCGGTTCATGTAGGTCTGGGGCTTGATGAGCCGGACCTCGTGACCCTCGGCCTGGCCGGTGGCTTCCCGCGCGGCCGGCACCCGCTTGAAGGGGCCCAGCGACCAGCGCCGCGCGAGGTGATCGGTCAAGAGAAACCCGGCATTGTGCCGGGTGTTCTCGTACTCCGGGCCCGGATTGCCCAGGCCGATGATCGCGCGCAGGGCTCAGGCCTTCGGTGCGGCCTCGGCGTCCTCGGGCTTGGCCTTGCGGATCAGCTCCGGCTCGGTCGAGGGCTCAGCGGCGGCCGCCGGGGCGGCGACTTCCTCGGTGCGCGGCGCCACGCAGGAGCAGATCGGCAGGGTCGGATCGTTGAGGATCGCGCCCTTGGCGAGCGTGACGTCGCGGACGAAGATGGACTTGCCGATGGCCAGCGGCGTCACGTCCACCTCGATGTGCGCCGGAATATCGCCGGGCAGGACCCGGATCTGCAGCTTGTGAAGCACCTGGTCCAGCACGCCGCCGAAGTTCCGCACCCCGTCGGACGTGCCGACGATGTGCACCGGCACCTCGAGGGTGATTTCCTCGTCGGCGCTCACCTCGTACAGGTCCACATGCAGCACGTCGGCGGCGCGGAGCGGGCTGCGCTGGATCTCGCGGATGAGGGCCTTCACCGGCGCCCCGTCATCCACGGTGACGTCGAGGATGGTGCTCCCCGCGCTGATGCCGGCGAGCAGCCGGGAGAAGGCGCCACTCTCGAGGGAGAGCGCCTCCGGGGCCCGGTTGTGGCCGTAGATGACGGCGGGAATGCGGCCGTCGCGGCGGAGCGTGCGGGCGACGCCCTTCCCGGTGTCGGTGCGGCGGGCGGCGGCGAGGGTGACGGTGGCCATGATGTCCTTCTCCTAGTCGAACAGCGAGCTGACCGACTGGTCGCTGTGGGTGTAGCCGATCGCCTTCGCGAGCAGCGGGGCGATCGAAAGAACCTTGAGCTTCTCGAACTTCCGTTCCGGGGGGAGGTTGATGGTGTTGGTCACCGCCACCTCCGTCACCGGGCTGTTCTGCAACCGCTCCACCGCCGGCCCGGAGAGCAGGGCGTGGCTGGCGCAGCAGTAGATGTCCTGGGCACCGAGTCGCTTGAGGGCGTGGATCGCCTCGGACATCGTGCCGCCGGTATCGATCATGTCGTCCGGGATGATCACGTCCTTCCCGGCGACCTCACCCACCACGTTCACCACTTCCGCCACGTTGGCGGAGGGGCGGCGCTTGTCGATGATCGCGAGGCTGGCGTTCAGCCGCTTCGCGAAGCCGCGCGCCATCTTGGCCCCGCCCACGTCGGAGGCCACCACCACCAGGTCCCGCAGCGACTTCTGCCGGTAGTGGTTCACGAACACCGGCGCGGCGTACAGGTGGTCCACCGGCAGGTCGAAGAACCCCTGCATCTGGTGGCTGTGGAAATCCATGGCCAGCACCCGGTCCGCGCCCGCCGTCGGCACCATGTTGGCGATGAGCTTGGCGCTGATCGCCACCCGGGGCTGGTCCTTCCGGTCCTGCCGGGCGTAGCCGAAGTACGGGATCACCGCGGTGATCCGGGCCGCGCTCGCCCGCCGGGCGGCGTCCGTCAGGAGCAGGAGCTCCAGCAGGAGCTCGGCCGGCGGGTTCGTGGGCTGGATGATGTACACATCCCGCCCGCGCACGTTCTCGTCGATCTTGACGAACAGCTCCCCGTCGGAGAACCGCTTCACCGTCACCTGACAAAGCGGCTGCCCGAGATGGGCAGCGACTTCCTCCGCGAGCGGCCGGTTGGCCGTTCCGGACAGAAGTAGCATCTGGCTCCGCGACAGGAATTCGCTCATGGTCCCGAGCCGCGCAAAATAGCCGGGCGGTTGGGGTTAGGTCAACCCACGATGGCCTGATGCCCAGGCTCGGATTGGCGGGGAACGAAGGGCTCGGCGGGGCGGGGCGGTGCCGGGCAGGGGGAGTTGGCCCCGGTGGATTCGAACCACCATTCGCGGATCCAAAGTCCGCTGTCCTGCCGTTGGACGAGGGGCCAGTGCCCCAAAGCTAGCCGGGGGTTGGGGTTAGGGCTACTGGTCGGGAGCGGTAGGCTGGCAAGACGGCAAGGCGGCGGGACGGCACCGCGACCGCTCGAGCTTACATCTTCCGCCCAACCGCCCAACCGCCCGAACGCCCCTGCTTCACCCAGCACTGGCAAGAGTTTCCGTCGCGATCACCTGGCCCAGTCGCGGGCTCAATTGCATCCGGGCATCGTCCCGGTCCCTGGGGCTGCGGTACACGGCGAAGATCGTCGAGCCCGATCCGCTCATCCGGCAGAGGAGGGGCCGGGTGGCGACCAGCGCTTCGAACGCCGCCCGGAGCTCCGGGTGGCGGCCGAACAGCGCGAACTCGAAGTCGTTGCC
>JAEUJI010000234.1 GCA_016794805.1 Gemmatimonadota bacterium
ACGAGCAGCGGCTGGCGCAGATCCAGGCCAAGGCCAAGTACCTGAAGGAGGAGGTGGACGCCGAGGACATCGCCGAGGTGGTGGCGAAGTGGACGGGCATTCCGGTGTCCAAGATGCTCGAGTCCGATCGCGAGCGGCTTACCCGCCTCGAGGCCGAGCTGTCCCGGCGGGTCGTGGGGCAGGGGCCGGCGGTCGAGGCCGTCTCCAACGCGGTGCGGCGGAGCCGCGCCGGGCTCTCGGATCCGCACCGCCCGACGGGGTCCTTCATCTTCCTCGGCCCGACGGGGGTGGGCAAGACCGAGACCGCCCGGGCGCTGGCGGAGTTCCTGTTCGACGACGAGCGGGCGATCGTCCGGCTGGACATGTCGGAGTACATGGAAAAGCACTCCGTGGCCCGGATGATCGGCGCACCGCCGGGGTACATCGGTTATGACGAGGGGGGGCAGCTCACGGAGGCGGTGCGCCGGCGGCCCTACAGCGTGGTGCTGTTCGACGAGATCGAGAAGGCGCACCCGGATGTCTTCAACGTCCTGTTGCAGATCCTCGACGAGGGGCGCCTCACCGACAGCCAGGGCCGGGTGGTGGACTTCCGGAACACCGTGATCATCATGACCTCCAATATCGGGAGCCCGATGATCCTCGAGGCCGGGGAGACCGACGCCGCCGGGTGGGCCGCGGTGGAGGCCCAGGTGCGGGACCAGATGCGGCTGCACTTCCGCCCCGAGTTCCTCAACCGGGTGGACGATATCATCGTCTTCCGCCAGCTGGACCGGGGCGACATCGCCCGGATCATCGAGCTCCAGCTGGAGCGGCTGCGCGCCCTGCTCACCGAGAAGCACCTGACGCTGCGCATCACTCCCGCCGCGCTGGAACTGATCGCGCGGGAGGGCTACGACCCCGCCTTCGGGGCCCGACCGCTCAAGCGGGTGATCCAGCGGCGGCTGCAGAACCCGATCGCGCTGCAGCTGCTGGAAGGGACGTTCAAGGAAGGAGACACCGTCGAGGTGGATGTTGCAGGACCGGACCTCACCCTCCGCCGGGGAGCCTAGGGAGTGACGGCACCGGTATCCGCCGCGGACCGGGCGGGCATGGAGCTGGCGCTGGCCGAAGCCCGCGCCGCGCTCGCCGAGCAGGAGGTTCCGGTCGGCGCCGTGGTGATCCAGGGGGGGGAGGCGATCGCCCGGGCGCATAACCAGCCGCTGGCCCTCGGCTCGCCGCTGGCCCACGCGGAGCTCGTGGCCCTCTATCGTGCGCTGGAGCGGACCGGCGCCGACCGGCTGCCCGACGCCACGCTCTACGTGACGCTGGAGCCCTGCGCCATGTGCGCCGGCGCCATCGTGCTCGCCAAGGTGGGTCGGGTGGTCTTCGGCGCCTGGGACGAGAAGGCCGGCATGGCCGGCTCGGTCGGGGACCTGCTCCGGCACCCGCGGCTCAATCACCGGGCGGAGGTCGTGGGTGGCGTCCTCGCGGACGAGTGCGGCGCCCTCCTCAGGGAGTTCTTCCAGGCCCGTCGCTGAGCGCGACCGGCCCCCCCGCCAGCAGCGTCGCCGCGCGCTCCACCGCGGCGGGGGTGCCGGCCAGCGCCAGGGTATCCCCGGCGCGCAGGACCTCCCGGCCCACCGGCAGCACCACCGGCTCGCCGCCGCGGAGGATCACCAGCACGGTGGCATCGGTGCTATCCCGGAGGTCCAGGGCGCCGAGGGAACGGCCCACCGCGTAATCCCCCTCATTCAGCCGCAATGAGACCGGTTCGCCCAGGCCGGGGATCATCTCGTAGATCTCCGTCAGCGACCGGGAAGTCCGCGGGCCAGGCACCGGGTGTTCCCCGGTGGGGTCGGCGCCATGGGTCGCGGTGCTCCCCGCCATCTCCCTCGCCAGCGCCGCCACGATGACCTCGGCACCGGCGCGGGTGTGCCCCTGGAGGTTGGTGGCGCTGCGCCAGAACGCGATGCCGAACCCCGCCAGTAGCAGGACCACGATCCCGGCGCCGACGCCGGGGGGAAGGAAGGAGCGGGTCGCGGCCAGCACCGGGAGGCTGAGCAGCAGCACCACCAGGAGCAGCCAGGCCACGGTGAAGGCGCGCCGCGGCGCGGCCGCGAAGTCCACCTTGCCCCGGGCCGGCGGCGGGAGGGCGCGGAAACCGATCGCCCGGCTCAATGAACGGGACACCCGGATCAGCCCGAACGCGAAGGGCAGGCCGATGGCGATCGCGGCCCCGAGGACGATGGCGTCAGCGACGCCGGCCGACACGCCGGTCCGGCTCGCCAGCGCGGCGGCCGCGGCGCGGTGGCCCAGGGTCGTGGCGAGGATCAGCGCCCCGAGCAGCACGCCATCGAGGAGGAGGAGCCGGGCCAGCCGGCGCTCCTTCGAGCGCTGAGCTCCCACGGGCGCTGGCGCGCGCACCCGCTCCATCCAG
>JAEUJI010000023.1 GCA_016794805.1 Gemmatimonadota bacterium
GGCGCTGGGCGGGGGGGGGGGGGGCCCCGGCGCGGCCGCCGCGCCGCGGGGGGGGGGGGGCCCCCGCCGGGGGGGGGGGGGGGGGGGGGGGGGGGGGGGGGCCCCCCCAAGACCACCCTCGCCGCCGCGACCGGGCTGGTCTCCGCTCAGGAAGGGGCCCGGACCCTGGTGATGACGTTCGATCCCTCGCTCCGGCTCAAGGATGCGCTCGGCGTCGGGGAAGAGGCGAAGGATCACCCCGTCCCGGTGCCGGAGGTGGATGGCAACCTGGACGTCGCCCTGCTCGACGCGCGGGTCACCTTTGACCGGCTGATCCGGCGGTACGCCCCCGACGCGAAGGCGGCGGACCGGATCTTCAACAACCGCTTCTACCGCGACCTCGCCGGCAACCTCGCGGGGATCCTCGAGTACATGGCGGTGGAGCGGCTGTTCGAGGTGCAGGCCGAGGGCAAGTACGACCGCGTCATTCTGGATACTCCCCCCACCCGACAGGCGCTCGACTTCCTGGAGGCGCCGGACCGGATCGTCGGCTTCCTCGACAGCGGGGCGGTCAAGATCGCGCTGGCGCCCTGGTGGGAGCAGGGCGGGGGCATCGCCCGGCTCCCCTTCCGCCTGGCGGCCAAGGGGGCCGAGGGGATCGCGGACCGGCTGGTGGGAGTGCGGCTGCTGCACGACGTGGTGGAATTCTTCCGGGCCTTCGCGCCCCTCTACGGCGGCTTCCGGGCCCGTGCCGGGGAGGTACGCAAGCTGCTGCGCGCCAAGGGGACACTGTTCGTCCTGGTGAGCGGCCCGGGGGAGGACCGGATCCCGGACGCGATGTTCTTCGCCCGGAAGCTGCGGGAGTCGGGGCACCGGCTCGGCCCGATCGTGGTGAACCAGGTGCACCCGGCGGCGACCGATGCCAGCGAGCTGCCCCCGGAGTTTGCCGAGGGGATGGCGCTGTTCCGCTTCCTCGGCGAGCGCGATGCCCGGGGGCTGGACCGGATGCGCGGCCTCCTCTCGCCCAAGGAGCCGATGGTGTCCCTCCCCCTGCAGGCGGCGCCGCCCGCCGACCTCGACGGTCTGGAATCCCTGGGCCGGCTGCTCACCGACCAGCTCGCCTGACCCACCGGGCGGCGTCCGCCGCCCAACCCCGCCGCCCTCCGGCAGTTACCGCACCGCGACAATCGGGACTTGCTTTTTTGCCGCAATGCGGTATCTTGCGGGCGTCCCGAAGCGAGGTCATCATGGTCCGGCTCATCAAGCGTTACGGCGGCGGCAGCCGCAAGCTGTACGACACCGAGGAAAGCCGGTACGTCTCCCTGGACGAGATCGCCGCCTGGATCCGCGAGGGTCAGGAACTGCGGGTGGTGGACAGCGGGGGCGGGGAGGACGTGACCTCCCAGACACTGGCCCAGATCATCTACGAGGACCACAAGCGGGGCGTCGCCTTCCTGCCGACGGAGTTCCTGCACGACGTCATCCGTCGCGGCGGGCGCGCCATCCAGGAGAACGTGGAGCGGGTCCAGGCGGGAGTGGACCGGCTGGTGCGGGCCTCGGTGGAAAAGATCACCCCGGTGTCCGGGATGCAGGAGGAGCTGGACCTGTTGCGGGACCGGCTGGCGGAGCTTGAGGCGTCGCTCACCCAGCTCGAGGATCACCGCCCCAAGCGGGCCAAGGCGCGGCGGCGGTTGCGCCGGGCCGGATGACAGACGGCACCAGGAAGGCATTGACCCATAGCACGACCGGCCCGAGGCCGGCAACCCGGAGGAACATATGACGAAGAAGAATGGCAAGAAGGCGCGGGCGCTGCCGATGCTGAAGGAGTCGGCGCAGGAAATCTGGCTCGCGGGCCTGGGCGCGTTCGCCCTCGCGGGCGAAGAGGGTGGCAAGCTGTTCAAGCAGCTGGTCCGGAAGGGCGAGGGGATGGAGAAGATGAACAAGGCCCGGATCAACGTGCTGGTGGGGAAGGCGGAGGATCTCCGTGGCGAGGCCCGGACCGCCGTGGCCAAGCTGACCGTGCCGATCGAGACCGGCATGACCAACGCCATGCACCGGCTGGGCGTGCCCACCCGGCGCGAGATCGCGACCCTGACCAAGCGGGTCGAGGAGCTCACCAAGGTCGTGGCCAAGTCCAAGCCCCGCGCCGGCCGGACCCGTCGCGCCGCGGCCCGCGCCTGACCGAGGCCACGATGCCCACCGCCAGGCGGGGGCGTCACCATCGCCGGCTGGGGCTCGCCCTGGCCGGTGGTGGCCCGGCGGGGGCCGTGTACGAGATCGGCGCCCTCCGGGCCCTGGAAGAGGCGGTCGAAGGACTCGACCTCACCGCCTGTTCCGTGTACGTGGGGGTCAGCGCGGGCGCCTTCATCGCCTCGTCGCTGGCCAATGGCCAGTCCACCACCAGCCTGGTCCGAGGGCTGGTGCGGGATGAGCCCGGTGAACCTCCCTTTGACCCCGCCGCCTTCTTCCTTCCCGCATACGGGGAGTGGATCCGGCGGGGTCTGCAGTTACCGGGCCTCGTGGCCGACACGCTGTGGCAACTCAGCCGCTCTCCCAATCACCGGACGCTGGTCCAGTCGTTCATCCGCCTCTCCCGCGCCCTGCCCCTCGGCCTGTTCGACAACGTCCCGGTCCGGCGCTACCTGGAACGGCTCTTCAGCCGCCCGGGTCGGACTGACGACTTCCGGAAGCTCCGGCAGCGGCTGTTCGTCGTGGCCGCCGACCTGGAGTCGGGCACGCCGATCGTGTTTGGCTCGCCGGGCTGGGAGCGGGTCCCGATCTCCCAGGCGGTCCAGGCCAGCACCGCGGTGCCCGGGCTCTACCCCCCGGTGGAGGTCCAAGGCCGCCTCTGCGTGGATGGCGTGCTGCTCAAGACGGTCCACGCCTCGGTGGCGCTGGAGCATGGCGCGAAGCTCCTGTTCTGCATCAATCCGCTGGTGCCGGTGGATGTGGCGCAGGGCGAGGCGAGCGGGGCGCTGGAGCGGGGAGCGCTGCTTCGCCGCGGCGTGCCGGCCATCCTCTCCCAGACCTTCCGCACCCTGATCCACTCCCGCATGGTGGTGGGGATGTCGCGCTACCGCAGCCACTTCCCGGGGACGGACGTGGTGCTGCTGGAGCCGGAGCGGAGCGAATACCAGCTCTTCTTCAGCAACATCTTCACCTTCAGCTCCCGCCGCGAGGTCTGCGAGATCGGGTACCAGGCCACCCGCCGGGATCTCTGGCGGCGGCGCGACCAGCTGGCGCCGCTGCTCGCGCGGCACGGGCTGCGGCTCCGGGTCGAGGCGCTGGAGGACCAGGAGCGGAGCGTCTGGGACGGGGTGGGGATGCCGGCGGGGCGGCCCGCATCGGCGGTGACCGAGCGGCTGGGGGACCTGCTGACCCGGATGGAATCGGCGCCGCCGGCACGGCGCCGGGCCCGCAGGCGCGCGTCCTAGGCGCGCGCCGCAGGGGCGACCGCCCGGTCGCCCCTACAGCGCGCGGAGGGCCTCGAATTCCTCCTCGAACGCCCGGGTCAGGTCGCGGGCGTCGGGGATCAGCCGGGCGTCCACGATTACCCCGACCTGCACCTTCCCCGCGAAGCTGAGCACCGAGATCCCCAGCCCGATGTTCGCCCGCTGGGGCACCCAGAACATCATGTTGCGCACCCGCCGGCCCGCCAGCGTCAGGTCCCGCTGCGGGCCCGGCACGTTGGTCACGACGGCGGTGCACTTGTTGGCCAGGAAGTCGATCAGCCAGCGGCTCACCGCCTCCGGCAGCGCCGCGAGCAGCGCCCGCTGGATGGCGTAGACCACGATCGGCGCCGCCGAGCGCTTGAGCTCGTCCATCCGCTGCTTCACCCGGGTCACGCGGGTGGCGAGGTCCGGGATCCCGGCCGGCAGTTCCAGCGGCACCGCGGCGAACTTGTTCTCCATGGCCAGCGGTTCGTTGAACCGGCGCACGTTGACCGGCATCGAGACGTGGACCCGCCGGATGGTCTGGTTCGCGTGCCGCGCGAGGTAGCGGCTGATCGCGCCCGAGACGCAGGCCATCAGCACGTCGTTCACGGTCGCGTGGAGCCGGTTCTTGGCCGCCTTCACCACCTCGAGGTCGAGCGGGGCGGTCCAGCCGACCAGCTTCCGGCCCGAGACGGCCGGCCCGTGCAGGGCGTGCCGGTCCGGGACCCAGAGCAGCCGCCGGATGAGGATGCCCGGCGCCGCGAGCGGCACGAGGATCATCCGCAGCAGCCCGCTTCCCGGGGCGCCCGCCGCCGGCCGGATGGCCCCCCGGGGGACCGCCAGGTGTTCCGCGGTCATCTCCTCCATGAAGGCGAAGATGACCGCCATGAGCGCGATGCCGTCGGCGATGCTGTGATGGATCCGCACCACGAGCGCGCTCCCGCCGGCCTCGAACTCCTCCACGAAATGGAACTGCCACCGGGGGCGATCATCCGGCAGGGGCCGGCTGGCCTCCGCGCCGGCGAAGCGCTGCAGCTCCTCGGCGGTGTGAATGCCGGGGTCCGAGGCGGCGAAGATATGGCGGCTGATGTCGAAGTCCGGGTCCTCCTCCCAATGCGGGGAGGACCCGTGCCACACTACCCGGTGGCGGAAGCGGGCATAGCGCTGCCCCCCCTCCGCCTCCAGCACCCGGACCCGGAAGGTGTCCCGCAGGGTCTGGAGGTCCAGCCGGTCGGTGGTGATGATCGCGTTGATCACCATCGGGTTGGTGGCCGTATCCTGCAGCCAGATGGCGTCGTTCCCCGCAACCCGGTGGTGCATCTCAGCCCTTCCGGATGGCGAGGAAGAAGGCGATGACGAACAGCGCGCCCCAGACCATCCACGGCGCGCCGAACCCCATCGAGATGGCGCCGGCCACGAGGCATGACCCCGCGATCAGCGTTCCCCGGAGCCCCTTGAGCGGGTTCTCCGACGGCTGCCGCGCGACCTTCTCCAGCACCCGCAGCCCGTCGGTGACGAGGAGCGGCATCTTGGCAAAGGCGTCCACCAGGTCCGGCGCGCCGCGCATCCCTTCGGCCAGCAGCCGGAGCGGGCTGAACTGGTGAATGAAGAGGGTGCGGATGTGCTTCTTGGAGACTTCCGCCACGTCGAACCCCGGCAGCAGCACGTGACCCACCCCCTCGAAGGTCACCAGCGCCTTGACCATCAGGACCATTTCCACGGGGAAGAACATCCCGTACTGGGCCCCGCGCGACACCGAATCGAGGATCAGCTGCCCCAGGGAGTACTCCTCGAAGTTGGAGGAGCGGCGCCACCGGTTGGCGATCTCGGCGGCCTCGCGGCGGAAGCCGTTGGGATTGGCGTCCGGCCCGGGCGACGCAATGGCCGAGAGGTAGCGGGCGGAGTTCTCCGCGTCCCCCATGACGAGCGCGAAGTAGTAGTAGAGCAGGGTGCGCCGCAGCTCCTCGTCCAGCCGGCCCACCATGCCGAGGTCGATGAAGCCGATCTTGGGACCGGGGAGGATGATCAGGTTGCCGGGATGCAGGTCGGCGTGGAAGAAGCCGTCGCGGTAGAGCATCCGGATGATGGCCTGGGCGCCGATCTCGGTCAGGTGCCGCCGCTGGTCCTCGGGCAGCCCCTGGGCCTCCGCCGAGTCGGGGCTCATCCCGTCGAAGAACTCCATGGTGAGCACGCTGCGGCCGGAAAACGAGCGGTAGATCTCCGGGAAGATGATGTCCGGCAGGTCGGTGAAGTTGGCGGAGAAGGTCTCCGCGTTGTCCGCCTCCCGCCGCAGGTCCACCTCCCGCAGGGTGTAGTCGCAGAACTCGTTCACCAGCTGGCGGGGCTGGAAGCGGGGGATCATCAGCTGCAGGATGCTCCCCAGCATGCGCAGCAGCTTTGCGTCCCGCTCCAGGGTCTCGCGGATGCCCGGCTTCACCACCTTGATGATGACGGGATCCCCGTCCCGGGTGGTGGCGCGGTGCGTCTGGCCGATGGACGCGGAGCCCAGCGGGACGGGATCGATGTCGAGGAACATCGCGTCCACCGGCTGCTTCAGGTCCTGCTCGATGATCGCCGCCAGGATCGGCAGCGGCACCACCGGCAGCCGGTTGAGCAGGTGCTTGAGCTCGTTGGTGATGGGCTTGGGGAGCAGGTCCTCGCGCAGGCTCAGGATCTGGCCCAGCTTGATGTAGGTCGGCCCCAGGCGCTCCAGCCGGCGGCGGAGCTGGACCGGAAAGGGCTCGTAGCGGAGCCGCCGGTCCACGAAGGGGGTGGTGACCGCGGCGAGGCCGCGGAGCACCAGGAACTTGAGCCCGCGCCCGGTGCCATCCTCGCGGCGGGCCCGGACGTACGCCCCCAGCCCGCCATAGAGCAGGCCCAGGAAATGGCGCCAGGTGATCAGCAGGCGGCGGAAGAGCCCGCTCGGCCGCACCACCCGCATCACCTCGAAGCCCCGGGCGCGGAGCGCGTCCGCCTGCCCGGCGGCCTGCTCAGCGATTGCGCCCATACTCCTCATGGGAACTGACCCACTCGAGCGAGCTGATCGCCGCCGCGAGCGAGATCTCTCCCGCCAGCACCACCCCCGCCACGATCTCCGCGAACTTGTTCACCTTGCCCTTGCCGAGGCAGCCCAGCACCTCGAGGCACTCCCGCTGGGTGGGGAGCCCGGTGCCGCCGCCGTGGGTGGCGACGATCAGCGAGGGAATGGTGATCGAGAGATAGAGGTCCTTCTCCTTGGTGAGCTCCACGTACACGATGCCCGCGGAGCCCTCCGCGACGTTGGCCACGTCCTGCCCGGTCGCGATGAACATCGCGGTGATGGCGTTGGGGGAGTGCAGCCCGTTGTTGTTGGCGCCGGACAGGATGGCGCCGACGTTGGCGACCCCCCAGTGGTAGTGCAGGCTCTCCGGCTCCACCCGCAGCACGTCCAGCAGGACCTCCCGCTTGATCACGCACTCGGCGGTCACCCGCTTGCCGCGGGTGCGCATCATGTTCACCTGGCTCGCCTTCTTGTCGGTGGCGAGGTTGGATTCCAGGTAGAACCGGCGGATGGTCTTGTTGTTGTCGAGGATCCAGCTGCAGGCGGCGAAGGTGGCCCGGCCCACCATGTTCTGGCCGGCGGCATCGCCGGTGGAATAATTGAAGCGCAGGTAGGCGAACTTGCTGGCCAGGTAGGTGTCCACGTACTGCAGCTTGCCGACCCGCGTGGTGGTCTCCGCCTCGCGGCGGATCTCCGGCATGTGCTCCTCCGTCCAGTCGCGGAAGGCGCGGGCCTCCCGGGCGCTGTCGAACACGAAGACCGGGGCCCGCTGCATGTGGTCCGCCTGCACGGTGCAGGTGACCCCGCCCGAGAGGTTGAGCACCTTCATGCCGCGGTTGTAGCTCGCGACCAGCGTGCCCTCGCTGGTGGCCAGCGGGATGATGAACTCCCCCTGGGCATGCTCGCCGTTTACCCGGAGCGGCCCCGCGAAGCCAAGCGGGATCTGCGCCACGCCGGTGAAGTTCTCGATGTTCCCCTTGGTGCGCTGCGGGTCGAACGAGTACTTGCTGACGTGCTCCAGCTTCGCCCCGCTGATCCGCTCGATGTACTTCTGCCGCTCGGCGATGATCGCGGGGGTGTAGTTGTCCTCCTTGGAGTACGGCACCGACACGGCCCGGGGCTGCGGCTCCGCCACATGGTCCTTCACGCTGAAGCTCAGCGCGCCGATCCCCTTCACCTCGATCGCGATCTCGAGCTCGTGGGTCCCTTCCGGCAGCTGCTGGCCCGGCGCCCGCAGGTGGGCCACCTGGCGGAGCGGGAAGTCGTGCGGCTTGTCCGGCGTGATCTCGGTCGCGGGGCGCCAGCGGCCGTCGCCGAGGTCCACCTCGAGCGCCTTCGCCGGGTACTCGATGTGGTCGAACTTGACCCGGACGATCCGGAGCAGGGTCACGTCGCTGAGCCGGTTCTTGAGGCTGAGGCGGAACCCGGGGGGTTCATTGGCGAGGGAGCCGAAGGTGTAGAGCTGCCGAAGCAGGAGCTGGGGGATCTTCATGGAATGGTCCGGGGGTGAGGGTGCGAGCCCCAAATGTGGCACGGCCCGACCCCTGCCGATAGAGTCACCCGTCCCCCGGGAAGCGGCCCCGCTCCAGTCCCCGGAGCCAGGCCGCCACCTCCACGGGGCGCTCCATGGGGATGGCGTGCCCCGCCCCCTCCCACGCCGCGAGCCGGGCCCGCGGCAGCCGCCGCGCCATGGCCTGGGACCACTTGGGGCTCATCACCTTGTCCGCCTTGCCCGTCAGGATCACGGTGGGCACCTCGAGCCCCTCCAGCCGTTCGAGCAGCGAGGGACGGGAGCCGACGGCGTTGAGGGCGTGGATCAGCGCGGTCCGCGACATCGCGTGGACGGTGTGGACCCAGCGGGCCACCTCCTCCGGGTGGTCGCGCCGGAAGGCGGGGCTGAAGGTGGTCCGGGCCGCCTCATGGCCCAGGAACTTCGGCCGGCCCGCCAGCTTGATCAGCCGGGCCAGGGCCCGGATCTCCGCAATCCGGAGCCATTCCTCCGATGCCGCGCTGGTACCCATGAACGCCAGCCCGGTCAGCCGGCCGGGGTACCGCAGGGCGAATTCGGCCGCCGCCATCCCGCCCATGCTGAAGCCGGCGAGCAGGACCTTGGGGACCGAGAGGGCATCGAGAATTGCACCCAGGTCGGCGGCGAGGTCGGCGATCTGCCACTGCCGGTCCGGCACCGTGCTCCGGCCATGGCCCCGCAGGTCCGGCACCAGCACCCGGTGGTCCCGGCTCAGCTCCCGGACCAGCGCGGCGAACATCCCGGCATCGCACCACATGCCGTGGGCCAGCAGCACGACCGGACCCGTGCCCTGGTCCTCGACCAGCAGCTCGAGGCCCTGCACGGTGATCCAGTGCTCGGTGACGGGCGCGGTCAAGCCGGCGCGGTGGGGTCGGAAGCGGGAGGCGTGGCGGGGGAGACCGGATCCGCGGGGGTGGGGAGCGCGGCCTCGGGCGGCGGTCCGGCCTCCGAGATGCTCGCCGCGAACTTGATCCAGAACTGCTCGGTCAGCTTCCGGGCGGTGCCCTCCATGAGGCGGGCGCCGACGCTGGCCACCGTGCCGCTGATGTCGCTGACCGCCTTCCAGCTCATGCGGGTCCGGATGGCATCCAGCATCTCGAGCGAGAGCTCGGCGGTCACCTCGACGGCGGACCCCGGCGCCTTCCCCCGCACCTTGATGGTGAAGTAGTTGGGCGGATTCACGTCGGCCAGCTCGACGTCCAGCCCGAAGCGGAGCTTGATCGAGCCCACCCCGAAGCCGCAGATCACCTTGAAGTGATGGGGGTCGAGCACCTCGACCGACTCCACGCCGGGGCCGTGCCGGGCCACGAAGTGCGGGTCCACCACCCGGGGCCAGACGTGGGAGATGGGGGCCTCGACTTCCGGGGCGCCGGAGAAGCTCATGCGCATCAGGTCATGTCCTCAAGCAGTCGGAGATCCTCGGCGGTATCCACGTCCGGGTTGGCGCCCGGCACCTCCACCAGCCGGACCCCCGCGTGGCCGGTCAGCAGCGCGCCGAGGCCCTGGTCGCCGCGCAGCGCCTCGGCCAGGAACCAGTCCGCCCGGTCCAGCAGCACCGGGTGGCCCGGTTCCGCCGGCTGCTCGGCGTAGCGGGGCCTGAGCGTCCCTGGCGCCCGCCGCCAGGCGGAGATCAGGGCCTCGATCACCGACAGCCGGAGCAGCGGCTGGTCGGCGAGCACGATCAGCGCGGCGGCCGGAGCCGGGCTGCGATCCGGCTGGGCCAGCGCGGCCAGCCCGAGGCGCAGCGAGGAGGCGAGTCCGGTCCCGGCGTCCGGGTTCTCCACGACCTCCAGCCCCGCGGTGTCGAGCGGCCAGAGCAGCGCCCGTGCCTGCACCGGGACCACCGCCACGCCGCCGCTGAGCAGCCCGCCGCTCATGGCCTGTGCCAGGGTGGCGGTGACATGCCCGATGATCGTGGCGCCCCGGAAGGGCGCCAGCAGCTTGTCGCCGCCGAAGCGGCGTCCCCGGCCGGCCGCGAGCACCAGCGCGTAGACACCGCCGGCGGCCGGGCTTTCGTGGGCGCGCACCGCGGCGCGCGCCTATGCCCCGGCGCGCTGGTAGGCCCGCTCCACGGCGCGGATGATCGCCACCTCCGCGATGTGCCGGCGGTAGGAGGACGGGGCGTGGACGTCCCCCGCGATCTCCAGGCCCGCCACTGCCTCCTTCGCGGCGGCGGCCAGCACCGCGGCGTCGCACTTGGTGTCCTTCATCCGCTCCAGCGCGCCGGCCAGGAAGACCACCTCCGCCACGCCGGTCACGGCCACGCTGATGTCGGAGATCGTGGCCCGCTTCCGGCCAATGGAGGCGCAGACGCCGGCCAGGGCGTAGCCCGAGGCCGCCGAATCGAAGCTGACGTAGACGGCGGCGTTCCGGCCCATCCCCGGGACGAGGATGTCGGTGAACAGCTCCTCCTCGGTCATGTCGGTGACGAAGGCGCCCTTGAAGAACTCGCGCGCCCGGGCGGTGCGCCGGCCCCCCTTCTTGGAGCGGAGCTGGAACTCGGCGTCGAGCGCCATCATCACCGCGGGCATGTCGCTGGCGGGGTCGGCGTGCGCCAGCGACCCGCCGATGGTGCCGCGATTCCGCACCTGGATGTCGGCGATGTCCGCCGCCACCTCCGCGATGACCGGGCAGCGCTCCCGCACCAGCGGGTGCCGGGCCAGCTCGGCGTAGGTGGTGGTGGCGCCGATCCGGAGTCCCTTCTTGTACTCCTGCACCCCCCGCAGCTCCTCGAGCCGCGAGATGTCCACCAGTTTCGGCGCCTGCACCAGCCGGAACCGCATCATGGGCAGGAGGCTGTGGCCGCCGGCGATCACCTTGGTGCCGTCGCCGAGGGCGAGGAGGCCGAGCGCCTCCCGCACCGAGCCGGCGCGCACGTAGTCGAAGCTGGTGGGGATCATGGCGTGGCTCCCTTGGCCTTCTGGATGGCGGCCCAGACCCGCGCGGGGGTGAGCGGCTTGTCGATGTGGGTGATGCCGAGCGGGGCGAGCGCGTCACAGACCGCGTTCACCAGGCAGGCGGCGGAGGCGATGGTCCCCGCCTCCCCGCAGCCCTTCACGCCGAGCGGATTGACCGGTGACGGCGTGATGGTGTGTGCCACCTCGATGTGCGGCATCTGGCTGGCCTTGGGCACGGCGTAGTCCATCATGGTGCCGGTGACCAGCTGGGCCTCCTCGTCGTAGACCGCGATCTCCTGCAGCCCCTCGCCGATGCCCTGGATCACGCCGCCATGGATCTGGCCGTCCACGATCATCGGGTTGATGGGCGGGCCGCAGTCGTCCACCGCGATGTAGCGGAGGATCTTCACCTGCCCGGTCTGCTCGTCCACCTCCACGGTGCAGATGTGGGTCCCGAAGGGGTAGACGAAGTTGGTGGGGTCGAAGAAGGCGGTGGCCTCCAGCCCGGGCTCCATCCCAGGCGGCATGTTCCAGGCGACGTTCGCCATCAGTGCGAGCTCGGCCATGCCCTTGGCCTTGTCGGGGGAGCCCTTCACCCGGAAGGCGTCGTCCTTCCACTCGAGGTCCGCCTCGTTGGCCTCGAGCAGGTGGGCGGCGAGGAGCTTCGCCTTTTCCTTCACCCGGAGCGCCGCGACCTTCACCGCCGAGCCACAGACCGCGGTGGTGCGGCTGCCGTAGGTGCCCCAGCCCTGCGGGGTGTTGTCGGTGTCGCCGTGGATGATCTCCACGTTTTCCACCGGGTACCCGAATTCCGAGGCCACGATCTGGGCGAAGGTCGTTTCCTCGCCCTGCCCGTGCGGCGAGGCGCCGATGTAGACCTTCACGACGCCGGTGGGATAGACCCGGACGATCGCCGAATCGTAGAGCCCGCCGCCGAAGCCGACCGCACCGGCCACCTGGCTGGGGCCGAGGCCGCAGATCTCGATGTAGCTCACCAGCCCCATCCCGAGGTAGCGGCCATCCTTCCGGGCCTTGGCCTGCTCGGCGCGGAAGGCCTTGAGGTCGAGGATGCCGAGCGCCTTGTCGAGCGCCGCCTCGTAGTTGCCGCTGTCGTAGATGAGGCCGGTGGCGACGGTGTAGGGGAACTTGTCCTTGGGAATGAAGTTCCTGCGCCGCACCTCGATCGGGTCCATCCCGATCTTCCGGGCGAAGATGTCCACCAGCCGCTCGATCAGGTACGCCGCCTCGGGGCGGCCGGCGCCGCGGTAGGCGTCCACCGGCGTGCCGTTGGTGTACACTCCGTAGATGGTCCCGTGAATGTTGGGGATCATGTAGCTGCCGGAGTACACCAGTCCGTGCAGGATGGTCGGGATCCCGGGCGCCGCGGTGGAGGCGTAGGCGCCGAGGCCGGCGTACACCCGGGTGCGGATGCCGGTGATCTTCCCGTCCCGGGTGCCGCACATCTCCACGTACTCGATGTGGTCGCGGCCGTGGATCGTCACCTTGTAGTTCTCGGAGCGGTCCTCGGTCCACTTGACCGGGATGCCCAGTTCCATCGCCGCGAAGGAGACCAGGGCCTCGTCGGGATAGGCCGGAATCTTGGAGCCGAAGCCGCCGCCCACCTCGGGCGCGATCACCCGGATCCGGTGCTCCGGCAGCTTGAGCATGACGGAGCAGAGGAAGCGGTGGATGTGCGGGTTCTGGCTGGTGGCCCAGAGGGTGAGCTGGCCGGAACCCCGGTTGTACTGCGCCACGGCGGCCCGCGGCTCCATGGCCGTGGGGAGCAGCCGCTGCTGCACGATCCGCTGGCTCACCGCCACCTCGGCGTGCTGAAACGCCGCCGCCGCGTCGCCGCCGCTCACCACCCAGGTGAAGCCGATGTTGTCGGGGATCTCCTCGTGCAGCCGCGCGGCGCCCGGCTGGGTGGCCTGCTCGGGATCGGCGGTGGCGCGCAGCGGCTCGTAATCCACGTCCACCAGGTCCACCGCGTCCCGCGCCTGGGCGCGGGTCTCGGCGATGACCATGGCCACCGCGTCACCGGCGTAGCGCACCTTGTCGTACGCGAGCAGCGGGTGGGCGGGAATCTTGAGGTCGCAGTTGGGCACGTTCCAGGCGCAGGGAACCGGCACCAGCCGGTCCTTCACGTCCGCGCCGGTATACACCGCGATGACGCCCGGCGCCTGCCGCGCGGCCGAGACGTCGATGCGGGTGATCTTCGCGTGGGCATACGGGCTCCGGGCGAAGACGGCGTAGGCGAGGCCGGGGAGCTTGACGTCGTCCACGTAGGTGGCCTGGCCGGTGATCAGCCGCGGGTCCTCGCGGCGCTTGATGCCGGAACCGAAGAGGGTCGCCATGGGGGCGCCTCCTCAGGCGGCGGCGCCGGCATTGCCGGCGCGCAGGGTGGCGGCCGCGGACTTGATCGCCGCGACGATGTTCTGGTAGCCGGTGCAGCGGCAGAGATTGCCCTCGATGGCGTGCCGGATTTCGTCGTCCGTGGGGTCGGGGTTCTGCGCCAGGAAGTCCACCGCGGTCAGGATCATGCCCGGAGTGCAGAAGCCGCACTGCAGCCCATGCTTCTCCCAGAAGGCCATCTGCAGCGGGTGCAGCGTGTCCCCCCGGGCCAGCCCCTCGATCGTGGTGATCCGGGTGCCCTCGGCCTGGACCGCGAGGGTGGTACAGCTCTTCACCGCCTGGCCGTCCACCAGCACGGTGCAGGCGCCGCACTGGCTGGTGTCGCAGCCGACGTGGGTGCCGGTCAGGTTCAGGGTGTCGCGCAGGACGTGCACCAGCAGGGCCCGCGGCTCCACCTGCACGGTGTGGCTCCTGCCGTTGATGTTCAGGGTGACGGGGCGTTCCATGATCACGGCCTCAGTGGGGGATGCATGCGCGGTCCTGCAGCGTGGTGCGCGGAGGAACGGCTACGGTACCGATTCTCCCGGGGAGGGTCAAGTTTGTCGGGAGGGACCCGGCGTGCGCGGCACTTGACCCGACCCCAGCCTGTCGGTACCCTTATCCACCTTATGCGCACCCAGCCGAACCTCAATTCGAATCGAAATCCGAACCGCTTCCTCGGGGAGACGGGTCGGGCGTAGGCGATTGCGGTGATCGCGCTGGTACGCTTCGGACCCGTCGAGAGATCGGCGGGTTTTCTGTTGCCGCAGGACCGATGGGGTGTAGCTCAACTGGCAGAGCGCCCGGCTGTTAACCGGGAGGTTGCAGGTTCGACCCCTGCCGCCCCAGTCTGACCGGCCCGAGGGGGCCGTGAACGGAGCGCGACGGCATCCCGTGGCGCTCCGTTCCTATTCCAGCAGCCCGTACGCCCCGAGGGTCAGGAACTCCTCCGGCACCTGCTCCTCGGCCAGCCGGTCCAGCAGCGCCGCCGCTTCCGTGAGCCGGCCGGCCGCCCCGCGCCGCTTCATCAGGCCATTTACCTCCTCCTGCCGGATCCGCTCGTAGCGCTCGCGGGTCAGCGCCTTGCCGTCCTCGAGCTTCACCCCCAGGTGGATCCACTGCTGCAGCTGGCTTCGGGAGATCTCGGCGGTCGCCGAGTCCTCCATCAGGTTGTCGATCCCGACTGCGCCCCTCCCCTCCAGCCAGTTCTCGATGTACTCCAGCGCCACCCGCACGTTGGTGCGGACACCGGCCTCCGTCACCTTCCCGCCCGGAATCGCCACGCCGAGCAGCGCCTCCGCCCGGGGGACGACATCCTCCCGGGTGCGGTCCTTCTGGTTCGGCCGGGCGCCCAGCACCTGGTCGAAGGCGGCCTGCGCCACCGGAACCAGGTCGGGGTGCGCCACCCAGGAGCCGTCGAATCCCATCGCCGCCTCCCGCTCCTTGTCTTCCCGCACCCGCTCCAGGGCCCGCGCGGTCACCTCGGGGTCCTTCCGGGAGGGGATGAAGGCGGCCATGCCCCCGATGGCGTGGGCGCCGCGCCGATGGCAGGCGCGCACCAGCATCTCGGTGTACGC
>JAEUJI010000263.1 GCA_016794805.1 Gemmatimonadota bacterium
CGGGCCTGCTGCGAGGGATCCTGCGCCAGGAACGGATTGACCGGTCGCCCGGCAGGGCGCGACGGTGCCATCGGCGCGGCTGGGGCGGCCGGCAGCGGCGCCTGCACCGTGGGTGGCACCGGCCTCGGTGGGGCGGCCGGCGCGCTCGGCATCGTGGGACGCACCGCCGGAGGCGGCATCGCCGGGCCTGCTCCCCGGGCGGGGGTGGCGGGCGGTGGGAACTGCCTCGGCGCGGTTGGCCGTGGCGCGGCAGGCACGGCCGGTGGCGCGGCCGTCGGCCGCGCGGGCATCGCGGGCGGGGGCATGGGTGCCGCCGCCGGCGCCGCCACCACCGGTGGGGCTGGAGGCGGTGCCACCACCGCCGGCGGGACCGGGGGCGGCGCCACGACGACTGGAGGAGGCGCCATTGCCACCTTGGGCGCGGGCGCGGGCTCCGGCGGCGGGCTCTGGGGCGCGGACACCGCCGGCCGGGGGGCCGTGATCTCGTCGGCCGATGGCGCCGCGGCCGGCGGCGGCGACACCCGGGGAGGCGGAGCCATCGGTTCCGGCGGCGCCGGGGCGACGGCGGGCGCGGCCGCTGCCGCCGGGGCGGAGCGGGCGACCGGAAAGACCGCCGCACACACCTTGCACCGGGCGCGTACCCCGCCGTCCGGGACCTTCGCCGGGTCGACGCGGTAGATGGTCGTGCAGGAAGGACAGGTGACGTTCATGCCTCCCCCTAGCGGGCTGCACCCGGACGCCGGTCACCGGGGTCGTCCGAGTCGGTCTGCTGTCGCCGGTCTACCACGAACACGGAACCGGGCAGCGTCTTCGCGTAGCTCTTCATCTCAGTCGCCAGCTCCGACACCTGGGCCGGATGGGTGAACTTCCGGCTCCGGTTGGTCACAATGCCGATGGACAGCGTCATCAGGGGCACCCGGTGGAGCTGCCCCCGACGGTCCTTCCCGAAGAAGTAGCCGGCCCGGCGGTCCTGGTCGTTGTACTGCAGGGGGATCAGGGTATCGAAGACCGCCAGGATCTCGGTGCAGATGGCGTTCACCTCCTCCAGCGGCACCACGAAGATGAAGTCGTCTCCCCCGATGTGCCCGACGAACCCCGTCGTTCCCAGCAGCCCCTTCACCACGTCGTGCAGGATTCGCGAAAGCAGGTAGATCACCCGGTCGCCGTCGTAGTAGCTGTACCGGTCGTTGAATTCCTTGAAGTGATCCAGGTCCGCGTAGCAGACCGCGAACTCGATCTCGCTGTCCAGCCCCCGGCGGATCTCGCGCTCGATCTCGGTCGTCCCCGGCAGCCGGGTCGAGGGGTGCACGCTGACGTCCCGCTCGGTGCGGGTGAGGATCGCGTCGATCCGGGCCCGCTGCTCCGCCGGCGAGAAGAAACTGGTGACCACTTCGTCGCTGCCGGCGGCGAACCACCCCTCCACCGGGGCCGGGTCATGGCGCCCGGACAGCATCACCACCGGGACGATGGCGGTGAAGGCGTCGCTCTTCAGCTTTCGGACCAGCGTGCCCCCCGCCGCCCCCGCCCGGTCGGCATCAACGAACAGGAAACAGGGGAACCCGCGCAGGATGATCGAGTGGACGTCCGCCGGGTCCGGCAGCACCAGCAACGGGAAGTCACGACCCTCCGCCCAGTGGCGAACCAGGTCGGGCACGGTGTCGGCCGCCGGCGCATGGTAGAGAACCGTCGGTCGGGTGCGCAGCCTAGGGCTCCGAGAAGAGACGTAAAGGTTTGATCCGTGGCAACTTACGAGCGCCGTCCGTGCCCGTCAACTGCGCCGCCGCGCCCCCGCACACTACGACCCCCGCACTCCCCCGGCAAGTGGCGTTGTCACGGCTCCACCTAGAGGAAGAAGACCGCGATCGCCACCATGGCATAGAGCGCCAGCAGCTGCACCCCCTCGAACCAGTGCGACTCGCCGTCCAGGGTCACGATGGCGGTCAGGATGGTCGAGAGCGAGACGGCGATGACCTCGATCGGGGTGAAGACCAGGTTCATATACTGGCCGCTGCTGTTCGGTCCGATCAGCGCCCCGATGAACACCAGCAGGGGCGCCACCAGCAGGGCGACCTGGGTGCTTGAGCCCATCGCGATGTTGAGTGCCAGGTCCACCTTCCCCTTCCGGGCGACCACGATGGCGGTGGCGTGCTCCGCCGCGTTGCCGATGATCGGAATCACGATGAGGCCCAGGAAGGTCTGCGAGAGCCAGGCGTGCTCGGTGCTGAGTTCCTCCACCGCATGGACCAGGACCTCCGACTCGAGGGCCACGCCGATGGTCGCCAGGGCCAGCACCCCGATCGCGACCGGCGTGCTCCACAGGTGGCCGGTCATCGGGTGGGGCTCGCCGGCGAACAGCCGGCTGTGCGTCTTGAGCGAGAACAGCAGCGAGAAGCCGTAGGTCACCGCCAGGACGACCGCGACCGCCTCGGAGAGGTGCAGCTCGATCAGCTCCCGGTTGGCGCTCGCCGCGACGCCATGGAACACCGTCGGGAAGACCAGGCCGGTGACCGCCAGCGCAAGCATCCCGGCGCTCATCCCGGCCGCGGTGCGGTTGAAGCGGATGATCGGGGTCTTGAGGCTTCCGGCCACCAGCGAGAGGCCCAGGATCAGCAGCAGGTTGCCCAGGATGCTCCCGGTGATCGAGGCCTTCACCAGCTCCACCATCCCCGCCCGGAGCGCCACGATGGCGATGATGAGCTCGGCCGCGTTGCCGAACGTGGCATTGAGGAATCCGCCGAAGGCAGGCCCGGTGCGGGCGGCGAGGTGCTCGGTCGCCTCGCCCATGTAGCCCGCGAG
>JAEUJI010000321.1 GCA_016794805.1 Gemmatimonadota bacterium
CGGCCGATACGACCCCGCTCTGGATCCCCAGCGCGAGCTCATCCACAGAGCGAAACACGGCCTCCTCACCGGAGGCCAAGCGGACCCGTACCATGATGTTGCAGTATAGCTTGGGCGCCCCAAGGGCGGGAGGCTGGATTCCACCTCAGCGGGCAGGCGGCGGGACCTCGGCGCCGAGCGCGAGGATGAGGCGGGGGATTGTCACCCCGGAGTTCAGGTCCGGTGCAGTGCGCCAGTCCCCAAGGGTCAGTATGATCCGGCGGCGCAGGTCGGAATACTGCCGGGCGGCGCGAGGATCGGCGAACCGAAGGCTGGTCCCATTGAACTTGAAACGCCCCTGCTGGGCGGCTAGCAGCCCGTACAGGCTGTCCGCGTCAGCCAGCAGCGTCCGGGAGGTCTCGGCGGTTTCGAACGGTTCCCGAAGGGTCCCGCGCCCGCCGGGATCGTCCGGCCGGTAGGTCTGCTCCAGCATGACTTCCCGACCCCGATACGCCCGGAGGATGTTTCCGGCAGCGCCGATCATCCGCCGGGCCGCCCGGATGCTGTCGGCGGAGCTGAACCGGGCCGCGCTGAACACCCGGCGGAACTGGACAGACCGGAGCGACTCGTCCAGCTCTGCCCGCGCCTCCGCGTAGGCCTCGTTGTAGCTCACCCCGGAGGTCCGGCTGGCACGCAGGCTGGAGACCAGGGTGCCGGGGTCAGTCTCAGCACGGGATGGAGCCGGCGCCGGGGACTCGGAGTCCGGTTGAGCCACCAGCTCAGAGTCCGGACCCGGCGCCGCACCGGAGGGGGGCCAAGGGTCCATCTCTTGGGCCTGGACCGCCGGCAGGGCAGCCATACCCTCCTCCAGGGCCTCGGTCCTCGGGATCGCAGCGGAACCCCACTCCCGGAGCCGCGGGGCGGCGAGGAACGCCCCCACACCGAAGAGGCAGACGGCCCCGGCGGCCGTCGTCCAGGCCAGCAGGGTGCGGCCGCGTTGGGAGGGGCTGGACCTGCCGGACCTTGGTGCGGCCGGAATTGCCGTGACCCGCGCCGGGGGCGGCGAGGCAGCCCTCGGTGCGGGAACCGCCGCCGGCGGCGCCGGAGGGGGAGGCCGCAGAACCGGACGGAGCGGGTCGGGGGGTGGCGCGGCCTGACTTGAGCCCGGAATCGGAGCCAGGGCGGGTCTCCTGGCCGTGATGGCAGGCCGCTTGGCAGAGGTTGCCTTCTTCGGGTCCAATGGCAGGGCGGGGTGCTTCCCACTGACCGCGGCCTGGTAGTCCGGGTGTACTTCGACCGGGAGCCAGCGATTCGCGGCTTTGTGGAAAACCTCGGCTTTCGGGCTTACCACGCCGGACCGTACGGCGAGCGCCAGCTCTTCGACGGATCGGAAGACCGCCTCCTCCCCCGACGTCAGCCTGATGCGGTACATGCACCCCCTCATGCGTGAATCAGGCGGTAGGCCGGCGGCTGGCGCCAGCACAACTTGATGGTCGGACGTCAGTATCGGCGAAAGTATGCAGGATCTTTGCTGGTAGTAGAATCGACATGATATACAACCATGGAAGCGCTTTTTATTCAGTGATTTAGCTAACATGTGCACTTCACACTTTGGTTGAGGTCCGGCGGCTCTTTCGGCCCCGGATTGGAGATCCAATGTTGAAAAACCGCCGCGCTGATGCCACCCCAATTCCCGCCCCAGAGCTCCGGGGTGCCGAGCTCCGCAGCACCCATAGTTCTCCACAAGTTGGTGGGCTATCGAGACGTGGCCTCCTGGCGGCGATGGGCTCCGCCGCCCTGGCTGTCGTTCCGGCGGTACGGAATGGCGGTACGGGCTCAAGTATCTTATCAACACGCCGCGGACGCCGGTCCGATGCCCCGGGCACGCTGGATGGGATCGCTGAGCTTTCCGCCGGGATGGCAGCCGGGCGGTGGACTGCCGAGGAGCTGGTGCGCTGGTCGCTGGATCGGGCGGAGGCCCTGGATCGGTCGGGCCCCGAGCTCAGGCACCTGCTCGACCTCAACCCTGAGGCCATGGCCGTCGCCCGTGGCCTGGACCGTGAGCGCAGCGCCGGCCGGGTCCGGGGCCCGCTGCACGGGATCCCCCTGATCATCAAGGACAACATTGACACCGCGGATCGAATGACCACCACTGCAGGGTCACTCGCCCTGGCGGGGTCCATCGCCCGGCAGGATGCCCACCTGGCCGGGCGGCTTCGGGCGGCCGGGGCGGTGCTCCTGGCCAAGTCCAGCATGAGCGAGTGGGCGAACTTCCGGTCACCCCATTCCTCCAGTGGCTGGTGCAGCCGCGGGGGGCAGGGCCGGAATCCCCATGTCCTGGACCGGACCCCCTGCGGGTCGAGTTCGGGCACCGCCGGCGCCGTCGCGGCTTCCTACGTGGCGGGCGGGATCGGGACCGAGACCGATGGGTCCGTCACCTGCCCGGCGGCAACCGTGGGGGTGGTGGGGCTGAAGCCGACGGTCGGGCTGGTGAGCCGGACCGGGATCATCCCGATCTCCGTCACCCAGGACACCGCCGGCCCGATCACGCGCTCGGTGCGGGACGCCGCGATCCTGCTGGGGGGGATCACCGGGCCGGATCCGCTTGATCCGGCGACCCGCCTCGCAGGTGCCAGGGGGGCGAGGGAGTACACGGGTTTCCTGGATCCGGACGGGCTCAGGGGGAAGCGGCTCGGCGTTCCCCGGAAGGTCTTCACGGGCTACCACGACGCCACTGACCGGTTATTCGAGTCGGCGCTGGGGGAGCTGCGGCGCCTGGGGGCGGTGATTGTGGATCCGGCGGAGCTCCCCCATGCGGCCGATGACGGCTCGGCCGAGTTCGAGGTGCTGCTCTATGAGTTCAAGGCGGGGCTCAACGCATACCTGGCGGCGCTGGATCCGATGGTCCCGGTGCGGTCGCTGGCGGACGTGATCGCCTTCAACGAGCGGGAACGAGCTCGGGTGATGCCATATTTCGGTCAGGAGACGCTGGTGGAGGCGGAATCCCGCGGCCCGCTCACGACCCCGGCGTACCGCCGGGCGCTGGCCACCTGTCGCCGGCTGTGGCGCACCGAGGGGATTGATGCCGTGATGACCCGGCACCGCCTCGATGCACTCGTGGCGCCGACCGGCAATCCGGCCTGGCCGATCGACCTGGTCAACGGCGACCATTTCACCGGCTCCGTGACGACCCCGGCGGCGGTGGCAGGGTATCCGCACATCACCGTCCCGATGGGGTTCATCCAGGAGCTGCCCGTGGGTCTTTCCCTCTTTGGCCGGGCGTGGAGCGAGCCCGCCCTGCTGGCCATGGCCTACGCCTATGAACAGGCCACCCGGCACTGGCGGGAGCCGAAATACCTCCCGACGGTGGGGCACTCCGCCGGGGGAGGGCACTAGGTGCGCGCCGTATTCCCCTTCCTGCTGCTGGCGCTGGTCCCAGGTGCGGTGACGGCCCAGGCCGATACCGCCTCGTCCGATTCCGCCTTCCCGGCCTACCGTCCCCGACTCATCGGGCTGCCCTACATCAGCTACACCCCGCAGACCAGGCTCCAGTTCGGGGTGGCCGGCGGCCTGCAGTTCAAGTGGCCTGGCCAGTCCCGGGTTGCGGAGACCCGTCCCTCCTACCTGGCCGCCAACTTCGCCTACACCACCAAGGGGCAGTGGCTCACCTTTCTGGGGACCAGCCTATTCACTCCCCGCTCCGAGTGGTGGGTGAGCGCGACGGTGGACGCGGGCTTCTTTCCCCTCTTCTACTACGGCATCGGTCCGCGCACCCAGGAGGCCGATTCCAACCTGATGGAGCAGCGGTTCCTGAGGCTGGAAAGCCGGGTCCTCCGCCGGGTGGCCACGGACCTCTATTTCGGGCCCTACGTGCGCCGGCACTCCGCCAGCGATCTCGACTGGCAGTACCCCGCCCGGATTCCTCCATCACTGATCGGGGCGGAGGGCGGAACCAGCGCCGGCGTTGGCGCCACGCTCCTGCTGGAGGGGCGGAACTCCCAGACGACTCCCACGCGGGGCAAGTACCTGCAGGTTGACCTGCTGCGCCACGGCCGGGTACTGGGGGGAGATTTCAGCTATTCCCGGGCGGTGGTGGATGTCCGGACGTACCTCCCCGTGCGGGCGGGCAAGGATGTGATCGCGCTGACGGCGTACGGGGAGTTCAACGGCGCAGGGGTGCCGATCCAGTCGATGGCCATGCTGTCCTCGATGACCACCCAGGAGGTGATGCGCGGGGTGTACCTGGGCCGGTTCCGCGACCGGCATGCCCTGGTGACCCAGGCCGACTATCGCGGCCACCTCAAGGGCCGGTTGGGGTACGTCTTCTTCGGTTCGGCGGGGAATGTCTTCGGCAGCCCCGGAACGGAGCTGTTCGATGAGCTCAAGTTCACCTACGGGGCGGGGCTCCGCTTCAACGTCAACCCGGCGGACCCGCTCAACCTGCGCGTGGACTACACCCTCACGAGCTTCGGCGGCGGGGGGATAAGCATCGGGGCGACGGAAGCGTTCTAGCTGATTGACAGTTGCCGCCAGAGGGCCGATGTTCGGTGAACCCTTCTGTAGGAGGCTCGATGCGCCGCCGCCTCAGCCCGCTCTGCGTTGGCGTGGCGCTGGTCGCGTGTGAGCAGCCGAACGTCCCCCCGGCCAGATTCGACTTTGCGATTAGTCCCGACCGGCAGTGGAGCGGTGGGATCGTCACGCTCCGGTCAGCCTTCTTCTCTGGTCGGGATTCCCTGCCGCTCGTGCTGGCTGGGGCAGACACGGCGCGGTTGACCCGGATCGATGACTCGACCGTGACCTTCACGCTGCCCGTCGGCCCGTCCGGCGGGGTTGAGCTGGCGCTGGTCAACCGGCAGGGGACGGAGGAGCTGGGGGCGGTGGACAGGGTCGGGCAGTCCGGGCGGGTTGACCTCACCCCGGCGCCTCAGGTTGGGCTGGTTGCAACTACGCGGGGAACAAACCCGATGTTCGTCGGCGCTGCGGCAGGTCCCGCGGGCTACGAGGTGGTGGAGGTGGATCCGGTGACCGCCACCGCGCACCTGCGCCCGGGGCTCCGTACCCCTGGCGGCTACTACGGCGTCGGGATCACCTATCGGCCCGATCGCTTCCTCCTCCGCGATTCGACGGACACGCTCAAGGTCTGGCAACTCTGGCCCACGCCCCAGCCGGTCTCGGCTCTTCCCCTCTTCCGGACGGGCCACCTCCGCCTGGGGGCCCAGATGACGGACACCACCTGGCTCTTCAGTCAGAGCCACTGGACCAACACCGTTGGGCCCACCTCGCTGTCCTTCCTCCCGACCGAAGATGCGTGGAACCTCTTCATCTCCCCGCGAGGCGACCGAGTCGCGATGGCGCTGGTGGGCACCTCACTGTCCGGGGCCCCGGTCTTTGATGCCCGCACCGGTGACACGGCGTTCACCGCTCCGGCCGTTGGTGCGGTGCAGTGGGCCGAGTTCAGCGCGGATGGTGGCGTCCTCTACCTCCTCGGCGCAGCTCATTACCAGTACATGCTGGCGGACTCGATCTACGTTCTGGACGCCACGAACGGCCAACGGCTCGGCGCGCGTGACCTCCCCGACTCCTTGACTGCCTTGACCCTCGCCCGCGACCCGACTCGGGATCTGCTCTTTGTGCAGGGCTACCGGACCTGCGGGCCACGTGTCGTGGTGTACCAGGCCTCGACCCTCACTCTGCTCGGCGAGATGGCCGGCGGTGGCACCATCGCCTCCTGTAACAATTACACCTGGTCGGGGAGTATGGCGGTCGATCGCGTCCGTCAGAAGTTGTATCTGCTGTGGGTGGGGGGCGCCGAGCCTGCACCCCTCTGGACGTTCGACCTCCTTCCCTAGGGGGTGGCACCGGGCCCGGGCATCGGGGTAGATTAGGGCGACGGTAGTAAGTGGCTACCCGCCAAGGACATACGATGCCGCAATCGCTTGATCCGGGTCGGTTGACGGACCCCGCGCTCCGCCCCGTGGCCGAGAAGGTACTGGCGCGCCGCCGGCTGGAGGCGGAGGATGCGCGCGCCTTGTACGCGAGCAACGATCTGCTCGGGCTGGGGCGGCTTGCGGCCTTTGCCAACGACCGCCTCAATGGCGACCGGGTCTTCTTCTCCGCCAACCAGCATCTCAATCCCACCAACGTCTGCGTGCTGCGGAAGACCTGCGTCTTCTGTTCCTTCGCGCGCATGCCGAAGGAAGAGGGCGCGTACACCCGAACCCTGGAAGAGGTGTACGCCGAGGCGGAGCAGGCGCGCAACTCTCCCACGAGCGAGTTCCACATCGTGGGCGGGCTCCACCCGAAGCTCCGGCTCTCCTATTACACGGAGATGTTGCGGGGGCTGAAGCAGCGATTCCCCCATATCCACATCAAGGCGCTGACCGCGGTCGAGATCGCTCACCTGGCGCGGATCGAGAAGACCTCCCCGCGGGAGGTCCTGCTCGCGCTCCAGGAGGCGGGGCTCACCAGCCTGCCGGGGGGCGGGGCCGAGGTCTTCTCCACGGCGGTCCGCGCCACGATCGCCGAGCGGAAGCTCACTGGGGAGGAGTGGATCGCGGTGCACCGCGAGGCGCATCAGCTGGGCATCCCCACCAACTGCACCATGCTCTACGGCCACGTGGAGACCGCGGACGACCGGATCGAGCATCTCACCATGCTGCGGTCCCTGCAGGACGAGACCGGCGGCTTCCTGACCTACATCCCGCTGGCCTATCATCCGGACCACAACGAACTGGGCGAGGAGCTGGGCCGGGTCGGCAGCGCCACGACGGCCTACGAGGACCTCAAGAACATCGCCGTGGGCCGCCTGTTCCTCGACAACATCGCCCACGTGAAGACCCACTGGCCGATGGTGACGCCATTCCTCTCGCAGGTGGCGCTGAGCTTCGGCTGTGACGATGTCGAGGGCACGGTGGTGTACGAGCGGGTGTATCACGAGGCGGGGGCCCAGACCCAGATGCACATGCACTATGCCGACCTGGTGGAGCTGATCCGGGCCGCGGGGAAGCGCCCGGTGGAGCGGAACAGCCTCTACCAGCCGGTGCGGGAGTCCTTCGATCCGGCCGAGGCCGAGCTGGTGCCCGCATGAGATTGGGCCGGATCCCGTACATCAACTGCTATCCGGTGTACGGCGCCATGGATCGCGGGCTGGTGCCGGCGGAGGCGGAGCTCGTGAGCGGGACCGCCAGCGACCTCAACGATCTTCTGGCCGCCGGCCAGCTGGATTTGAGCGTGGTCAGCGCCGTGGAGTACGCGCGGGATGCGGCGGCGTACCACCTGCTGCCCGGGCTGGCGATCAGCTGCGATGGACCGGTGCACAGCGTGAAGCTGTTCTCCCGCCGGCCGGTGGAGGCGCTGACCGGCACCACGGTGCTCCGGACGTCCTCGTCCCGGACCTCGGTGCTGCTGCTGGAGCTGCTCTGCCGCCACCGCTGGAAGGTGGAGCCCCGGTATGCCACCGTGCGGGCGGAGCCGGCCGACCTCGAGGCGCTGGCGCGGTTCCCCCACGAGGCAGTGCTCGTGATCGGCGACGCCGCGCTCCTGCTCGCCGCGCGCGATAGCTATCCGGTGCAGGTGGATCTCGGCCTCGCCTGGCGGGAGTGGACCGGCCTGCCGTTCGTCTTCGCGGTGTGGGCCGCGCGCCGCGCGGCGGACCAGGCGAGGGTAGCCAGGGTCCATTCCCGGCTGCTCGAATCGCGGGCCTGGGGGCTGGGCCATCTGGACCTGCTGGCGGACCAGGCCTGGGCCCGGACCGGGATCCCGCGCGACACCTGCCGGGCCTACCTCGGCGATCTCGACTACGGGTTCTCCTACCGGCACCTGGCCGGCCTGACCGATTTCTTCCGTCGCCTGGCGCAGGATGGGCTGGTGCCCGACGGCAGCCTGAGCTTCATCACCGCGGCCTAGGGTGGCCGGCGGTCTTCCTGGGGTGAGGACAGTCATGGACACGGTGGATCGTTCGTCAGGGGAGTTCCGGGACGCGCTCGCGCTGTACGAGCGGGCCAGCCTGCTCGAGCTCGGCGACCTCGCCGACCGGGCGCGCTGGGCGCACCACCCCGAGCCGGTGGTCACCTACATCATCGACCGGAACATCAACTACACCAATGTCTGCGTGGCGGACTGCGGCTTCTGCGCCTTCTACCGGCGCCCGAAGCACGGCGAGGGGTACGTCCTCTCCTTCGAGCAGATTGGGGCCAAGATTGACGAGTGCAAGGCGCTGGGCGGGGTGCAGATCCTGATCCAGGGGGGGCACAACCCGTACATCCCCTTCGAGTGGTACCTCGACCTGCTGCGCTACATCAAGCAGCACCACCCGATCCACATCCACGGGTTCTCCCCGTCCGAGGTGGTGTTCTTCTCCGAGCGGTTCCGCCTCCCCGTGAGCGACGTGATCCGGGAACTGCGCGGCGCCGGGCTCGACAGCATCCCGGGCGGCGGCGGTGAGATCCTGGTGGACGCGGTGCGGCAGCGGGTGGCGCCCAAGAAGGCGCAGACCGACGAGTGGCTCGGGGTGCAGGAGGAAGCCCACCGGCAGGGGCTGCGCACCTCCGTGAGCATGATGTACGGCATGGGGGAGAGCAACGCCGACCGGATCGAGCACCTCTTCCGGGTGCGGGAGGTACAGCGCCGCACCGGCGGCTTCACCGCCTTCATCTGCTGGCCCCTGCAGCCCGAGGGGACGCCCGAGCTGTCCCACGTGAAGAAGACCGATGCGGTCACCTACCTGCGCACCCTGGCCGTGGCGCGGGTGGTGCTCGACAACATCCCGAGCCTGCAGTCCTCCTGGGTGACCATGGGGCACAAGGTGGGGCAGGTGGCGCTCCGCTTCGGCGCCAACGATTACGGCAGCCTGATGATGGAAGAGAACGTGGTCTCCGCCGCCGGGACCACGCATCGCAGCACCATCGCCGAGATGGAGCGAGTCATCCGCGACGCCGGCTTCGAACCCCGCCGCCGGCGCCAGGATTACTCGATGGTCGAGCCGGCCGCCGCCGCCCTCGCGTAATGGTCCGCACCGGCATCGGGTACGACTCGCACCGGCTCGAGGCGGGCCGGGCCCTCATTCTCGGCGGCCAGCGCATCCCCTTCGACAAGGGGCTGGTGGGACATTCCGATGCCGACGCCGTGGCCCACGCCCTCACCGACGCCATCCTCGGCGCGGCCGCGGCGGGGGACATCGGCAAGCTCTTCCCCGACTCCGACCCGGAATGGAAGGACGCCGACAGCCTGCAGCTGCTCCGGGAGGCCTGCGAGCTGGTGCGCTATCGCGGGTTCATCCCCCGGCAGGCGGACATCACGATCATCGCCGAGCGTCCCCGCCTCGGGTCGTACTTTCCGGCGATGGCGGAGGCGCTCTCCCGCGCCACGGGGATTCCGGTCACAAGCCTCGGGCTCAAGGCGAAGACCAACGAAGGCATGGGGTTTGTCGGCCGGGGCGAGGGGATCGCCGTGATCGCCGTGGCGACGCTGGAGTCCAGCTGATGGAGCGGTTCGTGGCGTGGCTCACCGAGCTGCCGCCGCTCACGATCTACCTCGCGATCGGCCTCTCGACGTTTGTCGAAAACGTCTTCCCGCCGACGCCCTCCGATGTCGTGGCCGCCCTCGGCGGCTTCCTCACCAAGCACAGCGGCGTCACCCCGTTCTGGGTCTGGTGCCTGGCCTGGTCGGCCAACATGTCCGGGGCCATTGGCGTGTACTTCCTGGCCCGGCGGTATGGCCGGCGCTTCCTGGTCAGCCCCCTGGGCCAGCGCCTGCTCCCGGCCGAGGCCATCCTCAGCATGGAGCGGGAGTACCTCCGCTTCGGCCTGCTGGGCATCTTCCTCGCCCGGCTGCTGCCGGGCTTCCGCACCTTCCTCGCCCCGTTCGTCGGGATGGTGAACCTGCCGCCGATCCGCGCCCTGGTGCCGATGGCGCTGGCATCGGCGCTCTGGTACGCCGGCCTGGTCTGGGCCGGGGCCCGGGTCGGGGAGGAGTGGGAGTCCATCAGCCGCTTCATCGGGCACCTCAACCGGACCCTCGCGATCATCGCCGTGCTGCTCGGTGGCGCCATCGCCTGGTGGTTCTGGCGCCGGTCCAAGGCTGCGGGGCCCCGGCGGCGGCGGCTGCTCCGGGTGATCCGGTTCGCCATCGGCGACCGGCCCCCCGATGCCCCGCCGACCGAGGGAGACCTCGCCACGCAGGGGGCGGCGGCGCTGCTGCATGAACTCACCCACGCCGACCCGGGCCTGACGCTCGAGGAGCGGGAGGCGATCGCCGAGCAGCTCCGCGCGCGGTGGGGGCTGGGAGAGGAGGGCCGCGCCTCCCTCACCGGCCAGCCCGCGCTGGCGGACACGGCGGAACTGGCGGGCATCGTCGCGCAGAAGTACGACCGGCCCCGGCGCGTCGCCCTGGCCGAGCAGCTCTATCGGATCGCCATGAGTGACGGCATGCTGAGCCGGCACGAGGAGCGGCTGATGCGGCGCGCCGGAGACCTGCTCGGGCTCACGCTCGCGGACCTGGCGGAGGCCCGGCGCCGGGCAGTGCCGTGAGCCGCGCGGAGGCGGCGGCGCGCGCCTTCCTGCTCGAGCAGTTCCGCGATTACCTGGCCCTGGAGGCCGGGCATAGCGTCAACACCGTGGACGGCTATCTTCGCGACCTGACCCGCTTTGCCACCTGGCTCGATCAGCGGGGAGTCACCGATCCCGGCCGGGTGACTAGGAAGCAGCTCCGTGAGTTCGTCTTCGCCCTCAAGGACCTGGGGCTGGCCACGGCATCCATTCGCCGCCAGGTGTCCGCGGTGCGGACCTACTACGGGTTTCTGCTTGGCGAGGGCCGGGTGGAGCTGGATCCCAGTGACCGCCTGGAGCTGCCCCGGCGGGGCAGGACCCTGCCGGGGACTCTCTCCGTGGCGGAGGTGGAGGCAATGCTCGCCGCGCCGGCCGCGGACAGTCCGCTCGCCTGGCGGGACCGCGCGCTGCTCGAGTTGGGATATGGGGCCGGGCTCCGGGTCTCGGAGCTGTGCGGCCTTACCCTCCCGGACCTGGCCCTGTCCGAAGGGCTGGTGCGGGTGCTCGGCAAGGGCTCGAAGGAGCGGCTGGTGCCGATCGGGCGCAACGTGATCGGCTCGGTCTCAGTGTACCTGCACCAGGCGCGGTCCCAGCTGGACCGCGGGAAGTCCCGGGAGCGCCTGCTCCTCAACGTCCGCGGCGAACCCCTCTCCCGCGTCGGGGCCTGGGGCATCGTAAAACGTTGCGCCCGGCTGGGCGGTATCCGGAAGCGGGTCACCCCGCACACCCTCCGGCACACCTTCGCGACCCATCTGCTCGAGGGGGGCGCGGACCTCCGCGCGGTGCAGGAGATGCTCGGGCATGCGGACCTCTCGACCACGCAGATCTATACCCACGTTGACCGCGAATACCTCCGTTCGGTCCATCGGCAGTTCCATCCGCGCGGCTAGTCGCTGGCGAGGGGCGGTGGCCGGCGCGCTGCTCACCGCCTGCGCCTCCTACACCGCCCGGCCCCTGCCGGAGCCCGGCGCGGCGGCTTGGGATGCGCGGCGGCTGGATGATCCCCGCGTTCTCGCCGCGCTTGATCCCGTCGCGGTTGGGCGGCCGCTCGCCGCGTGGCGGGACAGCGAGCTGGCGCAGGCCGCCTGGCTGCTCAGCCCGGCCCGCGTCCGCGCGGAGGCGGAGGTCGAGGTAGCGCGGGCCGCGCTCCGCACTGCCAGTGTCCGCCGCTCTCCCGGCGCCGCCACCGAGACCGAATACGCATTCTCCGGGAATGACGGGTCCTCCCGCTGGGGTCTGGCGCTGAGCGGGCTCTTTCGCCTCGAGTTGGGTGGGAAGCGGGACGCGCGCCGCGCCATCGCGGAAGCCGGAGTGCTGGCGGCCCAGGCGCGGGGAGCGGCCGAGGCGTGGGAGCTGGCCGGCGAGGTGCGCCATTCGGCCCGTGTGGTCGTGGCCCTGCGCCGTGACGGCGAGGCGCTGGCGCGGGTCATCGGGCTCGCCGATACCACATTGATGCTGGCCCGATCCCGGTTCGACGAGGGAACGCTGAGCCGGACGGAATTGGCCCGCATCGGCGCCGAGAGCAGTGACCTGCGGGCTGAACATGCGGCGCTGCGACGCGCGCTGGCGGAAGCTGAGGCCGCCCTGGCCGGAACCCTCGGGCTCCCGGCCGCGGCGCTCGGGCCGTTGAACGGGGTCCGGATTGCACCGCTCCCCTGTCCCGCCACCGAGGCCCGCGCCGCGCTGCTGGCGCAGGCGCTCGAGCGGCGCTGGGACCTCCGGGTCCTCGTCGCGGAGTATCAGCGGGCCGAAGCCGGGCTCCGGCTGGCCGTGGCGGAGAGCTGGCCGGACCTCGACCTGGGGCCCGGCATCTTCTTCGACCACGGCGTCGGCAAGTGGACCCTGGGGCTGGGCCTGCCGGACCTGCTGCTGCATGGCAATCGCGGACCGATCAGAGAGGCGATGGCCGCGCGGGAACTTGCCGGCGCGCGCGTCCTCGAGGCCCAGGAGCGGGCCCTGGGGCAGGTGGAGGGGGCGCTCGCGGCCTGCGACGCCCGCCGGCAGGAGCTGGCGGCGGTGGATGAGACGGCGGCGATCGCACGGGTGGCCGCCCTGGAGGCGGCGTTCGCCCGCGGGGAGGTCGGGACACTCGACCTGGTCCTGGCTCGCGCGGAGCTGGCCCGGCTCGGACGGCGGCGCGTGGGGCTCGAGGACGCCATGGAGCTGGCGGGAAGCGCGCTCGCGCAGGCGGTGGGCGGAATGCCGGATCACGGGGAACACTAGCGTTGGAGTGCCGGATGCGGGCGTCGCGAGGCAGGAAGGTCCTTCCCCTGGTGCTGCTGCTCGCCTGGGGCTGCGGCGGGCAACGGGAGGCGGGCGAGGCCGACGAGGCCGCCGCGGCGCTGCCGGCGGTGGGAAACCGCGGCGCGGTCGCGCTGGACAGCGCGATGCGGGCACGGATGGGAATCCGGGTGGCCGCGCTCACCGCCGCGCGGGGCGTCCCGGAGCGTGCGCTGCCTGCGGTCGTGGTGGCGGACCCCGGCGCGGGGAGCGCGGTCCGGGCCGGCGTCGGTGGCCGGCTCGCCGCCCTGCCGGACCGCGCCTGGCCCCGGGTGGGCGAGCGGCTCGAGGCGGGCGAGCTGGTGGCGCAGGTGGGAGACGCCCGGCCGCTGGCCGCGCCGGCGGGCGGCACGGTGGTCCGCCTGCTGGCGCAGCCGGGAGAGCTGGTGCAGGCCGGGCAGCCGCTGCTCGAACTGGTGGACTATTCGGCGCCGCTGGCGCAGGTGGCGTGGAGCGGCCGGGACGCCCCACGGACGCTCCCGTTCCGGCCCCTGGCGGGAGGGGCGCGGATCACCGGTGCCCTTGCCGGCCCGGCCCCGGAGGCGGACCCGCTGACCCGCGGACCCGCCGTCCTCTACCGCCTCCGGGGCGGCGCCGGCCTCCGGCCGGGCGCCGCGCTGCAGGCCCTGGTCCCTGACCCCGACGTGCCCACCGGGGGGGTCACCGTGCCCGCGGCGGCGGTGGTACAGTGGGACGCGCTCGCGTGGGTGTACCTGGAGGCGGAGCCCGGCAGCTTCACGCGGGTGCGGGTGTCCACCGACCACCCGGTGCCGGGTGGCTGGCGCGTCCTCGCGGGGCTGGCGCCGGGAGACCGGGTCGTGATTGCCGGGGCGGGCCAGCTCCTCAGCGAGGAATTCCGGGCCCGCATCGTGGTGGGCGAGGAAGTGGGCGAGTGAGCCGGGGCGGCTCCACGTGCTGACCGGGCTGGTCCGCTTCGCGGTGCGCCGCCCCGGCGTCATCGTGGGTCTGGCGGCCACGGTGGTGCTCTACGGCGCGTCGATCGTCGCCCGGGCCAGGCTGGACGTCTTTCCGGAATTCGCCCCACCGCAGGTGTCGATCCAGACCGAGGCCCCCGGCTTCTCCCCGGAGCAGGTCGAGGTCCTGGTCACCAAGCCGATCGAGGACGCCATCAACGGGGCCAACGGCATCGCCGTGCTCCGCTCCCAGTCCATCCAGGGGCTCTCGGTGATCACCGCGGTGCTGCATCCCGGGGTGCCGGTGCGCGAGGCGCGGCAGCTGCTGGCGGAGCGGCTCGGCGAGCTGGGGGGGCGGCTCCCGGCGTCGGTGGAACCGCCGATCCTCTCCCCGCTCACTTCCTCGTCCAGCACGGTGCTGATGATCGGCTTCACCTCCGATCGCCGCACCGCGATGGAGCAGCGGACCTTCGTGGACTGGACGGTGCGGCCGCGGCTGCTGGCGACCCCCGGGGTCGCCAAGGTGGCGGTGTTCGGCGGCGAGGTGCGCCAGCTGCAGGTCCTCGCCGATCCCGAGCGGCTGGCGGCCCGCGGGCTGGCGCTGCGGGACCTCGTGGACGCGGCCTCGCGCGCCACCGGTGTCCGTGGCGCCGGGGTGATGGATGATCCCAACCAGCGAATCGTGATCCGGACCGAGGGCCAGCTGGCCACGCCGGCGGCGCTGGCCGGGAGCGTGGTGCGGAGCGGGGAGGGCAGCCTGCTCCGGATCGGGGACGTCGCCACCGTGCGCGAGGGGGCGGAGACGCCCTTCGGCGCCGGCAGCATCAACGGGGGCCCCGGCATCGTGGTGGTGGTCTCCGGCCAGCTCGGCACCAATACCAAGGAGGTCGGCGCCGCGGTCGAGCGGGTGCTGGCCGACCTGCGGCCGGCCATCGCGGCGGCCGGGCTGACGCTGCATCCGGATCTCTTCCGGCCGGCGGCGTTCATCGACCTCGCCATCCGGAACATCACCACGGCGCTCCTGATCGGGGCCGTCCTGGTGTCCGTGGTCCTGGTGCTGTTCCTCTCCGACCTGCGCGCCGCCGCGATTTCCCTTTCCGCGATCCCGCTCTCCCTGCTCGCGGCGATCATCGTGCTGGACCAGTTCGGCTTCAGCCTCAACACCCTGACCCTGGGCGGGCTGGCGATCGCCCTGGGCGAGGTCGTGGATGACGCGATCATCGACGTGGAGAACATCGCCCGCCGCCTGCGGGAGAACCGCGCCCGGCCGGCACCGCGCTCCGCCCTCGAGGTCGTGCGGGACGCCTCGCTCGAGGTGCGGCACAGCGTGGTGTACGCGACCTTCGTGGTGGCGCTGGTCTTCGCGCCGGTCCTGACCATGCGCGGGGTGCAGGGGGCGCTGTTCCAGCCCCTGGGCATCGCCTACATCCTGGCGACGCTGGCCTCGCTGATCGTGGCCCTGACGGTCACCCCGGCGCTCACCCTGCTGCTCCTGGCCCGTGGGGAGCGCCGGCCGGCGGAGCCGCGCCTCCTGCTGCGCCTCCGGCGCGGCTACGAGCGGCTGCTGGCGTCCCTGCTGACCCACCCCCGCGCCGTGGCGCTGGCCACGACCGCGGTCTGCGCCGGCGCCCTGCTCGTGCTGCCATTTCTCGGCTCGTCGTTCCTCCCCGACTTCCGGGAAGGGCACTACGTGGTGCACATGTCGGCCGTGCCGGGGGCGTCGCTGGAGGAGTCGGTGCGGCTGGGACGGCTGGTGAGCGCGGCGATCGCCCGGGACCCCCGGGTGCACTCGGTGGCGCAGCGGGCGGGGCGGGCCGAGTTGTCGGAGGATACCTGGGGCACCCACTACAGCGAGATCGAAGTGGAACTCAAGCCGCTGCAGGGGGAGGAGGCCCGGAGTGTCGAGGATTCGCTGCGCGCCAACCTGCGCGGCTTTCCCGGCGTGAGCTTCGCCATCCGCGGCTTCCTCACCGAACGGATCGAGGAGACGCTGACCGGCTCGACGGCGCAGGTCGTGGTCCGGCTCTTCGGTGACGACCTGGACAGCCTGGACGCGGCGGCCCGGCGCGTCGCCCGGCTGGCGCGCGGCGTCCCGGGCGCCGCCGACGTCCAGTACGACCCGCCCGCCGTGGTCCCCGGGGTGACCATCCGCCTGGATCCTGCCGCGGTCGCTGCGGCGGGCCTGGCCGGCGATGATGTCCTGCGGGAGGTCGAGACCGCGACCCGCGGCGTCCGTGCGGGGCAGGTGTACGACGGGGCGCGGAAGACCGACGTCGTGGTGCTCCTCGACCCGGCCCATCGGGGCCGGCCGGAGGACCTGCGGCGCCTGCCGCTCCGCGCGGACGATGGCCGCCAGACGCGGCTGGGCTCGATTGCGGCGGTGGAGCGCTCCAGCGGCCGGTATCTCATCGCCCACCAGGGCACCCGGCGGGTGCAGACGGTGACCGCCAACGCCCGCGGGAGGGACGTGACCGAGTATGCCGGCGACCTCGCGGAGCGGCTGCGGGATCCACGCCTCCTGCCGGCGGGGGTGTACGCCGAACTCGCGGGGACCGCCACGGTCCAGCGGGAGGCGGAGCGCGACCTGCTGCTCCACAGCCTGCTGGTGGCCGCCGTGATCATCCTGCTCCTGTGGGTGGCGTTCGGCGAGCCGGGGCGGCTCCTGCTGGTGCTGGCCAACCTCCCCTTCGCGCTGGTCGGCGGGGTGATCGCGGTGGCGCTCGCGGGCGGGACCCTCTCGCTAGGCTCGCTGGTGGGCTTCGTGACGCTGTTCGGCATCGCCACCCGGAATGCCGTCATGCTGGTCTCCCACTACCATCACCTGGTGGCGCGGGAGGGCGCAACCTGGGGCGCCGAGGCGGCGCTCCGCGGGGCGAGCGAGCGCCTGGGGCCCATTCTCATGACGGCACTGGTGACCGGCCTGGCCCTGTTGCCGCTGGCCCTGGGCAGCGGCGATCCCGGCCGGGAGATCGAGGGTCCCATGGCGGTCGTGATCCTGGGCGGCCTCACGACCTCCACCCTGCTGAGCCTGTTCGTCCTGCCGACCCTCGCCCTCCGCTACGTCCGCTTCCGTCGCGACTGACGCTCCGCCGTGCAGGGCCCGTCACTCGGCGTCGGTGGCGGGGCCGCGTTCGAACCGCTCACCGAGCCAGTCCACCAGGAGGAAGGCTTCCAGCAGCAGTCCGGCGCCCGCCACCAGCGCCGCGGCCAGCAGGGCCCAGGATCCCAGCGCGGGCCGGAGCAGGTAGGTCGCGCCGCCCCCGACCAGGACCGGTCCGGCCAGGAAGAGGAGCAGCAGCAGGAACGACACCCCGGCGGTGAGCAGGTGCTGGCCCATCTGCTCGATGCCGCCGGGACGGATGTCGGTCCGCACCCACGCCGGGAAGAGCAGGGCGGCCCCGTTCTGGATGCCGAACGCGACGAGGTTGAGCCCCCCGAGCAGGATGAGCCCGGCGAACCAGAGCGCCAGGACCAGCGGTCCCGGCAGCGGGATCTGCCGCTCCAGTGCGAGGGCCCACACCCCCAGGGCGCCCAGCAGGGCCTGGACCACGGTCAGGACCAGTGCGGAGGAGCAGATCATCCCCGCCATGATCACCGTGCCGGAGAGCGGCCAGGTGCGCAGCTGGTCGAGCTGGTTCAGCTCCCCGCGCAGGTCGGCCCGAATCCACTGCGGCCCGAGCACGCTGAGCGCGGCCGCCCACGCGAGGGCCAGCGTCCCGCCCAGCGTGATCATCTCCCCGCGACTCTCCCGCTCCGCGGCGCCCAGCCCGATGCCGACTGCCATCAGCACCAGCATCGCCACCAGGAATGCCGGGCTCACCGTGCGCAGCAGCCGGGTCAGGTTCTTCCAGATGATCGCGGTGAGCGGCGAGCCGGCGACGGCGAGCGGCAGGCGGCGACCGCCGGCCCCCGCCGGGGCGCCGGCCACCGTGCCCTCCCGACGCCACCGCGCCAGCAGCTCGGCACGGCGGGCGCTGGCCTCGAGCGCCGCATCCTCGAACCCGCGGTCGGCGCGGAGCACCCACAGCAGGTGCAGGCCGGCGAGCAGCAGGGCAGGGAGCAGGGCGGCGAGGAACTGGGTGGTACCCTGGGCCGCGAGGGGCGCCAGCGGAATCCGGAAGGGAAGCAGCAGCCACCCCAGCGGGGCGGTGGATATCAGTTCCCCGGCCCAGGCGAGGGGGTTCGCAGCCGGGGCGTCCATCCGCCGCCACGCCAGCGCCGCGCCGGCGACATAGACGAGCAGCACGAGCGCGGCCGGCCAGGCGCGCCGCCACCCGCGGGACCCGTGCTGCAGCACGCTGTCGCGGGTGAGGGCCGCGCCCAGCCGGTGCAGCGAAAGCGTGGAGAAGCAGAGCCAGAGCCCGAGCAGGTGCGGCAGCGCGCCGAGCCCGGGACCACCGCGCCAGAACAGCACGGTCCAGAGTACCGCATTGAAGAGAATGAGGACCTGGTTCCGCGCCAGCTTGTACCCCAGCACCTGCGCCCGGCTCAGCGGGGCGGGGAAGAGGAACTGGATCTCCGCCGGGGTGAACGCGAGGGCGCTCCGGTCCGCGCCAAAGAGCCACCACTTGAACACGATCGCCGCGAGCACGAGCGTGCCGACCGCCGCCAGGCTGGGTCCCGGCGGACCCGTGGGCCGGCCGTGCCGCTGACCGAAGAAGACCAGGCCGAGATACGCGACGCCCACAAGGATGGCGATGGCGTACCGGGGGCTGCGCAACTGGCGCGCGAGCCGCCGGCCCCGGTTGCGCACCGTCGCGCCGAAGAGATAGAGGGCCGCCGCGATCACGGGGAGGGTGCGTCCCCCTGGCCGGTGAGGGACAGGAAGATCTCCTCGAGCCCCCGTCCCGCCAGGTCCGGCCGGTCGGCCGCGATTTCGGCCGTGGTGCCGTAGGCCACCCGCTCGCCCCGGTGGATGATGAGCACCCGGGTGCAGAGCTCCTCGACCAGCGGCAGGAGGTGGGAGCTGAGGATCACCGCCGTCCCGGCCTGCGCCCGCGCCGCAATGGTCCGCTTCATCCGCCGGATGCCGAGCGGGTCGAGGCCCGTCAGCGGCTCGTCGAGCATGAGCACCGCGGGCCGGTGCAGCAGGCCACACGCGATCGCCAGCTTCTGCCGCATGCCGCGGGACAGCTCGCTCGCGAGCGAATCCGCCTTGTCCGACAGTTCCAGCTCGGCCAGCATGGCCGGGATGTCGGCCACCGTCTCCGGCTGGCGATAGAGCCGCGCCGTGAAGCGCAGGTGCTCCCCCACCGTGAGGTAGTCGAAGAGCTGCGGCTCATCGGGAATGAACGCGAGCGCGCCCTTGGCGCGGATCGGATCCTGCGCCAGGTCGTGGGCCGCAATCCGGATCTCGCCCCGGGTGGGCCGGATGATCCCCGCGAGGCTCCGGAGGGTGGTAGTCTTCCCGGCGCCGTTGGGCCCGACCAACCCGAGGATCTCGCCGGCGGCGACGGAGAAGCTGAGGCCTTGCACCGCCGTCAGGGCCCCATACACCTTCGTAAGGTCGCGGACTTCGATCACATGCGGTCTCCCGCCCGAGCCGGTGCCTGAAACCCTCGGCCCCGGCCGCGCGTCTCTAGATGGAACGCCCCGCCCGTCCGGACAGGGAATCTGTGGAGCAGGCCATGCGAAACTACTGGATCAAGATCATCGGTGGAGCCTTCGGCATCTTTGTCGTGGGGATGCTGGTCATCACCGGGATCAAGTCGGTCAAGGTCAAGGTCAACTCGACCATCAACAGCTCCGACCCTATCCGGATTCCCCTGATTGGCCTGATCCCCTTCCGGGTGGATAGCGACAAGCTGGGAAGCCTCCGCCGGGTCGAGCTGCTCCGGGAGAGTCCGGAGTCGTTTTCCGGGGTCCGGGTCCTGGTAAAGCTGGCCGATTCGGTGTCGCCCGACCGGCTGCGGTCCTGCGTGCTGGTGGTGGACGACGTGCAGCACCTCAATGAGCGCTCCACCTTCCGCTGCCAGGCGCCCGGCACCGCGCTGGCCGGCGTGGAGCAGTTCGGCACGGTGGTGCTGCAGGGGCTGCCGGATTCCTTCCCGCTGATGCTGCCTTCCGGGGCGGTGGCCGACATCCGCCGGACCATGATCCACATGGATGGGAGCGGGATCCACGTGAAGAGTACCCCCGATCCGGCGCGGGTGGCGCTGGAAGCCAGGCTGGAGGCGATGCGAAGCCTCCTGGACGGCCGCATCGACGCGCGGTCCGATTCGGTGGACGAACTGCGCGGCCTGGCGGACGAGCTCGAGGACTCCGCCGCCACCCTCGGCGCCGGGCCGCGGCGCCGGCTGCAGCGGAGCGCCGACTCCGCGCGGGCCGAGATGCGCGCCGTCATGGACCGGATGAAGGCGGACGAGGTGCGGCTGGAGGCGGTGAACAACATGAACGACATCTCGCCGCTCGAGGTGGATTCGCTGGCCCGGGCCAGCCGCCAGATCGGGGACTCGGTGCGCCAGATCGTCGCCCGGGAACTGCAGCGGGCGGCGATGGAACTGGAGCGGGCCCAGGGGGCTCCGGCCGCCACGGTCGTCGGGGCTCCCGCGCCCCCTGCGCCGCCCGTCCCCAGGCCCTGAGCCGGGGAGCCCGCGCCCCGTGCTGCTGGTTCTCGACAACTACGACAGCTTTACCTACAACCTCGTCCAGCTCGCCGGTGAGCTGGGGGCGGATCCGGTCGTCTTCCGGAACGATGCCCTCGCGGTGTCCGAGGCGCTCGCCCTCGAGCCCGAGGCCATCATAATCTCTCCCGGTCCGGGCGAGCCGTGCGATGCGGGAATCTCCATCCCGCTGATCCGGGCCGCGGCCGCCCGGGTGCCGCTGCTGGGGGTGTGCCTCGGTCACCAGGCGCTTGGGGAGGCCTGCGGCGGCCGCGTGATTCGCGCCGGCCGCCTGATGCATGGGAAGACCACCCAGGTCACCCATCTTGGAACCGGCCTCTTCCAGGGCCTTCCCAATCCGCTCACCGTGATGCGGTACCACTCCCTGGTGGTGGCGGCCGAGGACGTCCCGCCGGTGCTCGA
>JAEUJI010000375.1 GCA_016794805.1 Gemmatimonadota bacterium
GGAACTTGGACTGATCGAGCAGACGCTGCGGAACTGGGTCAAGGCAGTCGTCGCTGGCAAGCTCCCCCCCTCCTCGAACGCCAGCGCGGCGGGGAGCAGGTTCCCGCCCCCATCATACAGGGCGAGCGAACCGCCGCCCCAGACGAACAGCCCCGGCACCTCGATTGCTTCCGGGTACCACCATAGCACCCCGATTCCGCGGTTGCCCTGCGTGGCCGCCACGACCTGGGCCACGTCCTTCAGGAACTCCGCCTGGCCCGCGCGGGTGGTCGGCCAGGTCATCGCGGCGCGATTCGGTGCCATCCCCTCCCAGCCGCCGATCCGCCAGGGATAGGCCGTTTCCACCACCATGATTTCCCGCCCGTACCGCCCGGCGACGGCCTGCAGGTTGGCCTGGAGCCCCGCCAGGGAGCCGTGCCACCAGGGGTAGTAGCTCAGGCCGATGAGATCATACGGCACGCCGTACGCCTCGATATGATCGAAGAACCACTGCGTGCCCCCCCTCGAACCGCCCTGCGAGTAGTGCAGCAGGATGCGGACGGAGTCCCCGGGGAGGAGCCCGGCGCGGACGCCGCGGATGCCGGCCTTGAGCAGCCGAGTGAACTGCTGCCACCCGACCACGGTGTCCGGGGCGGTGCTGACACGCCCCAGGGGCCAGAGCATGCCGTCGTCCACTTCGTTGCCCACCTGGACAATCTCCGGCACCACCCCCACCTGCCGCAGCCGCGCCATGGCAGCGGCGGTGTAGCGCTCCACCTCGGCTTCCAGCGAGTCCAGGCCCAGCCCGGCCCAGGCCGCCGGTGTGAGCTGGTGTCCCGGGTCGGCCCAGGTGTCGGAGTAGTGCAGGTCGAGCAGCACCCCGGCGCCGCTCGCGGCCACGCGCTGCGCCATCCGCACCGTGTACTCCAGGTCGTTGACCTCGACCTCGGCGCCGCTCGGGTTCACGAAGAGCCGCAGCCGGAAGAGGTTGCTGCCGCGGGCGCGGAGGATCCCGATCGCGTCTCCCGGGGCCCCGGCGTCCCGGAACACCCCGCCGGCCTGCTCGATCCGCTCCAGCGCCGAGATGTCCGCGCCGCGGAAGGGCGGCAGCGGTGTTTCCTCCGGTGGGGCGTTGGCGCCGCCGCCGCAGGCCAGGAGCAGCAGGAGCCACGCCAGCCGGCTCCCGGCCATGGATCTCACCGGCGTCCGGTCTCCAGCGTGACCCACTCCACCTCCACGCCGTACGCCTCCGGCACGACGGGCCCGGCGTCCGCCTTCCGGAGCGAGAGCTGCAGCCGTTCCAGCCGCTCGAGCCGCGGCCGGTCCCCGGCGCCACCCCTCCCCGCAGCCGGTCCCACCCAGTAATTCCATTCCCCCGGGAATCCCTGCGGCACCAGCACGCCGCGCCCGATGGTGAACGACGCCAGCGGCAGCGAGGCTTCGCTCCAGGCGCTGTCCACGGCGAGGGCCGCGACCCAGCTGGTGCCGTCGTCCTCCATCAGGGTGAGATGCAGCGTCTGGCGGGCGCCGAGGCCGCGCAGGCGGAGCCGGACTGCCTCCGCGCCCGCGATGGTCTCCTTGCGAGCCCGGACCCTCTCGGCGACCACGAGCGAGGCGGCGTAATCCGGCGGGCTCCACCCGTTGCGATCCCGGGGCAGCGGGAAGCGGAAGGTCGGCCGGCCGGTGATGTCGGAGAGCCTGACCTGGAAGAGGCCGCTCCGGCCGGCGTCGCCGATGCGGGTGAAGGCCAACCGCCGGAGGTCGGTGGCGGGGTCAAAGAGGGTGAGCGGCGCGCCGGGAGCGACGACCGCAACCTTCCACGCGCCGCGGCCGGTGTAGTTCCAGTCCCAGGGCTGGTGCCGCAGGCCGTCGGGGTAGGTCGTCGCGACCCCGCCCCGGTACGCGGTGATGACAAACTCGTGCGGCCCCTCACGCAACTCGGTGGCGGGGACGGTTGCGGCGTACTCGTAGCCGTCCGCGGGCCGCATCCAGTAGCCATGGTACCAGTCGCCGGCGATCAGCCGGAGGAAGAGCTTCACCGAGTCCGGCGGAGTGAGGTCCACGACGCGGGCGCGCAGCTCGGCGTCACGCCCCGAGAGGTACGCCGATGCGGCGAGTGGGGTGACCAGGAGCGGCAGGGTGTCCGCCGGCGGCGCGTGGTACTCGGCCAGGCCGACGGCGCCCACGTGCGTCGGCAGGGCGGCGGGGTCCACCACGCCGGAGGCGCTCAGCAGGTAGACGCCGGGGGTCACGGTGAAGCGGCCCGCGGCGGCCTCGCTCGCGCGCCGGTCGCTGGCGGTAAGCGGCTGGACCGTGAACCCCGGGCCGAGGTCGGGGAGGGTGACGGTCATCGGCCAGGGGCGGCTGATGGCGCGGGTGACGAGCTTCTCCGGGTGCGGCTGCTCGAAGGGATCGCGCACCGGCACCGCGTCGGGGTACACCTCCAGGCGCCAGAGGCCGGAGCGCACCCGGTCGAGGAAGTAGATCCCTTCTCCCTCGTAGGTCACGGTGGGAGAGGAGCCGTAGCCGGCGATGCGCCGGAGCGCCGCCGGATCGGGCGGGGTGGAGCGGGTGGAGCCGGCGTAGAGGAAGGCGTCCCGGGCGACGAGCTCCCCGAGGTTCTCCCCGGGGGAGACCCGGAAGTCCCCGAAGCGGTTGTTGCCGGGATAGGGGCCATAGCCCTGCATCCGGGGGAGCCGGCGCATGGCCTCTGCGGCGATGATGGCGCTCATCGCCTTGCGAGGGGTGTAGGCCAGGCTCAGGAAGTGGGTCTGCCACCCGAGGTTGCGGGAGGCGGTCTGCTGCATGTCGTAGGTGAACATCGCGGCGAACTGCGCCCCCACCGCGCGGAAGGTGCGCGCCATGGCGGGGTACATGGTGCCGTTCCGGGTGTCGGGGCTGTCGAACTCGTAGACGATGCGCGGCAGCCGGGCCAGCTCGGGGCGGCGCATGTCGGGGAAGTCGTCCACGCCGCGGAGGTAGTTCCCCTCCAGCTCGAAGCCCGAGTTGAGCCCGGTGGGATACCAGCCGAAGGTGATCCCCTCGACCTTGGAGCGGCGGATCGCCTCGCCGATCCGGAAGTCCTGGCTCACGTTGTAGAAGATCAGCTTGCGGCAGCCGGTGGCCCGGACCGCGTCGGTGAGGGTGTTGATGTAACGCACCGAGCCCGCGAGGTCCTCGGGGTGGTGCACCGGCTCGTTCACCAGCTCGATGAACGCGATGGCCGGCTCGTCCTTGATGGCCACGCCGGTGTAGGGATTCACATGCTCGAGGATCTGGCGCAGGTAGTTGACCTGCGCCGCGATCGCCGCGGGGTCGGTTCCCATCCGGTCGCGGCTGTAGAACCGCCCGAAGCCCGGCGCCGTGGTGTCCGCCAGCGCGTCGGGCCACTTGGCGTTGTAGAGCTGGATGGGGCTGAAGAGCATGTACACCCCGCGCTCCCGCGCCCGGGCAATCAGCCAGTCCAGCAGGTCCAGGTGGTCGTTGGCGATCAGGTTGCCCACGCTGTCGGCGGACTCCCAGTCTCCCCAGAAGGTGAGCCGGATGCCGTCCCACCCCATCCGGGCGAACTGCGCCATGTCCTCGGTGATCATCGCCTTGCGGTCGGCGTGCAGGTAGCCGGCGGCGCGGTAGTCGGAGGCGGTGGTTACGACGTAGTTGGCGCCGAAGAGCGAGACCTCCTGCCGGTTGTCCTTCCAGCGGACCACTCCCTCCTTGTCCAGGTACACCGCCCGATCCGCGACCGGAGGGCGGGAGGGGGCGGGGCGCTGGGCCACCGCACCCGCCGAGAGGGCGGCGCCGAGCAGCAGGGTCAGTGCGGTAGTCGAAGGCATGGCGGGAGCTCTCTGGGAGATCAGCGACGCGGCGCTGCCGGGATCGTGGGAGGTGCCGCCCCGGCGACCACGGTGATGTGCACCGCTGCCGGCGCGAGGCCCTCGGCCGAGGCGGTGAGGCGCAGCGTTCCCGCCTGGGCGGCGCGGAGGATCGCGAGCCCGCGGCCGTTGTACACCCGGCGGCTCTCGGTGCGGTAGGGGTCGAGGTCCTGCAGGTCGGCGTTGTCGAGCGCCAGGATGGTTCCGCCGCTCACCGCGAAGCGCACCCGGTGGTTCGCCATCGGGACCGTGGTGCCGACCGAGTCCACGACCTCGACGCGCACCTGCGCTA
>JAEUJI010000033.1 GCA_016794805.1 Gemmatimonadota bacterium
GTCGCGGAGGTCCCGGGGCTCGAGGGCGTCACCGAAATGCACGTGGGCGCGGAGGGCTACGTGGGGCTCAACCGCATCGCGCTCGGCCCGCAGGTGGCGAACGTGGCCCTGGTGGTGCCGGCCCGGGTCGCGGCGGGGGCCCGGGGTCACGTCGAGCGGTTCTTCTTCGAGCAGCTCGCGCGGCACCCCGGGGTGCGCGGCCGGGTGGACCCGCGCCGCCTGGTGCGGCGGGTGCTGGTGACCGGACCCTTCGCCTCCCGCGCCCGGCGGGTGGTGGCCAACGGCGCCCTGCTGGTGGGAGACGCGGCGGACTTCTTCGACCCCTTCACCGGCGAGGGGATCTACAGTGCGCTCCGCGGCGCCGAGCTTGCCGCCGCGGTGGCGGCGGAGGCGCTGGCGGACGCCGAGCCGGTCACGGCCCGGCGGTTGGCACCCTATGCCCGGGCCCGGCGTCAGGCCTTCCTCGGCAAGTGGGCGGTGGAACGGCTGGTCGGCTACGGCATGCTGGCGCCGGCGCTCTTCGACCGGGCCATCGCCCGGATCGGCCGCCGCGGGCTGGCGGACACCTTCATTGGCGTCACCGGCGACTTCGTCCCGGCCCGCGCGGTGCTCAACCCCTGGTTCCTCTCCCGGATGGTCCTGTGAGCCGCGCCGACGCCGACCCGCTGCTCTTCCGGCAGCTGCTCAGCCGCTTCGCCACCGGGGTTACCGTGCTGACCACCCGCGACGCGAGCGGCGGCCCGGTGGGGATGACCGCCTCGAGCCTGGCCGCGGTCTCGCTCGCCCCGCCGCTGGTCTCGGTCTGCGTGGACGTCTCCGCCGACATGCACCGCGCGCTCTCCGCCAGCGGCGACTTCGTGATCAACGTCCTGGCCCACGGCCAGGCAGATCTCAGCCGCCGCTTCGCCCAGCTCCCGGCGGAGGAACGCTTCACGGGAATCGGGTGGCGGGAGACGCCGGGAGGGATGGTCGTGCTCGACGGCGTGCTGGCGCACATCGAGTGCGAGCGCTACGCCGACTTCCCGCTCGGGGACCACACCCTCTTCGTGGGCCGGGTGACGGGGGGCGCCAACGAGGCCGGCGAGCCCTTGCTCTACTTCCGCGGGGAGTACGGCGGATTCTCCCGTCCATGACCGCGGCCCTCCCCGCCCCGCTGGGCGATGAACTGCTCGACCATCCCGACGCCGACCCGGCGGTGGTGCGGGAGTCGCTGCACCACATTGCGCGCGCCAACTGGTGGTTCGGCGGCTGGTGGGCGGTGCGACGGGGGCTGCGCACCCTGCTGGCCGGTTCCCCGCGCACGACCCTCACGGTCCTGGACATCGGCTGCGGCAGCGCCGACCTGCTCTGCCGCGCGGTGCGCTGGGCAAACCGGCGGGGGATCCGGCTCGTCCCCCTCGGACTGGAGCGGCACCGGGCGGCGGCGGCACTGGCCCAGCGGGCCGCGGTGCCGACGCTGCTCGCCGCGGCGCCCGACCTCCCCTTCCGCGACCGGAGCGTGGACCTGGTGATCGCGAGCCAGCTGCTGCACCACTTCGCCCCGGAGACGATCGTCGCGATCTGCCGCGCCGCCGACCGGCTGGCGCGGCGCGGCGTGCTCGTGGCGGACCTGCGCCGCTCCCCCGTCGCGGCCGCCGGGTTCCGGGTGGGCTCGCGGCTCCTCGGCTTCGATCCCGTGACCCGGGCCGACGGACTCACCAGCGTGCGGCGCGGCTTCACCGAGGCCGAGCTGTCGGACCTGATCCGGCGGGCGGGCGCGCGGGCCCGGGTGGTGCGCTCGCCGGGATTCCGGCTGGTGGCCACCTGGACGACCGGAGCCGCCTGATGCGCACCGTCGATGAGCGGCTGGTGGCGGCGGACGCCGACCGGGTGTTCCAGGCGGCGAGCGACGTCGAGCGCTGGCCCGCCATCCTGCCGCACTACCGCTACGTGCGCATGGTCCAGCGGCGTGACGCCGGCGGGGTGGTGGAGATGAGCGCCCACCGGCCCTTCGGGCCGCTCAACTGGCCCACCTGGTGGACCTCGGAGATGTGGGTGGACCGTGCCCGGCGGACGGTGCGCTACCGGCACATCCGGGGCGTCACCCGGGGCATGGACGTGCTGTGGGAGCTGGAGCCGCGGGGCGCGCAGACCTTCGTGCGCATCGTCCACGAATGGACCGGGCCCCCGTGGCCCCTGATCTCGTGGGTGGCGGCCAACTGGGTGATCGGCCCGGTGTTCGTGCATGGCATCGCATCCCGTACCCTGGCCGGCATCGCCCGGAGCGTCGAGTGAACCCGTCCCGTCGCGTCGTCGTCACCGGCATCGGCGCCATCACCCCCATCGGCACCGGGGTGGAAGGATTGTGGCAGGGTCTGTCCGAGCGAAAGTCCGTGGTGGGACCGGTCACCCGCTTCGATCCGTCCCCCTTCCGCTCCCGGATCGCGGCCGAGGTTCCGGACTTCCGCCCGCAGGACTTCCTCGACGCCAAGCGCAGCAAGCGGCTGGACCGGTTCGGCCAGTTCAGCATCGCGGCGGCGCGGCTGGCGCTGGAGGACGGGGCCCTGGACCTGGCCCGGGAGGACCGGGACCAGATCGGCGCCATGATGGGCACGGCGCTCGGCGGCGTGGCCTACGCGGAGGAGCAGTACCCGGGCTATCTGCGGGAGGGGCCGCGGGGGGTGAATCCGGCGCTGGCGCTCACGGTCTTCGCCGGCGCCGGCAGCTGCAACCTCGCCATCGAGTTCGGGATCACCGGACCCAACGCCACCAACGGGATGAGCTGCGCCTCCGGCACCATGGCGATCGGCGACGGCTACCGGGCCATCGCCCGCGGCGACGCCGACGTGATGCTGGCGGGCGGGTCCGAAGCGCCGCTGGCCCCGCTCTGCTTCGGGTCCTTCGCCATCATCCGCGCCATGTCCACGCGCAACGAGGACCCGGGCGCGGCCAGCCGGCCCTTCGACCGGGGGCGGGACGGCTTCGTGATGGCGGAGGGGGCGGCGGTGCTGCTGCTGGAGGAGCGGAGCCGGGCGCTGGCGCGTGGCGCGAAGGTCTACGCCGAGATCGTGGGGTACGGCACCACCAACGACGCCTGGCACATGACCGTCCCCCGCCCCGACGGGACCCAGGCCGCCCGCGCCATGCGCCAGGCCCTGGCGGGGGCGCACATCGGCCCGGGGGAGGTAGGCTACATCAACGCCCACGGCTCCTCGACGCCGCTCAACGATCCGACCGAGACCAGCGCCATCCGGCAGGTCTTCGGCGAGAGCGCCGCCACCATCCCGATCAGCGGCACCAAGGGGTACTACGGCCACGCCCTCGGCGCGAGCGGTGCCTTCGAGGCGGCCATCTGCTCCCTGGCGAGCGCCCGGCGCTGGCTGCCGCCCACGGTCAACCTCGCCGAGGCCGATCCCGCCTGCGACCTCGGCTACCTCACCGGCGCCGGCCAGGGGGCCGACCCGGAATTCATCCTGTCGAATTCATTCGGCTTCGGGGGGATCAACGCGTGCCTGGTGTTCCGCCGGGCGGACGGGCGGTAGGGGCGACCGGCCCGCTCCCCTAGCGCCGTTCCGCGCGCGCCCGCAGGATCAGCGACGCCGCATACACCAGGTACACCGCCGCAGCCACAACATACGCCGCGACCATGTAGCCGCCGTTGTGGGGCGGCATGAACGGCACCTCGGCCGGCGCCGTCAGGGCGACGGTATCCGCCGGGGCCCGCGTCGTGTCAGCCTGCATGGGCGGCCTCCCGCGCGTCCCGCGCCAGCTGGATGCCGTACCGCAGCGTGACGAACCCCAGGTAGAGCAGGAACGCCACTGCGAAGCCGCTCAGCAGGGTGCGCAGCATCTCGGGGGGGAGGCTGGGGGCGCTTGGCTTGAGCACCACGGGCTGGGGGTGCAGGCCCCGCCAGAGGTACACGCTCAGGTGGATGAACGGCACCAGCACCAGGCCCATGACGCCGAGCACCGCGCTGAAGCGGGCCCGGTCCCCGGGGTCGCGGATGGCGGCGCGCAGCGTGTGGTAGCCCAGCAGCAGGAAGAACAGGAAGAGCGTGAGGGTCAGGCGCCCATCCCAGGTCCACCAGGTGCCCCAGATCGGCTTGCCCCAGATCGGGCCGGTGGCGAGCACGATGCCGCACAGCACCGTGGACACCTCGGCGCTGGCGGCGGCGAAGCGGTCCAGCCGCGGGTCGTGCAGCCAGAGGTAGAGCAGCCCCGCGAAGGCGGTGAGCGGCACCGCCACCCACAGCGCGATGACCGCCGCCGGGACGTGAACGTAGAAGATCTTCTGGGCCATCCCCTGCCGGGCCTCGACGGGGGTGAACTGGATCGCCAGCAGCATCACGGCGGCCTGCCCGATCAGCGCCAGCACGGTCAGCACCACGCCCCGGGTCATCAGCGAGCGGGCGCGCGCGGCATCAGGGGTCATTCGTCCACCACGGCTGAGAAGAGCAGGACCGACAGGGTCACGAACGCGACGTCGTACAGCGCAAGGAACCTAAGCCCCGGGAGCACGTCGCTCAACGGACGGCCGGCGAACAGCGGCACCGTGGTCTTCACCGCGAAGATGAGCGGCGGCACCATGAAGGGCAGCAGCAGGATGGGCAGCATCAGCTCGGCGAACCGGGTCTTGGCCACCATGGCGCTGAACACCGTCCCCACCGCCACGAACCCGATGGTGGCCAGCAGCAGGGTGAGCAGCAGCCCCGGCAGCGCGCCGCCCAGGTCCAGGTTGAAGAACAGCACGAACAGCGGCAGCGTGATCGCCTCGACGATGAGCACGAAGGCGAGGTTCGCCAGGTACTTGCCCAGGTAGAGCGACTCCCGCGACACCGGCGCCAGCAGCAGCCCGTCGAAGGCCCCGTTCTCCCGCTCCACGGTGAAGGCGCGGTTCATCGCCACCACCGAGGCGAACGTCACCGTCACCCACAGGATGCTCGGGGCCAGGTCCACCGTCGCCACCGCGGTCGGGTCCCGGGCAAAGTTGAACACCATCAGCACCAGGGCCGCGAACACCGCCGCGGAAAGCAGGCTGGTCCGGGTGCGGAGTTCCATCCGCAGGTCCTTGCCCGCGATCGCGAGCGCGTGCCGGAGGGCCCTACCCACGCGCCACCTCCTGGTACGTCAGGTGGAACGCGGCGAGGTCGGCCGGCCGGGGACCGAGATAGCCCCACCGCCCCCCCACCAGCACCCCGACCCGCGTGGCCAGGTCCCACGCCTCGCTCGCGTGGTGGGTCACGATGACCATCGCGCGCTCGGCGGTGCGGAGCTCTCCCAGCAGCGCCCGCAGCCGGTCCCCCGCCACGGCGTCGAGCCCGGTGAAGGGCTCGTCCAGCAGCAGCAGGGTGGGATCGTGCATCAGCGCCCGCGCGATCGCCGCCCGCTGCTGCATGCCGCGGGAGAGCTGGCGCGGCCGGTCGTCCTTCCGCTCCAGCAGCGCCTGGCGGGCCAGCACCGTTTCCGCCCGGGCCCGCGGGTCCGGGAGATCGTACAGCCGGCCGGCGAGGACCAGGTTCTCGAGCAGGGTCAGCTCGTCGTACAGCAGCGACTGGTGTGAGAGCAGCCCGATGGGGCGCCGGGCATCGGGATCGTCGCCCGAGAGGCGGCGGCCCGCCACCATTACGCTGCCCGCCTGCGGGCGCAGCAGCCCGGCCAGCGAGCGGAGCAGGGTGGACTTCCCGGCGCCGTTCGGGCCCAGTAGCAGCAGGACATCTCCGGGATGCAGGTCGAGATCCACGCCGCGCAGGGCGTGGACCGGGCCGTAGCGGCGGGCCAGCCCGCGCGCCGCCACCAGCGGGGCGTCAGCGGGCGGCATCAATGCGGCGGGCGAGGTCGCTCAGGTCGAAGGGCTTCACCAGGTATCCGTGATGGGGCAGGTCCAGCACCTGGAGCTGGGGCTCCAGGCTCATGTAGGCGGACGTGATGATAACGGGAAGCTCCGGGCGCTCCAGCCGGAACTGCCGGAGCAGCGCGATGCCGTCGGTGTCCGGCAGCCGGAGGTCGAGCACCACGACGTCGGGCGGCGACTCCCGGAAGCGCTCGAGCGCCTCCCGGCCCGTCGCGGCGAAGGTCGCCGCGAAGCGGGCGTGGAAGGCGCGCTCGTAACTCTGGCGCAGGGCGGGCTCGTCCTCGACGAAGAGCACCCGCCGCCGGGACTCGGAAGCACCCATGCCCCAATATAAGCCCTACGCCGCGTCGGCCTCGACCTCGAAGAGGTCATCGAGCTTGGTGAGCACCAGCAGGAAGCGCAGCTCGTCGTTGGGCCGCTTGAGCACCACCACCTGGCGGCGCTCCGAGGCCTTGCGCTGGATCAGCATGAGCGCGCCGAGGCCGGCCGAGTCCACGGTCCGGGTGCCGCGCAGGTCGATGACCAGGCGGCCGGTGCGTTCCGGCAGCTGATCGAGCAGGCCCACGGCGTGCTGGCGGAAGATGGTCCGGCTCTCGAGGCCGAGATGCTCGGGCGCGGACAGTTCGAGGACTGCGGGTTGGGTCGCCTGCATGGTTGCCTCCGGCGCTCCCTCAAGGAGAGCGCGATGCTTCCGCCGGCCTGGACTTCGCGCGGGGTGCATCGCGCAGGATCGCGCGGGGCACCCGCCTTCGGCACCGAGCTATCTCTCGCGCTCCATTCGGCGCGCTGGAGACCTCTAGTTTTGCGGCCCCGGATCGCTCCGGGTGTGCTCTTATCGGGCGGATCGGTTGTCGGAGACCTTGTGGCCTCCGCCCGGTTAAAAAGCGAGCCCGGTGCCACTCGACCAAACCCTTACATGACTTGGAGTTATAAAGTGTCGTTGGGTCCTCGCCACGACTTTTTCCTCGCACCGCGCGGTACTCCTCCGCCAACTGCAAGCCTCGACTTCGGCGCCCCCGAATCGTGACCTTCATCACGCCCCCACTTGCCATTCCGGAGGGGCGGGCCGCATCCTCCGGGGGCACGCGCGGCAGCCGGCCGCGGCGGGCCTTCCAGCCACGCGGTTTCCTCGCACCCCCGTCTCCCATGACCGACCAGATCAGCACCCTGCTCTCCGAAACCCGGCGCTTTCCCCCGGACCCGGCCTTCGCCCGGGAGGCGAACGGCCAGGCGGCCCTCTACGATGCTGCCCGGACGGACCGGCTCGCCTTCTGGGAAGAGCAGGCCCGGGCGCTCGACTGGATCACCCCCTGGCACACGGTGCTGGAGTGGACCCCGCCCCACGCCCGGTGGTTCGTGGGCGGCAAGCTCAACATCGCGGCCAACTGCATCGACCGGCACCTGCACACCGCGCGGCGCAACAAGGCGGCGATCATCTGGGAGGGGGAGCCGGGGGACCGGCGCACCATCACGTACTGGGAGCTGCACCGCGAGGTGGGCCGCTGCGCCAACGCCCTGCGCAAGCTGGGCGTGCGGAAGGGGGATCGGGTCGCCATCTACCTCCCGATGATCCCCGAGGCCGCCATCGCGATGCTGGCCTGCGCCCGCATCGGCGCGGTCCATTCCGTGGTGTTCGGCGGATTCTCGGCTGAATCGCTGCGGGACCGGATCAACGACGCCCAGGCGGTCTGCCTCATCACCGCCGATGGCGGCTACCGCCGGGGCGCGGTGCTGCCGCTCAAGCGCTTCGCCGACGAGGCCGTGGCGGCCTGCCCCACCATCAAGGACGTCATCGTGGTGCAGCGCCGGCCCGGCGCGGCCGCGGGCGACGAGTCGTTCGCCAACATCGTCGAGGGCCGGGACCACTGGTGGCACCGGCTGCTGGACCAGGCCTCCCCCGATTGCCCGGCCGAACCGCTCGACGCGGAGGACCTGCTCTTCATCCTCTACACCTCGGGCACCACCGGGAAACCCAAGGGCATCGTGCACACTACCGGAGGCTACCTCACCCAGGTCACCTCCACCATGCGGCACGTCTTCGACCTCAAGGAAAGCGACCTCTTCTGGTGCACCGCGGACGTGGGGTGGGTCACGGGCCACTCCTACGTGGTGTACGGGCCGCTCGCCAACGGGGCGACGGTGCTGATGTACGAAGGCGCCCCCGACTGGCCGGAGCGGGATCGCTTCTGGAAGATCATCGCCCGGTACGGCGTCACCATCTTCTATACCGCCCCGACCGCCATCCGCGCCTTCATGAAGTGGGGCGAGGCGCTCCCCGCGAAGCACGACCTCTCCACCCTCCGCCTGCTCGGCACCGTGGGCGAGCCGATCAATCCCGAGGCCTGGATCTGGTATCAGCAGCACATCGGCCAGGGCCGCTGCCCCATCGTGGACACCTGGTGGCAGACCGAGACCGGCGGGATCATGATCACCCCGCTCCCCGGCGTGGTCACCACCAAGCCCGGCTCCGCCACGATCCCCTTCCCGGGCATCTCCGCCCAGCTGGTGGACCAGAAGGGCGTTCCCCTCACGGTGGGCGGCGGCCTGCTGGTGCTGACCGAGCCCTGGCCGGGGATGCTCCGGACCATCTACGGTGATGACGAGCGCTATCGCCAGACCTACTGGTCCCGGTTCGGCGACAAGTACTTCGCCGGCGACGGCGCCAAGCTGGACGAGGACGGCTACTGGTGGATCCTGGGCCGGGTGGACGATGTGCTGAACGTGGCCGGCCACCGCATCGGCACCATGGAGGTTGAGAGCGCGCTGGTGGACCATCCGTCGGTGGCCGAGGCGGCGGTGGTGGGCAAGCACCACGACCTCAAGGGGCAGGCCCTCGCCGCCTTCGTGACCCTCAAGGAGGGGAACCGGGCCACCGCCGAGCTGAAGGACGACCTCAAGGATCACGTGGCGCGGAAGATCGGCGCCATCGCCCGGCCCGACGACATCCTCTTTTCCGCCGACCTCCCCAAGACCCGGAGCGGGAAGATCATGCGCCGGCTGCTCAAGGACATCGCGGAAGGCCGCGCCCTGGGGGATACCACGACCCTGGCGGACCCGTCGGTGGTGGCGCGGCTCAAGGACCAGTATGAGAGCGAGGAAGGGTAGGAGGCGGTTGGGCGGTTGGGCGGTTGGGCGGTTGGGCGGTTAGATTCGTGGCAGGATCAGTTCACCGGAATGGGACGTCTCATGCGCCTGGTCAAGACACTCGTGATTGCCGCCGCCCTGACAACCCTCGCGGCCGCCGCGGCTCCATCGTTGGGTGAGCGGGCGGCGCCGCCGAGCATCACCGTGTATCACTCCCCCACCTGCGGCTGCTGCAAGGAATGGGTGAAGCACCTCGAGGCGAACGGCTTCACGGTGAAGTCCATCGAGCAGGCCGATGTCTCCCCCATCAAGGCCGAGCTGGGCGTGCCGCGAAAGCTGGTCTCGTGCCACACCGCCGTGATCGCGGGGTATGTGGTGGAGGGGCATGTGCCTGCCGCCGACATCCAGCGCCTCCTGCGCGAGAAGCCCAAGGTGGCGGGCCTCACCGCGCCGGGCATGCCCGGCGCCTCCCCCGGCATGAATACCGGGAAGGATCCGTACGACGTGCTGACGTTCGATGCGGCGGGGAATACGACGGTGTGGGCGAAGCACTAGGCGGTTCGGCGATTCGACGATTAGTCGTTCGCTTAAGGGCGGCCCACCACGCTGGGGGCCGCCCATTTTACGCCCAATCGCCCAATCGCCCAATCGCCTAGAACTGTATCTGCGCCCCCATTTCCACCACCCGGTTCGGCGGCAGCCCGAAGAAGGCTGTGGCGGACTGGGCGTTCCGGCTCATGAGCACAAAGAGCCGCTTGCGCCAGGTGGACAGCGGTGGCGGGGCATCCTCGGCGCGCGGCTTCCGCTCCGGCGTCACGATGAGCGTCTCGCGGCCCAGGTAGTAGGTCGTTTCCAGCGGCCGGACCGAGACCCCGTGCGCCTGGAGCCCCCGCAGCAGCTCCGGCACGTTGGGGCTCTCCATGAACCCGTACTCCGCCTGCAGCTCGTAGAACTTCTCCCCCAGCTCCTTGAACGTCATCCGCTCGTCGTCGGGCACGTAGGGGATGTCGCGGGTCCGGACCGACATCAGGATGACCTGCTCGTGCAGCACCTTGTTGTGCTTCACGTGGTGCAGCAGCACCGGCGGCGCGCCCCCGGCATGGGAGGTCATGAAGACCGCGGTGCCGGGCACCCGCACGCAGCGCTTCACCGCGTCCCCGAGGAAGAGGTCCATCGGGAGGCTGCTGCTCTCGATGATAGAGGTCAGCCGGATGCGGCCCCGTTTCCAGGTGGCCATCAGGGTGAAGATCAGCCCGGCGATCAGGAGCGGTACCCAGCCGCCGTGGGGGATCTTGTCGATGTTGGCGGCGAAGAACGTCACGTCCACCGCCAGGAACAGTCCGCCGAGGGCGCCCACCTTCCACCAGGGCCAGCGCCAGCGCTCCCGGGCCACGGCGCAGAAGAGAATGGTGGTGAAGGTCATGGTCCCGCACACCGCGACCCCGTAGGTGCCGGCCAGGCTGGAGGTGTTCTTGAAGGCGAGCATCAGCGCGATGCAGGCCAGCATGAGCGCCCAGTTCACCTGCGGGATGTAGATCTGGCCGCGCTCGGACTCGGAGGTATGGATGATCGTCACCCGGGGAGAGTAGCCCAGCTGCACCGCCTGCTGGGTCAACGAGAACGCCCCGGAGATCAGCGCCTGGCTCGCCACCACCGCGGCGGAGGTGGCGATGGCGATCATCGGATAGAGCGCCCAGCTGGGGACCAGGGTGTAGAAGGGGTTGCTGGCCGCGGCCGGGTCGCGCAGCAGCAGCGCCCCCTGCCCGAAGTAGTTGAGCAGGAGCGCCGGCAGCACGATCGCGAACCAGGCCAGCCGGATGGGCCGCTTGCCGAAATGCCCCATGTCGGCGTACAGCGCCTCGCCGCCCGTGACCACGAGGACCACCGCGGCGAGCACGAAGAACGCCGCGGACCCTTCCCGCTGCACCAGGCCCACCACATGCCAGGGGTTCACCGCGCCGAGCACCTCCGGCGCCTGGGCGATGCCATAAACCCCGAGCGCGGCGATGCAGAGGAACCAGAGTGTGGTCACCGGACCGAAGACCCGGCCCACCATGGCGGTCCCCCGCCGCTGCACCGAGAACAGCACCACCACGATCGCGATGCTGATGGGCAGGACCCAGCGTTCCAGCCCCGGGGCCGCCACGGCCAGTCCCTCGACCGCCCCGATGACGGAGATGGCGGGGGTGATGATGCCGTCCCCGTACAGCAGGGCGGACCCGAAAAGGCCGGCGGAGATCAGGGCCCATCGCCGGCCGCGCACCAGGCCGGCCGGGTTGAGCAGCGCCAGCAGGGCGAGGATGCCCCCCTCGCCCCGGTTGTCGGCGCGCAGCATGTGGACGACGTACTTGAACGAGATGAGGAAGTTGAGCGACCAGAAGATCAGCGACAGCACGCCCAGCAGGTTGTCCCGGGTGAGCGCCAGCGAATGGGGGCCGCCGAAGCACTCCTTGAGCGCGTAGAGCGGGCTGGTGCCGATGTCGCCGTACACCACGCCCAGCGCGGCGAACGCGAGCGCCGCGAGCGCCTTGCCCTTCGGGGGGGGACCGCCCTGGGTGTGACTCATGCCGCCGCGGCCGGGCGCGGGCGCCGGCGCCGGCTACCGGGCCGGCTGCCGCTCGAGCGAGTCGAGCAGGGCCTTGAGCATGTCGTAGTGGACCGCGCCGCCGCCGGGATACAGGCGGCCGTTGATGAGGAAGGTGGGGGTGGAGCCGACGCCCGCCGCCGCCCCCTCGTTGCGCCCCGCCTGGATCCGGCCGGCGAAGCGGGCGGTCTCCATGCAGTCGTCGTACCGGGCCAGGTCGAGTCCCAGCGCCTTGGCGTGCTCCCGGAAGACGCTGTTGCCGTCCGCCTTGAGGGTCCAGTCCGGCTCCCAGGTGTAGATGCGGTGGCTCATCTCCCAGTACTTCCCCTGCTCGTCCGCGCAGGCGGCCGCATGCGACGCGGGCCGGGCGTTGCGGTGCTGCTCCAGCGGGAAATCCCGGTAGCGCCAGCGCACCTTGCCGGTCCGGATCAGCCGTTCCTCGATCGTGGGGAACTGGACCGTGAACCACTGCTGGCAGGCCGGGCACTCATAGTCGGCGTACTCCGTCACCGTGAGCGGCGCGGTGGCCGAGCCGAGGTAGTAGCCGCTGAAGCCGCTGGTATCGGCGACCTGCACCACCACGTTGGCGGGGATGCTCACGGCGGGCTTCCGCAGCGCCATGAAGCCCAGGGCCACGGCGGCGGCAACCGCCGCTGCGCCGAGCAGGTAATAGAAGCGGTTCAACCCGCTTGAGGCGGCCGCCATGGGTCGTCGTCCTCCGGTTCATCGGTCATGAAGGGATGCTGAGGGGAGGGAATCTAATCAGCCCCCGGCCCGGGAGGGGGAGCGGCTGGAATTGCCGGGGTGTGGGGGCGCAGGTTATATTCCCCGCCGTACCTTACGGCCCCTTGGAGACAGAAAAGCATGGCGAAAGCGAAGCCCCGTCGGACCACCCCGCCCCAGGCTCCCCGGCTGTTTGACCAGGCCCGCGACGAGCTCTTCAGCCACATCCTGCGTTGTGGGGTCCTGGAAGCCCTCCCGGAGCACATGAAGGAGTGGTTCGACGACACCATGCTCTACCTCGCCGAGCGGTATGAAGACCTGAGCGAGGAAGAGCTGGGCCAGCTGCGGACCCTCGGCGAGCGCTACTGCCAGCCGGTGGCCAACCGCCCGGCGGCGTCGGCGGAACCCGAGACCGAGACCGCGTCGGTCAACTGAGCCGAGGCTCCACCTCTCCCGGTCGGCCGTTCGCCCCGGTGTCCCCTGGACGCCGGGGCGTCGTGTTTACCGGGCTGCCGGCGGCCTGAGCCAGCGGCGCCGGACCCCGACCAGGAACCGGGCCCCGCCGCCCACCCCCGCCTCCACCGCCACTCCCCAATTCCCGTGCGGCCGGGTCTCCACGCCGAGGCCCAGCACCAGGTCCCCGCGGGCGCGCCTCCCCGTGGTCCCCGCCACACCCGCGAGGCCATAGAGCCCGATTCCCCCGCGTCCCGCCGGCGTCAGCAGCAGGTGCGCCACCAGTTCTCCCCGACCCACGGCGCGGCCGGACAGGTCGCCCGCCGCCAGCAGGACCTGGATGCGGGCGCCGCCACCGGGGCGCGCGGCCAAGGTGGCCCCGCCGCCGGTGAACCCCTGCCGGCCGGTAGTGACCAGCCCCGCGACCCCGGCCTCCAAACCCCGCGGTTCCTGTCCCGCCAGCGGCGCCGCCAGGCCCAGCAGCACCGCCCCGAGGCCCCAGCGCATCACTCGAGCACCAGCTCGTGGGTCAGCGCCAGGTCGGGGGCCAGGGTGTGGACGACGGAACAGTATTTCTCCAGCGAGAGGTCGATTGCCCGCTGGGCCCTGGACCGGTCGAGGCCGGCGCCGGAGAGCCGGAAGCGGAAGTGCAGTGCCACATAGCGACGGGGCTGCTCCTCCCGCCGGGTTCCGGTCACGTCGATCGTCAGGCCGCGGAGCTCCACTCGCATCTTCTCGAGGATGGAAACGATGTCGGAGCCGGTGCAGGAGCCGGCGGCAAGGAGCAGCAGCAGCATCGGGCTCGGACCGGCGGCGGCGTCGCCATCGATCGGGATCGAGGGGCCGCCGGTCTCGCCCCCGGAGAACACCATCTGGTGGGACCAGGTGAGCGTGGCGTGCCGCAGGTTGGTCATGAGGGTCGCCGGAGAGGGGGAGGAGGTCAGGGACCCGTGCAGGCGCGGCCCGCTCAGCCACCCACCGGGCGCCGCGCCCGGCCGGCCTGGCTGTAGTCCCAGATGGCATAGAGCGCGATGGCGCCGGTGGCCCAGGCCAGGGGCCGGAGCAACGGACTGCCGGTGAGGAACGCGACGAGGGTCAGGAGCTGGGCCACCGTCACCGCCTTCCCGCCCAGCCGGGCGGGGATGGCCATCGGGCGGCCGGAGAAGAGCGTGACCAGGAACGCGATCGTGGCGACGAGGTCGCGGATCAGCACTCCGCCGATCTCGTACCAGGCCAGCGCCCCCGACGCCGCGACCACGATGAACGCGGCCAGCATGAAGAGCTTGTCGGCCACGGGATCGATGAAGCCACCGAAGCGGGAACTGCCGATGCGCCGGGCGAGAAAGCCGTCCAGCAAGTCGGTGGCGGCGGCGACGGCGAGGATCACGAGGCGCCAGTCCGCCCGCGGCACCAGCAGGAAGGCCGCGGCGAGCGGCAGCCGGGCGAGCGTAAGCGCATCCGCCACCGTGAATCGCCCGGCAGTCGGTGACGGCTGACCTTGCTCCCCCCCGGGCCGGGGACTACCTTGGGCTTCCGGGTCGGCAGGAAGGTCGCGTCGCCCGTCCATTGCTCACCCTCCACCGGTCACGACCATGGACCTTCAGCTCCTGAAGAAGACGGCCATCTTCGCAGACCTGGACGAGGGTGAACTTGCGCGGGTCGCGGAAATCTGCAAGGAGCAGAAGTACCAGGGCGGCCAGTACGTCTTCAAGGAAGGGGAGCCGGGCAACCGGTTCTACATCATCGTGGCCGGCGAAGTGCGCATCAGCCGCAACATCCCGGGCTCCGGCGAGGAAGCGCTCGCCGTGCTGCAGCCGGGGAGCTGTTTCGGCGAGATGGCGGTCTTCGACCGCTCCGAGCGCAGCACCGACGCGATCGCCAACGGCCCCGTCACCCTGATGACGATCTCCCGCCCCGATTTCGAGATCCTGCTCGATTTCAACCGGGACATGGCCTACAAGATCCTCTGGTCCATGGTGCGGCTGCTCTCCTCCCGGCTGCGGGTCACCAACGACAACCTCCGCTCCCTCCTGGCCATCTCGATGTTCTAGCGCGGCGGCTCGGCCGGCCGCCGAGCCACCGGGCCGCCGAGCCCCACGTGCAGCACGCCCTCACCGAACTGACCGGCATCACCGCCCCCACGCTCGCGGACGAGCAGGCCCTGGCCGCGCTCGCCATCGCGGCCGCCGGGGCGCTCGGCCTCACCCCCCACGGGCCGCCCACCACGCGCACCGGCCCGCAGGGCATCGCGGTCGGCCTGCTGGGCCACGGCGGCCACGTGATCCTTCACGCCCGTCCCGCCAGCGGCTCCTGCCTGGTGGATGTAGTCACCCCGAACACCACGCCGCCCAGCCGCGCCCTCGACGTGGTGGCGCGCCGCCTCGGCGTCGCCGCCACTCCCTGACCCCCGTCTCGCCGAGCCGACCCATGCTCAAGGAATCTCCCGACCACCTCGACGCGGACCTGGTCCTCAAGATCTACGACCTGCGCCGCGAAGCCGTGATGCGCGAGTCGCGCGATGCGATCAACCGCGATTACTGGCCCCGGACCAGCGAGGAAGCGACCGGCGTGCTGCGCTCCGACCACCCGCTCAACCGCGCCTGGCGCCAGACCACCGGCTACTGGGAGATGGTGTACAGCATGGCGCGGCATGGCATCATCCAGGGCGATTTCCTGGTGGAGAACAACACCGAGGGCCTCTTCCTGTTCGCCCGGGTGGAGCCGTACCTGGCGGAGATCCGCGGGCTCTCCAGCGCGCGGGCGTTCCGCAACACCGAGTGGATCGCCCGGGAGACCGAGTCCGGCCGGACGCTTGCGGACTACTATCGCGCCCGGGTGGCCAAGGCGCTCGCCGCCCGGTGATCCACCGCTACCGGAGCCTCGACGCGGCGCTCATCGTCGGCACCGCCCACACGCTGGGGCGGCGCATCGGGGAGCGCTTTCCCCAGTCTGGCCTCTCCCGGGTCGCCGTCGAGCTGGCGCAGGTGGCGGAGGAAACCAGCGCCCGGATCGCCGCCCTGCGCCAGCCCCGCTGGGGCATCCGCCTGGCCACCGGGGTGGTCGTGCTCCTGCTGCTGACGGTCGCGGCGTTCGCGATCGCCGCCATGCGCCGGCCGGCCTCGCTCACCGATCTCGGCGCCTTCGTGCAGCTGCTCGAATCCGCCATCAACGACGTGGTGTTCCTCGGCATCGCCATCGCCTTCCTGGTCACGATCGAGGGGCGGCTGCGGCGGAAGGAAGCCCTGGCCGCCCTGCACGAGCTGCGCAGCCTGGTCCACATCGTGGACATGCACCAGCTCACCAAGGATCCGGACCAGTTCCTCTCCGACCGGGCCGCGACGACCTCGTCCCCCGAGCGGTTGCTCACCCCGGGCCAGCTGACCCGCTACCTGGACTACTGCTCGGAGATGCTGTCGATCGCCGGCAAGGTGGCGGCGCTCTACGCCCAGCAGCTCGATGATCCGGTGGTCCTCGCCGCGGTGAACGAATTGGAGGAACTCACCACCGGCCTCTCGAGCAAGATCTGGCAGAAGATCGTCATCCTGGGCACGACGGTTCGCGCCCCGCTGGGCCATGCCGGCCACCCCGGGTGAGCGGCGGGGGTGTTGCCGCGCGTCCCTCCGGGTGGGGGACCGCGCCACACCCCAGGTCCGGCCCTCGGGCAGGGGCCGAACGTTGAACGCCACCCGGGCCCGGAAACCCTGCGGATCATGTTGCGGGACAATGGCTTAGTCGGGGCATCCGGAACGCGGCGCCGAGGCCCGCCTGGGCGACCCCAATGGGTCCACGGGCACGCAAGTTGAATCACCACAATCACTGAACAGGGCAGTCATCGCCCCCGCTCTGCACCGGCGGGGGTGCCAGCACAACCAAGACTCGACCTAAGCGCCACGGCCCGATCGGGTTACCACGTGGCACCGCGGGGGCTCCGCTCCCCAGGTGCCAGCGGCGAGGGAACAGGACACGGCATGAAGGTTCTGCTGCAATACGCCCCGATGGTTGGCGTTCCTCTCCTCGGAGTAGCGCTCGCCCTGCGGGTGGGGACCCATCTCACGGCGCCGCCTTCTGTCGGCGGCGCCTGGCGCGTCGTGGAGAGCCGGGACCCGGGTCCGGCCTGCCCCGCCCTCACCGCGCTCGGCGAGATTCGGGACCTCCGCATCGCGCAGTCCGGCCCGGGGATCCGGGTGCTGCTGCGCGGGGAGCTCGGCACAGCCCTGCTCACCGGGAGTCTCGAGCACTGGCCCGACTCGGCGGGAGAACGGGCGGGGACTCCGATCCAGTTGCGGGCCGCCTCCGAGACCCTGAGCCTCACCGGAGACGTGCGCCGGGATTCCCTGCCCGCCCGCGTTCGCGTGGATCTCACCGAGCCGGCCTGCGGTACCCAGCCGGCCCGCCAGCTGATCGCCCACCTGGGCGGACCGGCCGGCACCGGGCCGCGGAGCACCAAGCAGCCATGACCAATCTCTCCACCCTCCTGCTGCAGATCGCGCTGATCATCGTGTTCGCGCGCTCCATCGGGGTGGTCTTCCGGTACTTCGGACAGCCGCAGGTGGTGGGGGAGATGGCGGCGGGCATCGTGCTCGGCCCGTCGGTGCTGGGCTGGGCCGCACCGGGGCTGTCGGCCACGCTCTTCCCGCCGGCGAGCCTGGGGCAGTTGAGCGCGCTGAGCCAGGTGGGGCTGATCGCCTTCATGTTCCTGGTGGGGCTGGAGCTCGACCCGAAGGTGATGCGAGGCCGAGGGCACACGGCGCTGCTCACGAGCCAGGTGAGCATCGTGGTGCCCTTCTGCCTGGGAACGGCGCTGGCGCTGTACCTCTACCCGCGGCTCTCCGACGACAGCGTCACCTTCACGAATTTCGCGCTGTTCGTCGGTATCTCCATGAGCGTGACCGCCTTTCCGGTGCTGGCCCGGATCCTGGCGGAGCGGAACCTGTTCCATCACCCGGTGGGGGCGCTGGCGCTGGCCTGCGCCGCCCTGGGTGATGTCACCGCCTGGTGCCTGCTGGCGGCGGTGGTGGCCGCGGTCCGCGCGGGGGAGGGCTCAACCCCGCTCTGGCTCACGATCGGCGGTTCCGCGCTTTATGCGGGCTTCATGATCTTCGTGGCGCGACCGGGGCTCCGCTGGCTGCAGCGGGTGTATGAGCGGCGAGGCCGGGTCTCCCAGGACCTGCTGGGATTCGTGCTGCTGCTGGTGCTGGCGTCCGCCTGGACCACGGAGCACCTGGGCATCCACGCCCTGTTCGGCGCCTTCCTGGTGGGCGCGATCCTGCCCAAGGATCCCGCTTTCGTCCGGGCCGTGACCGAGCGAATCGAGGACCTGGTCGTGGTGCTGCTGCTGCCGCTGTTCTTCGCCTTCAGCGGGCTGCGGACCAGCATCGCGCTGGTGAGCGGCACGGAGGCCTGGCTCATGACCGGGCTGATTGTACTGCTGGCCGTGGCCGGCAAGTTCGGCGGCTCCCTGATCGCGGCCCGCGTCGGCGGCATGGGCTGGCGGGAAGCGGGCGCCATCGGCGCCCTGATGAACACCCGCGGGCTGGTGGAACTGGTGGTGCTCAACCTGGGCCTGGACATCGGGGTCATTTCCCCGGCCCTCTTCACCATGATGGTGATCATGGCGCTGGTCACCACCCTGATGACCAAGCCGCTGCTCGAACTGATCTACCCGGCCCGCCGCTTCGAGGCGGAGACGGACGAGTTCGCCGTGCCGGAGCCGGCCAGCCGGAACCCCGCGGCCACCGGCGCCGCCTGAACGACCCTGACCGGCCTCCCACCCGGGAGGCCCAAACCTTGAGGAGTGGACGGATGGACCTGGCACCTGACTATGACGTGGGGATCATCGGCGCGGGTCCCGCGGGCTCGGGACTGGCCTGCTACCTGGCCAAGGCGGGGGTGCGCTGCGTGGTGTTCGAGCGCGAGCTCTTTCCCCGGCCCCACGTGGGCGAGTCGCTGGTTCCGTCCTCCAACCGCGTCTTCAAGGACCTCGACTTCCTGAAGGTGATGGAGGCGGAGCGGTTCCCCCACAAGTTCGGGGCGGTGTGGACCGCGACCGGCGGGCGGCGGGAGTTCGAGCACGGCTGGGAGGGGCTGGAGGTGGACAGCACCGCCGACATCCGCTTCGAGGAGCGCAAGCAGCAGGGGGTGGACCAGAACTACACCTACCACGTCGATCGCGGCAAGTTCGACAACCTCCTGCTGCACCACGCCCGGAGCTTCGGCGCCGACGTCTTCGAGGGCGTCGCGGTGCGCGACGTCAACTTCGACGGCCCCTTCCCCGAGATCCGCTACCAGCTGGGCCAGCGTGAGATCGGCTGCCGGGTGCGCATCGTCGCCGACGCGAGCGGCCGCCGCACCTTCCTCGGCAACCGGCTGAAGCTCAAGCTCAAGGACGAGGTGTTCGACCAGTACGCCATCCACACCTGGTTCGATGGGCTCGATCGCACCGCCACCATGGGCAAGGGCTCGACCCAGAAGGGCGACTACATCTACGTCCACTTCCTGCCCATCAGCAACAGCTGGGTGTGGCAGATCCCGATCACCGACACCATCACCAGCGTCGGCGTGGTGACGCAGAAGAAGCACTTCGCCAAGGCCAAGTCGGAACGGGAGGAGTTCTTCTGGCACGCCGTGAGCAGCCGCCCGGAGCTGCACGACGCGCTGCGCAAGTCGGCCCAGATCCGCCCCTTCACCGATGAGGGCGACTACAGCTACGCCATGCAGCAGATCGCCGGCGATGGCTGGGTCATGGTGGGGGACGCCGGCCGCTTCGTGGACCCGATCTTCTCCACCGGCGTGAGCATCGCGCTCAACAGCGCCCGCTTCCTGCACACCGACATCATCAACGCGCTCAAGACCGGCAATACGAAGCGGGAGGCCTTCGCGACCTACGAGGCGACGCTCCGCCGCGGCACCAAGAACTGGTACAACTTCATCTCGGTCTACTACCGGCTGAACGTGCTGTTCACCGCGTTCATCCGCGACCCGCGCTACCGCCTCGACGTGCTCAAGCTGCTGCAGGGCGACGTGTACGACGAGGAGGAGCCCGAGGTGCTGACCCGGATGCGGGCCATCGTGAGCGAGGTCGAGAACAACCCCAAGCACCCCTGGCACAACCTGCTGGGCGACCTGACCTCCAACGCCTTCAAGCCGGCGTTCTGACCGCGGCTACTTCCCGCCGCCGGTCCCCCGTACCACCCCCTCGGCCCGGAGCGACTCCGGGCCGAGGGTCGTTTCGGCCACCGCGCGCACCGCCTCGGCGGTGACCGCCCGGTAGCGCTCCGCGGGAGCGGCCAGCTCCCCCAGCCCCTCCCCCGCCAGCCACGCCTCCAGCACCTCCCCGGCCACCGCGCCCGCGCGCTGTCGCTGCACCTCGGTCTGGCCGGCGAGGTAATTCACCGCCTGCGCCAGCTCCTCCGGCGTCACCCGTTCGGCGGCGAACCGGGACAGCTCCACGAGCATCTCCCGCCGCGCCTCCTCCTCCCGCTCCGGTCCGGTGGCGATGTAGGCGAGGAACGCGCCAGCCCGCGCCTTCTGCCAGCTGGAAGCGACCACCGTGTAGGCCAGGGAGCGGCGGTCGCGCAGCGCCTCGAACAGCCGCCCGCCGAGCCCGCTCGCCACCGCGCTCCACACTTCCGCCGCGTGCCGCGCGGGATCCCGGCGGGAGGGCCCGGGGAACGCCATTGCAAACGCCGACTGAGCCTTCTGCCGCACGCTCACCCGGGGAGCCGTCCCCGGTCCGACCCGCCAGGGCACCGGCGTGACCAGCGGGGCACTGACCCGGGTGGCGCCGTCGTCGAACACCCCCGCAAGCAACCCGAGGGCGGCCTCCGGGTCCAGGTCTCCCACCGCCACGACGACCCCGCGCGGCGCCAGCAGCGCGCGCCCATGCCAGGCGCGCACCTGCTCGGGCGTGAGGTTGGCCAGTTCCTCCGGCGTGCCGAGTGACGGCACCCCGTAGCCCTGGTCGCCGAAGGCCGCGCCGAATGCCAGCTGGAAGGGATACCGGAACATGTCATCGGTGACCTGGGTCGTCTCCTCGACCAGCAGGCCGCGCTCCGCCAGCACCTGGGATTCCTCGAACCGGGGCGCGGTGAGGACCAGGTGCAGCAGCCGCCCCGCCTCGCCGATGGCGGGGGCCAGCACCGAGGTCCCGAAGCCCAGCCAGTCGAGGGTGATGCTGGTGGTGAGGGTACCGCCGAGGCGCTCGAGGGCGAACGCGAGGCTCGCGGCATCGAGGTCGCCGGCGCCGCGCACCGCGCTCCGGACGGCCAGCGCGCTCACCCCCGCCTGCCCGGAGGGGTCGAAGGCGGCGCGCGGCACGTAGGTGCCCAGGGTCACCAGCGGCACCCCGGGCTTCCGCCGGACCAGCAGGTCGAAGCCCGGGAGCGCCACGTGATGCACCTCGGCCACGGGCGCGGTGCGCGGGACGTGGACCGGCCGCACCGGCGGGCTGGTCGTTCCGGCGGCCGGGCCGGGTTCAGCACCCGTTCCGTCCGAAGCCGAAAAGGTGGCGCCGAGCTCGGCTCCGGTCAGGTCGGCGCCGCGCCCGCGGGGCTGGAAGATCACGGCGCTCACGGCGCCGGGATCGAGGATCGAGGCCGCGGCCTCGCGGACCTGCCCCGCGGTCGCGGCCAGGAGCTGGGCGAATTCACGGTCCAGCAGCCGGTAGTCACCCAGGGCCTCGGCGCCGGCGAGCGATGCCGCCCGGCCGTCCATCTCCTCGAGCCCCCGGGACCAGCGGGCCACGAGCAGCGTGCGGGCGCGGTCGAGTTCCTCAGCGGACGGCCCCTGCTCCGTCAGCCGGCGGGTTTCCCGGGCCACGGCCGCGAGCACCTGCGGCACCCGGTCGGGGTCGCAATCGGCGCCTACCGAGAAGACGCCCAGTTCGGTCGGGGAGTAGTGCCAGGCGTTCACCGACGTGGCGAGTCCGGTCTCCCGCAGCGCGCGATAGAGCCAGCTGCCCCGGCCGGCCCCAAGCACGCCGGCGGCGAGATCGAGCGGGATCGCCCGCTCGTCGAGGGCCGGCACGCCGCGCCAGCCGACTGCGACCTCGGCCTGGGTCACGTCACCGCGCAGGGTGCGCGCCCGGACCTCGTGCCGGGGCGGCTCGGCCGGCGAGGGATCCACCGCCCCGGGGCCGGGAGCCCAGCCGCCGTAGGCCGCGCGGCCCAGGCGCAGGGCCTCCTCCTCGTCCACGTCGCCCACGATGGCCACGATGGTGCGGCTGGGGACGTAGCGGGAGGCGTAGTACCCGTGCACGTCCGCGCGGGTGAAGCCCGCAAGCTGCTGCTCGTACCCGATGCGCCAGCGGCGGATGCGGTGCCGGTCGTACATCACCTCGTGCAGCGTCTCCGCGGTGACGGCGCCGGGGTGATCGAGCTTCCGCTTGGCCTCCTGGATGATCACCTGCAGCTCGCGGGCGAGCTCGCCGGCGTCGATCGCGGCGTGCATCAGGGCATCGCTCTGGACGGCGATCGCCTCGGCCAGCCGGGCGGCGGGGAGGGCGACGTAGTAGGAGGTGTGGTCGTAGGTGGTGGAGGCGTTGAGGTAGCCTCCCACGGACTTGGTCTCCCGGGCAATCTGTCCCACCCCTCGCGTCGGCGTGCCCTTGAAGAACATGTGCTCCAGCACATGGGAGATGCCGGTCCAGGCATCCGGCTCGTCGAAGAACCCCGCCTTCACGTGGGTGACGACCGCGGCCACCGGGGCGGAGCGGTCGCGCTGCACCAGCAGGGTGAGGCCGTTGGGGAGGACCTCGCGGCGGACGGCGGCGGTCCAGGGCGGTGCAGGGGTGGTCATGATGGAAGGGTAAGGGGGAGACGAGAAACGGGAAACGGAGGCCGCGTGCGGCGTACCGTTCCCCGTTTCCCCGCTTTCCCGTTTCCCGCCGTTACGGAATGATCCGCAACATGCCGGCCCGCACGCTGCCGCGCATGAAGGCCTCCGCGTCCGTGGTAGGGATGACCACCCCCGTCTCCGCGGCGCCGTGGCGGGCCATGTCCTCCATGAACTCGGCGAGCGGCGCATCCACCCACTCGTGGTCCGCGTTCTTCATCTGGTCCAGGATCTCCTCCCACGTGCCGCGGAAGGTGCGGCCGGAGAGGGTGGCCACCGTGTGGGTCCCCACCGGCTGCGGGCGCTTCTGCATCGCGGCCAGCTCGGTGAGCAGGGTGCCGAACAGCTCCAGCTGGGTGGGATCGCGCGTGGTGCCGTCGGCCTGCAGCGCCTCGACCTCCGCCAGCATCGTGTCCAGCGGGTCCGGCTCACCGGAGACTTCCAGCAGCCGGGCATGCCAGGGGCGGAGTTCGGCGTCGTCCTCCCGGAGGCGGAACAGCGTCTTCTTGAGCTCCACGTAGCGCCAGATGCCCAGTTCGTCGAAGTGATCCTCGGGGAGGGTCTGGTGCAGGTGGTGCATCGCGGCCTCGGACTCGCCACGATCGTAGAGCATGTTGGCCAGGTAGATCCGGGCCTCGCTGTATTGCGGGTCGATCTGCAACGCCCGGCGCAGCCAATAGAGGGCGCCGCTGTCGTCGTTGAGCCGGTGACAGGCGTACCCGACGCAGGCGGCGGCCTCGGGGCAGTCGGTCTGGGCGTTGACCGCGTACTCGAAGAACCGCTGGGCCGCGGCCAGCATCCCCTCCCGGAAGAGGGCGCGGCCGATCTGCAGCATCAGCTCGTGGTCTTCGCGGAATCCGAGCGCGAGGATGCGATCGAACGAGGCCAGCGCCGGCGGCCGCTGCCCCAGCTTGAGCAGGACCTCCCCGTAGCCCGCGAGGGTATCCTCGTGATCCGCGTCCAGCGCGAGGGCCTTCTCGAAGCTCTGCCGCGCCCAGGCGTAGTCCTCCCGCGCGAGGAAGGCATAGGCCAGCCCCACGTGGAGTTCCACGGCGTTGGGATAAAGCTGGAGACCTTCGCGGAGATGTTCGAGTGCTTCGTCGAAGCGGCCTTCGTTGTACAGCTGGTGCGCGTGTTCGTCGTAATCGTCGGAGCTGAGGAACCGGTCCGGCATCAAAGAGGACCTCCGGCGGTGAGTACCTGAAAAGCTATGATTACCCCCGCGCCACCACAAGAGCGCCGGCGGCCACCGCATGCAGGCGGCGCGGCCGCACCCGTGGACCGCGGCGGCCCGTTGTAGATTGGTGGACTCATGCCCGATCGTGATCCGCTGCTCGATGCCTTGGATGCCGACGCCACCCGGGAGGCCGGGGCCCGGTTTCTCGATCTCGTGGCGCGCTACCTCGAGACGACCGGGCGCGGGGATGGGCCGGTGTCCACCGCGCAGTCGCCCCAGGACATCGCCGCGCGCTTCGACGGCCCCCTCCCGGCCGGCGGCGCGCCGCTGGACATGGTCCTGTCCCGGCTCGAGCGCCAGGTGCTCGACGGCGTCACCCGCCTGGTGCACCCCATGTACATGGGACACCAGGTCTCCGCCCCGCTCCCCGCCACCATCTGGACCGAAGCGGTCATCAGCGCGGTGAACGGCTCCACCGCCGTGCGTGAGATGTCCCCCACCGCCAACGCGATCGAGCACCAGCTGGTGCGCTGGTTCGGCACCCTGGCCGGGTACGGGCCGGGCTGCGGCGGCACCCTCACCAGCGGCGGCACCGAGGCCACCTTCACCGGCCTGCTCGCCGCCCGTGCGGCGGCCCTCCCCGACGCCTGGGAGCAGGGGGTGGGCGCCGATCCGCCGGTGGTAGTCTATGGCGAGCAGGCACACTACGCCGTCACCCGCGCCATCGCCGAGCTGGGACTCGGGCTCCGGGCCGGCATCGCCATTCCGGCGCGGGACCACCGGCTCGACGTCGGGATCCTCACCGCCACCCTGGACCGGCTGGGGCGGGAGGGCCGCGCCGTGATGGCGGTGGTGGCAACGGCGGGCTCGACGCCGGTGGGCGCGTTCGACGACCTCGAGGCCATCGGCGCCCTCTGCGCGGCCCGCGGTCTCTGGCTTCACGTCGATGGCGCCCACGGCGCCTCGGCCCTCCTCTCCGCGAAGCACCGGCACCGGGTGGCGGGCATCGGACAGGCCCGGACCATCGCCTGGGATCCGCACAAGATGATGCTGCTCCCGCTCGCCGCCGGGCTGGTGCTCGCCCGGGAGGAGCGGGACCTCGACCAGGCCTTCGCCCAGCGGGCGCCGTACCTGTTCCACGGCCAGGCGGGGGAGCGGATCTGGGACCAGGGGGTGCGGAGCTTCCAGTGTTCCCGCCGCGCCGACGCCATCAAGATCTGGGTGGCCCTCGAGCGCTACGGCGCGGACGGCATCGGCCGCCTCTACGACCGGCTGTGCGACACCACCCTGCTGCTGCACCAGAAGCTCGGGGAGCGGCCGGACTTCGTCACGCTGCACCTTCCGGAGTCCAACATCCTCTGCTTCCGGTACGTGGGGGACGGCCACGCCACCCCGGAGTCGCTGGACCAGCTCAATTTCGCCCTGCGGCAGCGCTACAACGCCTCGGGCGAGGGGTGGATCACCACCACCCTGCTCGGGGGCCGCCGCGTGCTCCGCACTACCATCATGAACCCCCGCACCGGGCCGGAGCACCTCGACCGGCTGCTCGCGGGGCTGGCCCGCACCGCCCGGGAGCTGGCCGCGGGCGCCTGATCGGCGGCGGCGCGGTTCCCTTGCCACCACCCCGGGCGGGCCGCTAATTCCCCGCCATGACCTTCCAGCGAAAGCTCCTGCTCGGCGTCTCGCTGATGGTGCTCCCGGCGCTCCTCATTGGAGTGCAGGCGATCCGCGGCAACGCGCTGGAACGCCGCGCCATCGAGGCCCTGGGCGAGCGCCTGGGCCGGAGCCGCACCTACGCCGAGCTCGAGACCGCGATGTTCAACCAGACCGAGGTGGTCTGGCGCTACCTCACCGGACTCGACCCCGGGGCGCGGAAGGAGTACCAGCTTGCCGGCGAGGTGGTGCGGTACTGGTTCGATCGCTGGAAGTCCGAGCTCGGTCCCGAGGAAGCCAGCCTCGCGGAGCCGGTGTGGGCGCTGCAGCAGCAGTTCGAGACGGTGAGCGACAGCGTCTTCGCGCTGGTGGACCGGGGGGAGCGCCCGCGCGCCTACCGCGCCGCCCAGCTGGAGATCCGCAGCCGGCTGCAGCCGGCCCTGACCGCGCTTAACCGTCAGGTCTATCGCCGCACCCGCGAATCGAGCGTGTCCGGCGCCTTCACCCGGGTCACGGAGATCGTGCGCACCGAGCAGCGGAGCCTCATCGCGATCTTCCTGGCGTCGGTCATCGCCGGGCTGGTGTCGGCCTGGCTGCTGGCCCGGAGCCTGGCCCGTCCGATCCGGGAGCTGCAATCGGCGATGGCCATCGTGGCGGCGGGGGACCTGGAGCACCCGGTGGAGGCGCGGTCCCGCGACGAGATCGGCGATCTCGCGCGGGCCTTCTCCCGGATGACCGCGAGCCTGCGCGACTCCCGCAGCGACCAGGACCGGCTCACGGCGGAGCTCGAGGCCAAGGTGGACCAGCTCCAGCGGGCCCAGGCGCGGCTGGTGCAGTCGGAGAAGCTGGCGTCCATTGGCGAGATGTCGGCCGCCGTGGCCCATGGCCTCCGGAATCCGCTGGCGAGCCTCCGCGCCTCGGCCCAACTGGTGATGCGGCACCCCGGGTCCCCGGCGGCGCCGGAGCAGCTGGCGGCGATCATCGAAGAAGTGGACCGGCTGGACCGGCGCATCAGCCACCTGCTCACCTTTTCCAGGCCGGTGCCGTTCCAGCCCCTGCCTCAGTCCCTGCCCGCGCTGGTGCGACAGGTGCTGCCGGCGTTCCTGGAGCGGGGGCGCGGCGCCGGCATCACGCTCGACCTGTCCCTGCCGGACGACCTTCCCGAACTCCAGGTGGACGGAGCGAGAGTGGAGCAGACCCTGGTGGAAGTGCTGTCGAACGCCTTTGATGCGATGCCTGGCGGGGGGCGGGTCCGCATCGCCGCGGCGCCGGCCCCCGGGGGCGACGGCCAGGCGGGGATCCGCCTGACCGTGGCCGATACCGGCCGCGGCATCGCCCCCGAGGTGCTGCCCCACGTGGGGCAGCCGTTCTTCACCACCCGGCCCGAGGGCACCGGCCTCGGCGTGGCCACTGCGCGGCGCTTCGTGGAACAGCACGGCGGCACGCTGCAGATCCGGAGCGAAGCGCAGGCCGGGACCACCGTCCACCTGTGGCTCCCGCTCACGCCTGCCGGAGTCGTGGCATGAGCACCGGCACCGTGCTGGTGGTGGACGACGAGCGCACCCTCGCCCGCGCCATCAAGGCCTTCCTCGAGGCCTCGGGCTACGAGGCCACGGTGGCCGACGACGCCGAGGCCGCGCTGCCGCTGCTCGGCTCGCTCCGGCCGGACGTGGTGTTCACCGACGTACGGCTGCCGGGGATGGACGGGATCGAACTGCTCCGCAGGATCCGCGAGTTCGATCCGGGCATCCCGGTCGTCGTCATGACCGCGCACGGCTCCATCCAGGGCGCGGTGGAGGCGGTGAAGCTGGGCGCGTTCGACTACCTCAAGAAGCCGCTCGATCTCGAGGAGCTGAAGCTCCTCGCCGACCGGGCCCGGGAAACCAGCGCCCTCCGGCAGGAGCTCTCCTATTATCGCCAGCAGGCGCTCCGCGACCAGCCCTTCAGCGACGTGGTGGGGCAGTCCGCCGCCATGCGCGCGGTGCTGGAGCAGGCTCGCCAGATCGCCGCGCTGCAGGACACCCCGCCGGTGCTCATCACCGGGGAGACCGGCACCGGGAAGGGGCTGGTGGCGCGCACCATCCACGCCTCCGGCCCCCGCGCCGAGAGGCCATTCATCGAAGTGAACTGCACCGCCCTCCCGGCCACCCTGATGGAGGCGGAGCTGTTCGGCCACGAGCGCGGCGCCTTCACCGACGCCAAGGAATCCAAGCTCGGCCTGTTCGAGGCAGCCGAAGGAGGGTTCCTCTTCCTGGATGAAATCGGCGACGTGGAGCTGGCGCTGCAGGGAAAGCTGCTCAAGGCCATCGAGGACCGGGTGGTGCGCCGGGTGGGTGGGGTCCGGGACCGGAAGATCGACGTGCGCATCCTCGCCGCGACCAACCGGGACCTGGCCCACGAGTCGGAACGGGAGCGGTTCCGCCGCGACCTCTACTTCCGGCTCGCGGTGATCATCCTGCACCTCCCCCCGCTCCGCGAGCGCGGCGACGACGTCTATCTCCTCGCCGAGTTCTACCTGCGCCGCTTCTCGACCAAGTACGGCAAGCCGGTTCGCCGGCTGGACCCGGCGGCTCGGGACCTGCTCCGTGTCTATCCCTGGCCCGGTAACGTGCGGGAGCTGTCCCACGTGATCGAACGGGCGGTGCTCTGGAGCAAGGGAGCGGAACTCACCCCGGAACACCTCTCCCTGACGATGCCGGGGGGCGCGGCCCCTCGCCGGAGCTCACCCGACGCCCTCGGCCCGGAACTGCCCGTCGCGGGCGAGCCGCCGAGCCGCCGAGCCGCCGAGCCGGCGCTGACCCTCGACCAGATGGAACGCTCCGCGCTGGAGGAGGCACTCCGGGAAGCCGGGGGCAACCAGACCCGGGCGGCGCAGCGGCTCGGCATCTCCCGCGACACCCTCCGCTACCGCCTGAAGAAGCACGGTCTGAGTGGGTGAAAACACCCAACTGGGGCCCTTGACCCAGTATGCCCCTGGCGATGGGCAGCGCGGGATCGAACCATAAGTATTTCTTGAACAATGACTTATGAAGCTGGCCCCCGTATCGGCGATTCCGGCACGGCCTCTGCGTTCTTACGGGCGACGTCAGGGATTCCCTCGCCTTGACTGGGTGATCCCACCCAAGTGTTCCAACCGCCTCTCACTGGAGTCTTCGATGACCTGGACCAAGCCCGAAGCCGAAGTCGTCGCCGTGACCATGGAAGTCACCGCGTACGTCGCGACCCTGTAAGGCGCGACGCACCGAACGGGGCTCGCGAATCTCGCGGGCCCCGTTTGCGTTTTCATGGACGTCATCCTGCTCGGCACCGCGGCCGGCGGCGGCTTCCCCCAGTGGAACTGCTGGTGCCCCTCCTGCCGCGTGGCCCGCGCCGAGCCGGCGCGGGCCCACCCCCGCACCCAGTCGTCGGTGGCGATCTCGGCGGACGGGGCTCGCTGGTTCCTCCTCAACGCCTCACCCGACGTCCGGGAGCAGCTCCTCCGGCTGGAGGGGCCGCCGGCCGGCGCGGTGCGCCACGTGCCGGTGGAGGGGATCGTCCCGACCGATGCCGAGCTGGACCACACGATGGGCATCGCGCTGCTGCGGGAGGGGCGGTTGCTGCAGCTCTATGCCACGCGGGCGGTGCTCGAGGTGCTCAACCACGATTCGCGGATCGTGCCGGTGACCTTCGCCTTTGCCCGGGTGGCGCAGCACGAACTGGCCCTCGAGGCCCCGCGCATGCTGCAGTACCACGACGGCACCGACACCGGGCTGGTGCTGACGCCCTTTGTGGTGGCGGGAGATCCCCCCCGCTTCGCCCGGCGGGACCTGCCGGGACACACGGTGGGCGTCCTGGTGGAGGACCGGCGTACCGGCGGGGTGCTGGCCTTCGTGCCCGGGTGCGGCGCGCTGGACGGCGCGCTCCTTGACCGGCTGGCGCGGGCGGATCTGCTGCTCTTCGACGGGACCTTCTGGACCGATGAGGAGATGATCGCCCTCGGCCTCTCGGAACGCACCGCGCGGCAGATGGACCACCTGCCGGTGAGCGGGGCCGACGGCAGCCTCGAGCGGCTGCGCCGGCTTCCCTGCCGGGAGAAGCTCTACACCCACATCAACAATTCGAACCCGATGCTGATCGAGGACTCCCCCGAACGCGGCGCGGTGCTCGCCGCCGGCATGCGGGTGGGTGACGACGGCATGCGGTTCCGGATCTGAGCCGACCCGATGCCCTCAGCCCTTCGCGCGTCCGAACTGGCCACCCCGCCCCGGGCCCCGCTGCCCGACCTGAGCCGCCCGCTGACCCCGGACGAACTCGAGGCGGCGCTCCGGAGCTTTCACGGCTCCTACTACGTGGAGCACCCGTTCCACCGGCAGATGTACGAGGGCACCCTCACGCGGCGGCAGTTCCAGGGGTGGGTGGCCAACCGGCTGGCGTACCAGCGCGTGGTGCCGCGCAAGGACGGCGCGATCCTCTCCAACTGCCCCGACCCCGACGTCCGCCGGGAGTGGCTGCAGCGGATCGTGGATCACGACGGCACCCGCCCCGGGGAGGGCGGCATTGAACTCTGGATCCGGCTGGGGGTGGCGCTGGGCGTGCCGCGGGAGGAGATGGAGGACGAGCGTCACGTGCTCCCCGCCGTCCGCACCATCTGCGAGTCCTATGTCTGGTTCTGCAAGTCGAAGCCCTGGGTCCAGGCCTGCGCCAGCTCGCTCACCGAGCTGTTCGCGCCCCGGATCCACCAGCAGCGCCTGGAATCGTTCCCCCGGCACTACCCGTGGATCCCGCCGGAGGCCATGGACTACTTCAAGAGCCGGCTGGTCCAGGCGCCGCGGGACGTGAAGCACGGCCTGGCCATCGTGCAGCGGCACTGCACCACCGTCGAGAGCCAGCGCATGGCCTTCGAGGCGCTGCAGTTCAAGCTGGAGATGCTCTGGTCGCTCATCGACGTGATTCATCATGCCTATCGCGACTGACGCCCGCCCGCGCCTCTGGCGCCTGGCCCGCATCGGGCACGACCGGGTGCGGAACCGGCCGGTGCTGCTGTATCCCGAGGGCGCCATGTTCCTGAACGAGACCGGCAAGGCGATCCTCGAGCTGTGCGACGGCACCCGCAGCGTCGAACAGATCGCGCAGGAACTGGGAACCCGCTACCAGGCCGATGTGCTGGCGGACGTCAGGGAGTACCTGGCGCTGCTCGGCCGCCGGGATCTGGTCCAGGGCGGCGCACTCCCGTCCGTGCCGGCGCCGGCGCCGCCCTCCCCCGCCGCCCAGCGGGCCCCGGTCGCGCCGGTCCTCGGCGAGCCCACCACGCTCCTCGCCGAACTCACCTATCGCTGCCCGCTGCACTGCCCCTACTGCTCCAACCCGCTCGAGATGTCCCGGGCCGAGGCCGAGCTGTCCACCGACGACTGGAAACGGGTCTTCACCCAGGCCCGCGACCTCGGGGTGCTCCAGCTGGGACTCTCCGGCGGCGAACCGCTGGTGCGGAAGGACCTCGAGGAGCTGGTGGCCCACGCCCGCCAGGAGGGGCTGTACACCACGCTCGTCACCAGCGGCCTGGGCCTCACCCGCCAGCGGGCGGAGCGCCTCAAGGCCGCGGGTATCGACCACATCCAGATCTCCTTCCAGGACACCGACCAGGCCAACGCCGATCGCATCGCGGGTATCAAGCTCGGGCGGCAGAAGCAGGAGGCGGCGTCGCTGGTGAAGGAGCTGGGGCTGGCCTTCTCGGTGAACGTGGTCCTGCACCGCGGCAACCTCGACCGGCTGGCGGAGATCATCGCCTTTGCGGCGGAGGCGGGCGCCGACCGGCTGGAGCTGGCCAATACCCAGTACTACGGCTGGGCGCTCAAGAACCGGGAGATGCTGATGCCGACCCGGGCGCAGGTGGAGCGGTCACGGGTGATTGCGGAGCGCGCGCTGGCGGAGTACCGCGGGCGGATGCAGATCATCTATGTCCTGCCGGACTACTACGAGCAGTACCCCAAGCCCTGCTACGGCGGCTGGGGCAACGTGTACATCCTCCTGACTCCCGACGGGCGCGCCCTCCCCTGCCACGGCGCCACCCAGATCCCCGACCTCGAGTTCGTGGACGTGCGGCGGCACGATCTGGCCTGGATCTGGCGCCAGTCCCCGATCTTCAACGCCTTCCGGGGCGACCGCTGGATGCAGGAGCCCTGCCGCAGCTGCCCGCGGAAGGGACAGGACTTCGGCGGCTGCCGCTGCCAGGCGTTTGCGCTCACCGGGGACGCGCGTGCCACCGATCCGGTGTGCAGCCTCTCGCCGAACCACGGGATCATCGAGGCGGCGCTCACCGAGACCACGGCGCCGCTGGAGTATGTGTACCGGGAGGTGGGGAGGTAGGGCGGCAGGGCGGCCCTACCGGCACCCCTCCCCCGCCGCCACCCGCGCCACCGTCACCTGCTGCTGGATCCGGGTGCGGAAGGGCTGTTTCACCACCTCGCCTGCGGGCACCTCGACATCCACCGTGATGGTCCGCTCCCACCGCACCAGCCCCACGTCCGGGGCCCATTCATAGCTGCCCCGCTCGCTTTCCCGCCGCTGCGCCACCACCTCGCTCGAATCCGGCAGCAGCCGCCTCTCCTCCCGCTCCAGGCGGCGGGTCAGGCGATAGCGCTCGACCCGCCGTCCATCCCGGGTCCCGTCCGGCATCCGCTGGATCACCGTGCCGAAGCCGTCCCGCCACCCCGCCCCCGGCTGGAGCGGCACCGGGGGCAGCGGCGGCAGCAATTCCACGAGGGCGTCGCTGACGTCGGCAACCTGGGCCACATCATCGGGGATGAAGGGGGTCTCAGTCGAGGTGAACCCACCCGACCGGGTGAGCAGGCCGGCATAGCGGCCGCCGATGAGGCCGTCGGTCTCGGGGACGAGCCGTTCGCCGGCCCCTTCCCGGGCCACCACCAGGGAATCGAACCAGGCCTCGAGCTGGATGAGCGTGTCCCGCGCCTCGGCTCGCAGCCGGAGCCGGCCGTCCCGCTCGGAGGTTTCCCGGCTGCGCTGGCCGCGGCTCTCGAGTTCGATCGTGGAATGGACCGACTGGCGGTAGGTGGAACAGTCCAGCTGCAGCCGGTGATACTGCGGCCCGGACTGGGCCTCGAGGGTGCCGGCGGTGAGGACACAGGCCAGCGCGGGCGCGATCCCCTTCACCGCTGCCGGCGCCCGCTGCCACCACCTCCCCCACCGCCGCCGCGCCCCCCCGGGCCCAGCATCATGACCAGGGCGGCAATGGCCGCCGCCGCGAGGATCCCCATCAGGGTGAACAGGAAGATGCGGCGTCCCCGGCCGGGCCGCCGGAGCGGCTTGCCATCGGGCATCAGAACCGGGATATCTCCGGCAGAGCTCTTCCGTATTCGACCCACGAATCGTCCTCTCTGGGAGGTCAGGTGATAATGCCACCCTCGGTCCTCGCGCGCTACATCCTCCCGCTGGCGCTGGTGGCGCTGCCCGCCGTGGCGCAGGAGGCACCGGCGCGCACCCTCATCCACGCCGGGCGGCTGATCGATGGCGTGGCCGAACAGGCCCTGCCCGACCAGGGCATCCTTGTCGAAGGTGAGCGGATCGTCCGGGTCGGACCATGGGCGGAACTGCGAACGGCCGATGCCGGGGCCACGATACTCGACCTGAGCGGGATGACGGTGCTGCCCGGCCTCATCGACAACCATACCCACGTCCTGCTCCAGGGCGACATCACCAGCGAGGACTACGACGAGCAGCTGCTCAAGGAGTCCATCCCCTACCGGACCATCCGGGCCACGATGGCGGCCCGGACGGCGCTGGACCACGGATTCACCACCCTGCGGGACCTCGAGACCGAGGGCGCGATGTACGCCGACGTGGACCTGCGCACCGCGATCAACCGGGGCGTGATCCCCGGCCCGCGGCTCTTCGTCGCGACCCGGGCGTTCAGCGCCACCGGCATGTATCCCCTCTCCGGCTACTCCTGGGAACTGAAGGTGCCGGAGGGGGTGCAGATCGTGGACGGGGTGGACAACATCCGGCGCGCGGTGCGGGAGCAGGTCAAGTACGGCGCCGACTGGATCAAGGTGTACGTGGACCGGCGGTACTACATCGGGGAGGACGGCCGGCTGCACAGCTGGCTCAACTTCACCGAGGAGGAGCTCCGCACCTTCGTGGAGGAGGCCCACCGGCTCGGGCGGAAGGCCGCGGCGCACGCGATCGGCTGGGACGGGATCGATGCGGCCCTCCGCGCCGGGTTCAACACCATCGAGCACGGCGTCGGGCTCACCCCCGACCTGATGGATCGCATGGTCCGCCAGAAGGTGTACTGGTGCCCCACGATCTATGTCGTCGCGTACGTCGCGGAAGGGCGCGGCGGGATCTGGCCCCGGCTGGTGGACATCGAGCGCCAGGCGTTCGGCGAGGCCCTGAAGCGCGGCATGCTGCCGTACATCTCCTACGGCACCGACGCCGGGGGGTACGCCTGGACCGAGCCCCAGGCGCGGGAACTGGCCTACATGGTCCGATACGGCATGACGCCGATGCAGGCCATCCGCTCCGCCACCAGCGTCGCGGCCCGGCTGCTGGACCAGTCCCGCAACCTCGGCGCCGTGGTCGCGGGGCGCTATGCGGACCTGATCGCGGTGCGTGGGGATCCACTGGCCGATATCAGCGAGCTGGAGCGGGTACGGTTCGTGATGAAGGGCGGCGCGACGGTGCGCCTCGAGCGCTGACCGCGGGGGTGGCCCTCAGGGGGCCGTGGCGAAGGTCACGTCCAGCCGCACCACGATGTCCTCATGCATCCGGATGGTGCCGAGGAACTTGGTGAGCCCGCCAATCCGGTAGTCCTTGAGGTTGAGCGGCGTGCTCCCCTCCACCCGGACCTGATCCGCGGTGATCGTCACCCGGGCCGGGATCTCCGCCTCCCGCGTTACACCGTGGATCAGGAATCGCCCCAGGAGGGTGACCTGGGCGGTATCACCGCTCCAGACCCCCGGGGTGACGCCGGTGAGCTCGTAGCGGATCATCGGGTACTTGTCCGACTCCATGGACTTGTTCATGTCCGTGTCCCGCTTCCCCTTCCCGGTCCGGAGGGTGCGGACCGGCGCCTCCACCCACCCCTGCACCGAAGCGAGGTCGGGGCCACCGGAGAACTCGCCGGTCACCGCGGTCGTGGTACCGGTGAAGTCTCCCAGGGTGGCGCGGCCGTCGAAGCTCAGCACCCCCGACACGACGGTGCCTGGGGACACCGGCACCTGCGCGCCCGCGCCGACCGGCAGGGTTGTGATACCGACCAGCAGCGCGAGCGCCAGCGGCCGGTGGAGGCGCCGTGCCGCGGCCACGCTCACTCGGCACCCATGAACGGGTAGCGGTAGTCCTTCGGCGGGACGAACGTCTCCTTGATGCTCCGGGGAGAGACCCAGCGCACCAGGTTGAGGATCGAGCCCGCCTTGTCGTTGGTGCCGCTGGCGCGCGCGCCGCCGAATGGCTGCTGCCCCACCACCGCCCCGGTCGGCTTGTCGTTCACGTAGTAGTTGCCGGCCGCGTGCCGCAGCGCCTGGTCCGCCTCGGCCAGGGCGCGCCGGTCCTGCGCGAACACCGCGCCGGTGAGGGCGTAGGGGCTGGTCTGGTCCACCAGGGTGAGCGTCTCGGCCCAGCGGGCATCGGGATAGACGTAGAGGGTGAGCACCGGACCGAACAGCTCCTCGCACATCGTGCGATAGGTCGGGTCCTCCACCTGGAGCAGCGTCGGCTCCACGAAGTACCCCGTCTCCATGCTGGCATTGCCGCCGGCCAGCACCGTGACCCCCGGATCTTTCTTTGCCTGGGCCAGGTATCCGGTGAGCCGGTCCCACGCCCGCCGGTCAATGACGGCGCCCATGAAGTTGCGGAAATCGCGAACGTCTCCCATGCGGATCTCGGCCAGCATCGCCAGCACCCGCTCCTTCACCCGCGGCCACAGGCTGGCGGGGACGTAGGCCCGCGAGGCCGCGCTGCACTTCTGCCCCTGGTACTCGAAAGCCCCCCGCACCAGCGCCACCGCCAGCGCGTCCGCGTCGGCACTCGGGTGCGCCAGCACGAAGTCCTTGCCCCCCGTTTCCCCCACGATGCGGGGATACCCGGCGTAGGTCGGCAGGTTCTGCCCCACCGTGCGCCAGAGCGACTGGAACACCGCCGTGGATCCGGTGAAGTGGATCCCCGCGAGCCCCCGGTCCGCCAGCAGCGCGTTGCTCACCGCGACCGAGTCGCCCGAGACGAAGTTGATCACCCCCGGCGGGAGCCCGGCCTCCTCCAGCACTTTCATCACGTAGTAGTTGCTGAGCAGCGCCGTGTGCGCCGGCTTCCAGATGGCCACGTTCCCCATGATCGCCGGCGCCGTCGGCAGGTTGCCGCCGATCGCGGTGAAGTTGAACGGGGTGATGGCGTAGACGAATCCCTCCAGCGGCCGGTGCTCCATCCGGTTCCAGGTGAGCGGCGCGGAGGCGGGCTGCTCCCGCATCAACTGCTCGGCGAAGTAGACGTTGAAGCGCCAGAAGTCGATCAGCTCGCAGGCGCTGTCGATCTCCGCCTGGAATGCGGTCTTGCTCTGCCCCAGCATCGTGGCGGCGTTCACCCGCGCCCGCCACGGGCCGGCGAGCAGGTCCGCCGCCTTGAGGAAGACGGCGGCCCGGTCCTCGAACCGCATGGCCGACCAGGTGCGCCACCCCGCCTTCGCGGACGCGATGGCGGACTGGATCGTGGCCGCGTCCGCCGGGAAGGCCCGGGCCAGCACCCGGCGGTGATCGTGCGGACTGACCACCGGGCTGGGTTCGCCGGTCCGGATCTCCTTCCCCCCCACGATGACCGGGATCTCGACCGTCTCCCCGGCCATCCGCTCCAGCTCCGCCTTCAGCGTGGCGCGCTCGGCGCTGCCAGGGGCGTATCCGAGCACAGGCTCATTGGCGGGACGGGGAATGTTGCTGCTGCCGTTCATCGGGCTCTGCCAGGGTCGAGGAGGCGGGAGATTAGCGCCCCCGGCACGAGGCGAGCAAGTCTTGGCCGGCGCGGCGTCCCAGCATGCCCCGCCCTTCCCAGCGCCGGTGGGAAGCCGTAAGCTCGTGCCCGTCGCCCCCCCCTCTACGCCGGTACCGGAGCCCCGCGACCATGCCCCCTGCTCGCTCCTCGATCACCATGCTCTGCCTGCTGACGACCCTCGGCGGCTGCGGTACGCGGCAGGGGGTCGCCAGCCGCCCGGCGGGGCCGCTGCCCGAGGTTCGGCCGGGCGGAGACACCCAGTTCCCACTCGACGGCGGCGCCCTCACCGTGGGGCAGCTGCAGACCCAGCTCATGGCCTATGCCGATCGCGCCATGGGCGAGGTGGCGCGCGCCACCGCAGCCGCGCGCCTCCGCGACAGCTCGCCCGAGACCCGGCTCCTCACCCAGCTGGTGCAGGCGGAGGTCGGTTCGAGCGCGGTCGCGCTGGCCGTGGGCCCCGATCCCGAAGCCGCGCTGCTCGACCTCATGGTCTCCGCCGCGGCCCAGAGGGGCGCGCTGTCGGCGCCAGCCGGCAGCAAGGCCATCACGGGGGCCGAGCGCGAGCCCCTGGAACAGGCCCTGGACCGGCTGGAGCAGGACATCTGGTCCCTGGGCGCGCGCGTCTACTCCGCCGCCGAGCTGGAGGGCCTGCGGTCGCGGGTGACACGGTGGTCGGAGACCCACCGGGGTGAGGCCTTTCCCGGAGTGCTGCGCCTGGCCGACCTCCCGGCGGCAGGTCCCGGTGCCCGCGCCAGGGGGCTCTTTGCGCCGATCGAAGCCGCCACCCGGGAGATCGAGGAGAGCCGCCTGCTGGGCGAGCGTTTCCTTTTCCTGGCGCAACGGCTCCCGGTGCTCTCCCGCTGGCAGGCGGAGGCGCTGAGCTGGGAAGCGATGGCTGCGCCCGAAGCGCGCCAGGCCCTCGCCGGGCTCGGGCTCATCTCCAGCAGCATGGCCCGCCTCTCCGCCCAGGCCGAAAGCCTGCCGGCGCTCCTGGGCAGTCAGCGCGAGGCGCTGCTCGCCGCCTTTGACGACCGCTCGGGCACGCTGCGCACCCTGCTCCGGGAGGCGGGCGTGGTCACCCGCGACGGGCGCTCCCTGGCGGAGTCGGGAGAGCGCCTCATGGCCCTTTCCAGGGAAACCGCCGCCACCCTGGGCGAGACGATCCGGGCCGCCGACCGCCTCGCGGCGAGCCTGCGGGATCCGCAGGCACCTGGTGGCGCGCTGTCGTTCGACGTCGAGCGGTACCTCGTGGCGGTGCGGGAGGTGCGCGCGGCCACCGAGGCGCTCAATGCCGCCGTCGGCCAGGCCGATGGCCTCACCCGCGCCGGGCGCGGCATGGTGGACCACGCCGCGTGGCGCGGGGCACAACTCCTGGTCCTGGGGTTTGCGCTGCTGCTGGGCTATCGGTGGGCGGCCCCGCGGTTGACGCGGGGCCGGGTGTCGTAGCGGAGCTGGAATCAGTCGCCGGCGGGCCGGCCTTCCTTCGCGATCACGCCCGGCCATTCACGGTCGGCCTTCTGGAGGTAGCCGGCGCGGTCCGCGTTGAAGCGGCGCTTCACCGACTGGCTGTAGTTGAGAATCAGCCGCCCGTCCACGATCTGCCAGGTGTCAATCTCGACCGACGCGGCATACCCGCGTGAGGCCCCGTAGGCGCAGTAGCCCCCGAAGGCGGGGGCATACTTGGCCGGCTCCGCCGCAAAGGCGTCCCGGTGCCCGGCGCTGGTGAACCGGTAGGTCGCCCCCTGCCAGGTGGCGGTGGGCGCCGGACTCCCCTTTACCGCGCGGGCCTCGGTGAAGAACGCCACCGGATCGTGCCCCTCGAGCGCGAGGCCCTGCTTGTCGGTGTTGACCAGCACCCTGGCGGCGGGATCGGGAGACTGACCGGCGAGCGGCATGGCGAGCGACGCGACGGCAATCAGGGAGAGGGCGAGGAAACGGCGGGACACGGGTGCTCCGGGTTCGAGTCACCCTTCAACGCGGCAGACGACGAAATGGTTCCCTCCTGGCGGGGGCACGCATTTGCCGGGTCAGGCGGTCGGCAGCAGCTCGACGGCGCTGGGTTGCACCGAGACCGTCCACTGCCGGTCGTAGTGCAGGCAGAGCTTTTCATGGACCAGCTTGGGCACCGCGATCTCCAGGTCGTAGCCCCGCGCCGGCGGCTCGCCCTCGCCCTCCACCGCGAAACGCAGGGTGAACGCGGCGCCCATATCGACCTCCCCCACCAGGGTGCCCCGGACCAGGTTGGTCTGCCGCTCCCCCCCGGTGCCGTAGCGGTCCTTCCGCATCAGCCGCACATGTTCGGGCCGGATGAAGAACGGTACCCGGTCGCCGGGGGCGGGGAGCGGACTCCCCGACGGGCCCCGCGCTGCCACCAGCAGGTACCCCCGCCACACCAGCTGAATCCCCTCGGCGCCGGCGTTGAGCACCACCCCTTCGAGCACGTTCCGGACTCCGAGGGCGGCGGCCACATGGGCGGACGCCGGACGCGAGAGCACCGCATCCTTGGCCCCCGCCTGCACCACCCGGCCGCGATCGTACACCACGATGTGATCGGCGAGCTGGCAGGCCTCGGCCAGGTCGTGGGTCACCACCACCGCCGTCTTGCCGAAGCCGCGCAGCATGCCCGCCAGCTCATCCCGCAGGCTCCGGCGGAGGGGGCTGTCGAGCGCGGCGAGCGGCTCGTCCAGGAGCAGCAGGTCCGGATCCGAGGCCAGCGCCCGGCCCAGCGCCACCCGTTGCTGCTGTCCGCCGGAGAGCGCGGCCGGCTTGAGCCGGCGGGCATCGCCCAGCTGGAGCCGCGCGACGAGTTCGGCGACCCGCTGGCGCCGGGCGGGGCGCGCCATCCGGTCCAGCCCGAAGCCCAGGTTTTCCTCCACCGTGAGGTGCGGAAACAGCGCGTAGCCCTGGAACACCGTCCCCAGCCGCCGGTCCCGCGGCGGCCGGTGCACGCCGCGCACCGAGTCGTACAGCTCCCGCCCGTGCAGCTCCACCCGCCCCCCGTCGGGGCGGATCAGCCCCGCGAGGCACTCGAGCGTCAGCGTCTTGCCGGCCCCCGAGGGCCCGAAGAGCGCCACGACCCCGGCCGGCGCCGACCACTCGACATCGAGGGTGAACCCCGGAAAGTGCTTGAGCAGTTCGACGTGAAGCATCGGGTCAGCTCACCGCGCGGGTCAGCCGGCTGGTGGAGAGCACCAGGATCGCGGCGCAGCCCACGGCCAGCACCCCGAGCGCGCTGAGCGCCGGGGTGGGCGGCAGCGCCCGGGCCACCAGCAGCGTGAGGGCGATCTCGCCCAGCGCCCGGCAGAAGGCGAGCGCCACCCCGGCGGCCACGCCGCGCCAGGCCAGCGGAAGCGTCACCGCCCAGAAGAGGCTCCACTCCGAGCGGCCCAATGTCCGCGCGGCCGCCTCGAGCCGGCGGTCCACCCGGGCAAATTCCCCCTGGGCGGAGCGCACGAACATCGCGAGCGCGCCCGCCCACGCGATGCCGATGGCCATCCTCCAGTCGAGGACCGGGGCGAGCCCCAGCCAGCCGAGGGCCGCCGCCATCCAGGGGTGGCCGGCGAAGCCCACCGCGCAGTAGCCGAGCAGGGTCGCTGGCAGGACCAAAGGGAGCAGCAGCACCGCCTGCAGCGGCGCCTTGCCCGGAAAGCTGTGCCGGCCCAGCAGCCAGGCCAGCGGCAGGCCGACCACGAATGCCAGCGCCGTGGCGATCCCGGCGAGGGAGAACAGGAACGCGGCGGGCTCAGTCACGGCCAATCATCACCTCGGTGGATTTGATCACGGCAAGGACCTGGTCGCCAATCTTGAGCCGCAGTCGTTCCGCGGAACGACGCGTGATGATCGAGACCAGCTCCTGGCCGCCGATCTCGAGCCGCACTTCGCACATGAGTCCGTCGAGTGTGAGTCCCGCGATGCGGCCGCGCAGCTGGTTCCGGGCGCTCAGCTCCACGCCTCCCGCCGGCGCGGCGGCGCCCTTCGCCCCCAGCAGCGCCTCCACCCGGTCCCGCGGAAACAGCCATTTTCTCCCCACCCGCGTCGCCGGCAGCTTTCCTTCCCGCGCCAGCGCCTGGACCCGCTTCACGTTGAGGTGCAGCAACCGGGCAGTCTCGGCGACGGTCAGGAGTTCCAGGCGACCTTCCGGGTAATGGAGGCGGGGCCGGATAAAGTGGGGGCTGCGACGGCCGGAGGGAAGGGGCGGGTGGGGGGAAGAGCGGATCAACGGCGTGGCAGGAGCCCCTCCGGGTGACTGTCCGCCTAGAAACGAACCTGCACCTGCGTCTGGAGCGCGCCCTTCCGGGCCCCGGGATCTCCGATCTTCCGGCTCACGTAGAACGCCGATAACCGGACCGTGGCCGGTACTACGAACCAGTTGATCCCGCCGCTCACCGCCCGATTGGCCTGCTGCAGGCTGATCGCCTCTCGATCGAAGTCCTCATACTTGGCCACCAGCTGGACCGCGGGCGTCACCTTGTAGCCCCCGAGCGCGAACCACCCGCGATCGTTCTTCCCTCCAGCGCTGTCCCTGGCCCCGGCTACGACTTCGCCGCGCAGGACCAGCGCCTTGTGCTCGATCGAAATGTCCGCGCCGTAGCGGGTACTGTCGCCGAAGTACCGGGCGACATTGGCCCCGACCGTCACCTCTGGGATCGGCCGCACAGTCACTCGCGCCACCCCCAGCACCGTCGAATCCCGGTTGGCGGTCACGTTCTGCCCTTCGCCGTTGAAGACGCCCGCCACCAGGAGGAGATGCTTGCCCGCCTGGTAATCGGCCTGCATGCCGATGTCCCGCTTCGGCGCGATTGAGTCCACTACCGTGGACCGGTCCAGTGTCTCGATATCCGCGATGGAAGCGATGTACTCGCGGGTGAACGGCGTCTTCATCTGGCCCACCTGGATGCCCAGCGCGTGGCGGGACCAGCGGATGTAGGCATCCGTCAGCGATACCGACGCCCGCCCAGTTCCCACGTTTCCGGTGCGGAACTCCGCCTGCAACCGGTAGGAGAAGTTGGTGGCGATGGCGCCGGTGGCCTGCAGCCGGGCCCGGTTGAGGGTGGCGGTGAGCCCGAGGTCCTTCTGGTAGGCCAGGCGGGCCTGCATGTAGCCGCCGAGTTTCACCGGGGTCGAAGTGGCCACCGGCGCGGACTGCTGGGCAAGCACGGCGGGCGGGGCGAAGCCCATGAACAGGGAGAGTACGACCGAACGGCGCATTCCGGGTTCCTGGTTCAGGTGAATGGGAAGCGGAATCGCCTCAGGCGTACGCAGCCACGCTCGTGGCCTTGAAGGAGGCGTAGACCCGCTGGCCTGCCGTGAGCCCCATGGCGTGGGACGCCTGGGCCGTGACCTCCGCAACGAACGACGGCGCGGGACCCAGCACCACCCGGACCCGCTCCCCGTGCGGTGGCTCGGGCAGGATTTCCTCCACCACGCCAGGAAAGACGTTCCGGGCGCTCGCGCTCGGCGGTTCCCGCGACAACGTCACCTGGTCGGGACTCACCACCAGGAACAGCTCCTCCCCCGCCTCGGCGGCGAGCAGCGTCACCAGGCCGCGCGGCGTCTCGAGCGCCACCTCGTCCCCCGGACCGCGATGGCGCACCCGCCCGGGGAGCAGGTTGAGCCCCAGCAGCGTGGCCACATAGCGGGTGCGCGGCCGGCGCAGCAGCGCGGGCGCATCGCCGGTCTGCGCCACCCGCCCCCGCTCCAGCACCGCGATCCGGTCGCCGAACAGCATCGCCTCCATCGGGGCATGGGTGACGAAGACCGTGACGCAGGGCAGTTCGCGCAGGGTGCGGCGGAGCTCGGTCCGCACCGCGTGCCGGGTCTCCAGGTCGAGCGCGGACAGCGGCTCGTCGAGCAGCAGCAGAGCCGGCTCCAGCACCAGCGCCCGGGCCAGCGCCACCCGCTGCTGCTGGCCCCCGGAGAGCTGGCTCGGCCGGCGCTCCGCCAGCGCCGTCAGCCCCAGCCGCTCGAGCATCGCCGCCGCCATCCCGCGCGATGTCCGCCGGCCGTGCCCCGACGCCACCAGCCCGAACCCGACGTTGTCCAGCACCGAGAGGTGGGGGAACAGCGCGTAGTCCTGCGACAGGTACCCGACCGCCCGCCGCTGGGGCGACCACCACTGACGGGTCCCGGTGTCGCACCAGGTGGCCCCGTCGCACTCGATGCGCCCCGCATCGGGCCGGAGCAGTCCCGCCAGCAGCCGCAGGACGGTCGTCTTTCCCGAGCCGCTCTCTCCCACGAGCACGAGGGTGCTGCCGGGGGCCGCCTCGAGCTCGCACTCGAGGCGGAACTCACCCAGCGCGTGGCGGAGCGAAGCGCGGAGCACGGGGAGGCGCGAAGAGGCCCAGGCCCGCCTGCCGCATCCCGGCGAGGAGGACGGCGGCCATGACGATGAGCAGCAGCGAGAGCGTGGCGGCGGCTTCGAGGTCCTCATGCAGGAGCAGGTAGACATCCAGGGGAACGGTACGGGTGACGCCCGCGAGATTGCCGGCAAAGGTGATCGTGGCGCCGAACTCCCCGAGCGCCCGCGCCCACGCCATGCCCAGCCCCGCGACCAGGCTGGGCAGGGCCAGCGGCAGCCGGACCCGCCAGAAGGTGTGCATCTCCCCGGCCCGCAGCGTCGCCGCCGCGTCGAGGTAGCGCGGATCCACCGCGGAAAATCCCGCCCGGGCCGCCCCGACGAAGAAGGGGACCGCCATGAAGACCTGAGCCAGGACCACGCCGGCCGTCGTGAACGGCAGGGAGATCCCGAAAGCCGTCAGGGTCCCGCCCAGCAGTCCCGCCCGGCCGAACGCCATCAGCAGCGCGAACCCCGCCACCGTCGGCGGGATCACCATCGGCAGGTCCATCAGGATTTCCAGCACCCGCTTGCCCGGGAAGGCGCGGGTCGCGAGGAGGTGCGCCATGGGGAGCCCGATCACCACCGAGACCAGCGCAGCCGCCACGCTGGTCGTCAGGCTCAGCCGAAGCGCCTCCTGCACGCTCGGATTGCCGAGCTGCGCCAGCAGCGTCCCCGGCGGCACCCGCAGGACCAGAGCCACGACCGGAAGCGCCACCAGGGCTGCGACCAGCGCCGCGAGCCCCAGCATCAGCGCCCGTCCGAGCGGCTCCCTCCAGCGTGGCGAGGACGCGGCGATCATCGGCGGGGCGCCGGCGGCAGGAACCCCCGCGTTGCCAGCAACGCCTGCCCCTCCGGACCGAGCACCAGGGCGATGAATGCCCCGGCCAGCTCCCGGTGGCCGCCTGCCACCACGGCGATGGGATACTCGGCGATCGGATTGTAGGGATCGGGGATCTCGAGGATGGTGAGTGCGTCCCGGTCGCGCGCCCCGACATCGGTCGCGTAGGCGATACCGGCGTCCGCCTCGCGGAGCCGGACCTTGGCCACCACCGCCCGCACATTCTCCTCCTCGGAGACCAGGTTCGCGAGCACCTGACGATCGAAGGCCGCCGGGAACCCCGGAGCACCATTCAGTCGGCGCAGTGATTCACGGCTGTACCCGCCAGCGGGAACCTGGGCACCAGCCAGCACCAGCTTGAGGCCAGGCCGGGTCAGATCCTGCAGCTTCTCGACGTAGCCGGGGTTGGCCCGGGGGATCACGACCACGAGCCGGTTGCGGGCAAAGGTCGCCGCATCGCCGGCGAGCAACCTCCGGTCTCGGGCGTACTGCATCCAGCGCTGGTCCGCGGTGGCGAGCACGTCGGCTCTCGCGCCCTGTTCCAGCTGCGTGGCCAGCACCTGGCTTCCGGAATAGTTGAGCCGCACCGTCACGCCGGGATGGGCCCGCTCGAACGCACGACCGAGATCGTTGAAGGCCTCGGTCAGCGACGCGGCGGCAAAGACGGAAAGGACCTGCTGGCCAGCGAGCGGGAGGGCGGGAAGCAATGCGCCCGCGAGCAGCACCACTCCGAATTGGAGGTGGGCGCGTTGGGGGGTCAATGGCATCCTTTGAGCCTAGAATTAAGGACTTAAAGGATATACAAGGTTATTTAAGGAAACTCAAGGAAGCCTATGAGCCCACCAACCGCGGCACCCGGTCAGGCGACCAGGGTGTTCACCAGCTCCACGAAAATGGCGGTGTCGATCGGCTTGTGCAGCACACCCCGGGCTCCCAGCTCGATGGCCTCGTCCTGGATGGACGGAGAGCTATCCCCGGTCACCACCACCACCGGGATGCTGGCGGTCACGTGGTTGTGGCGCAGTTGCCGGAGGAGCTGCAGTCCTCCCCCTGCGGGCATGTGCCAGTCGACCAGGATGAACTTGGGCTGCAGCCGCTGCGCCACCATGAATCCCTGCACGGCGTCGTAGGCCGAGACCGTCGCGAGCCCGCGGCTCGCCAGCACGGCCCCGATCAGCCGCGTCATCTCGGCATCATCATCCACCACGAGCACCGTGGCGCCGATGGCCCGCTGGGGGCCGGTGCCTGCCAGCTCGTACTTGAGCCCGGCGGAGGGCCGTTTCCGCTCGTCCATTCGTTGCACCCTCACCCCTTTTGAGATCCGAACAAAGTATCGTCCGGCGAGTCAGGCCGCTTTAGTAACCCACCGGCTCTCAACGCGGATCGCCTGTCGAGTGACCGAAAATCGGGCATTTCCGCGAGTTCAGGTTCGGGGAGCAGGCCCCCGCTTCAACTCCTTGGGCCCCATGGCGCTCGCTCAAAGGCGAGGGAGTCAACCCCCGAAGACCCTTTCCGGCCGGTCCTCGAGGGGGGCTGGACAGAGTGTGGGCCGGAAGCCAGACTGGCCATGCGGCTCCCGACACGTCGGGGCCGTGTTTGCATCCTCCGACCAACCGGAGGGTTCGATCTCGCGACTGACAGCACCCTTGGGTCGCGACCCCTATCTGCGGGGGGGGCGAGGTGTACTTGGGGAGCCGGTAGGATCGCCACCGCGGTCCTAGTCGAGGGGGGGAGAGCCCCACCGGCTCGAGCGGACACCAGACCGAGTCCCGCATCACGTCGAAAAGAGGAGTTTGTGAAAGTCCTGGTGTTGGGCTGTGGCGCGGTGGGGACCGTGTCCGCCCTGAAGTTCGCGCAGGAGCCCTCCTGCGAGCAGCTCGTCGTGGCCGACGCGGTGCCGGGCCGGGCCCAGCAACTGGCCGACCGGATCGGGCGGCCGCACGTCCTGGCCCTGACGCTCAACGCGGGTGACCGTCACGCGGTGGCTCGTGCCCTCCGAGAGACCCAGAGCACCATCCTGCTCAATGCCGCGCTGCCGGCCACGAACCTGGTCGTCATGCGCGCCTGCCTGGACGCCGGCGCCGATTACATCGACATGGCCTCGGGGGGAGCCGAGAACGACGGTACCCCGAAGCTGCCGGACCAGTTTGCCCTCGACGCCGAGTTCCGGGCCGCGGGCCGCCTGGCGCTCCTCGGGATGGGCGCCGACCCCGGCACCAGCAATGTGTACGCGGCCTACGCGGCCAAGCACCTCCTGGACGAGGTGACCGAGCTTCGCATCCGCGACGGCGACACCTCGGTCTGCGCCGGCCACGATGGGTTCCTGGCGACATTTTCGCCCTGGGTGTTCATCGACGAGTGCACCTGCGGCGCCGTGTCGTGGCGCGATGGCGCCTACCACCTCGAGGAGGCGCTGACCGGCTACGAGCCGTTCAACTTCCCCGAGCTGGGCGTCCTGAACACCTATTACGTGGACCACGAGGAGGCGCGTACCCTGCCGATGTTCTTCCCCGGCATTCGGGTGGCGGACTTCAAGCTCTGCCTGGACGAGACCACCTGGGCCACGCTCAAGGTGCTCAAGGACCTGGGGCTCAACCGGAAGGACAAGGTGCGCGTGGGAGATGTCGAGGTCTCTCCGCGGGACCTCGTGGTCTCGCTGCTGCCGGAGCCGCGCGACCTGGCCGGACGGATGCACGGCAAGACCTGCGTCGGCACCCTGGCCCGCGGCATCCGCGACGGGCAGGAGCGGGCCTATTACATCTACAACGTGACCAGCCAGGAGCATTCCTACCGGGAGCTGGGGGTGCAGGCCACGGCCTACCAGACCGGGATTCCGCCGGTCATCGCCGCGCGCCTCATCGCCTCCGGTGAATGGACCGGCACCGGCGTGCTGTCGCCGGAGCAGCTCGATCCCGATCCCTTCATGCGGCTGCTGGACGAGAGCGGCATGCCCTGGCACATCCGGGACGAGGAGACCGGCATCCTGGATCCGGAGTACATCTGGATCGAGGAGCCGCTGGCGGCGTAACCAGGGAACAGCGGGGAAACGGAGAAGCGGGGAAACGGAGGTTCGCCGTTTCTCCGCTTCTCCGTTTCTCCGGGTCACCTCGACTAGAACGCGGCGCTCACCCCCACCGCCCCCGGCTCCAGCAGGAATCTCGGCGCCGAGATCCCGAACACCCGCCAGCGCCCGTTCATCAGCTTGACGCTGGTGATCCCGACCAAGGCGCCGGCCAGGACGTCACTCCCCCAGTGCCGGTTGTCGTTGAGGCGGGACCAGCTGGTGAGGCCGGCGGCCCCGTAGAGCAGGACCGTCGCGGGAGTGGAGTGCAGCTCGTCGCCGACGCCCGTCGCGAGCGCGAAGGCCATGGCGGTGTGCCCCGAGGGCCAGGAGTCCCGGTTCGAGAAGGGGGTGAACTCGAAGGCGTCCCCGGTTTCCGCAGGCCGCCGCCGCCCCACGAGCGGCTTGAGCAGGTTGGTGACGACCGCGGCCGTCAGCAGCCCCGCGGTCATCCGCCCGCCGGCCCGGGTCACCCGGTCATCTCCCAGGATCACTCCGGCGGCGATGGTCCCCAGCGCGGGCACGGCGTACACGGTGGGCTCGCCCATCCGCTTGAACACCCGGGCGACGTCGTCCTTCCCCTCGCTGCGGTGGGCCTGGAGTTCCTCCCGCAGCGACTCATCGCTCAGGGAGACGAGCGCGACCGCACCCATGGCGCCGAGCCCGTGGTACCAGCGCACGGCGGCCGGAGCCCCGGCGCGGGTCGGGACGAGTGCCGGCCTCGCGAACACCGGCGCAGGACCGGACCCGAGGTCCCAGCGCGGCAGGGGGGCGGGGCGGACCTGGCCCGCCAGTCCGCCGCCCAGCAGCACGACCAGGGCGAACAGGGTGGCCGACGGACGCGGGCTCAAGTTGCGCGGCATGGCGGCAATCTAGTACCTTCGTGCGACCCGAAACCATTCATTAATTATGCGCCCGACCCGCCTGCTCCTCCTCGCCCTCCTCGCGGTCGCCTCCCTCGGCGCCTGCCGCGACTACAATTTCAAGCGGCACGTCTCCAGCCAGGACGGACTGATCCCGGCGGACCAATACGCCCGCTACGGTCGCGAACAGGCCATTGCGGTGGCGATCGGGCGTGAGTTCGCCCGGCCCTACAACTCAGGGCCCGAGGCGCAGGTGGACGTGGCCATCAACTACGCCCGCACCAACTTCGCGAAGGACATCCGGGACATCTCCGGGGATCCGCAGAGCAACCGGATCGTGGTCACCTTCGTCAGCGGCTGGCGCACCGCGATCGTGCCGATTGCGGATGGCAAGACCGGGGCGGACACCAGGATCCCCTCCTGAGCCGAGCCCCGGCCGCGCGTCATTGACCCTGAGGGGCGGGCCCGGTGCCCGCCCCTTGGTGTATCCGGAGGCCCCATGACCGACCTCCTGGTCGTCACCACCACCGTGCCCGACGAGGCCCTGGCCGACAAGATCGCGGCCGCGGCCGTGCAGGGACGGCTCGCCGCCTGTGCCCAGGTGCAGGGGCCGGTGCGGAGCACCTTCCACTGGCAGGGGGCGGTGGAGCAGGCCACCGAGTGGTACTGCCACTGCAAGACCACCCGGGCGCGCTACCCGGAACTGGAACGCCTGATCCGCTCGCTGCACCCGTATGCCGTGCCGGAGATCATCGCCCTGCCGATCCTCGCCGGGCATGCGGCCTTTCTCGACTGGATCAGCGACACCCTCGCGGCGGACCGATGACCAATCGCCCGACCCCTCCTCCCGGCGAGTTCCTCTATCTCCTCGCGGGTGACGCCGATGAGTTCGTCGCCACCTGCGCCGACCTGCTCCCGGCGGACATCGCCGAATCGCTGAACGACCTCCCCCCGGATGGCGCGGCGCGGGTGCTCACCGCGCTCCCGTTCCACCTCGCCGTCCAGGTGCTCGACGAGTCCATGCTCGAACGGCGGGATGAGGTGATCGAGCGGCTCCCCGACGCGGTCGCCGCCCCCCTGGTGCAGGCGCTCTCCGCCGACCAGCAGGTGCGGCTCTTCCGGCTCATCAAGGAAGGGGACCGCGCCCGGCTGCTGCACGTGCTCGACGCGGGCACCCGGGAGCAGCTGGCCCGGCTGCTGAGCTACCCGCCGCAGAGTGCCGGCGGGCTGATGACGACCGAATACCTGGGCATCCCGTCGAGCTGGACCGCCCTCGACGTCCGGCAGCACATCGCGCGCGTGGGCCGGGCCAAGGAGACGGTGTATGCGGTGTACATCATCGACGAGGCCACCCAGCGGCTGGCCCGGGTCACCTCGCTGCGCGAGGTGATCATCGCCGACTCGGGCACGCCGGTCATGGAGATCGGCGAGGGCCGGAAGCCGGTCTCCGTCCGTCCCCTGACCGACCGGGAGGAGGTGGCCCGGTTGATCGCCCGCTACAACCTGCTCGCCATCCCCGTGCTGGACGATGACGGCCGGGTCCTCGGCATCGTGACGGTGGACGACGTCATCGATGCCCTGATCAGCGAGCAGACGGAGGATGTCCAGAAGTTCGGCGGCATGGCCGCCGTGGAGGAGCCCTATCTCGACGCGGGCTTCTGGCAGCTGGTCTACAAGCGGGCGGGGTGGCTCTGCGTGCTCTTCCTCGGCGAGATGCTCACCGCCACCGCCATGGGCTACTTCGAGCACGAGATCAGCCGGGCGGTGGTGCTGGCGCTGTTCATTCCCCTCATCATCAGCAGCGGCGGCAACTCCGGCAGCCAGGCCACCAGCCTCGTCATCCGGGCGATGGCCGTGCGCGAGGTCTCCCTCGCCGACTGGTGGCGGGTCGCGGTCCGGGAGATTCCGACGGGCCTGACCCTGGGGCTCATCCTCGGCGTGATCGGCCTGGCCCGCGTCGAGCTCTGGCAGGCACTCGGCTGGTACAACTACGGCCCGCACCACCTGCTGGTGGGCATCACGGTCGCGGCATCGCTCGTCGGGGTGGTGCTCTTCGGTTCGTTTGCGGGCTCAATGCTTCCCTTCCTGCTCCGGCGGATCGGATTCGACCCGGCCAGCGCCTCGGCGCCGTTCGTCGCCACCCTGGTGGACGTGACCGGACTCATCATCTACTTCACGGTGGCCTACCTGGTGCTCCGCGGCACCCTGCTCTAGGGGGCCCGATTTGACAGCCCCGGTCGCCAACCTACGTTTCTCCAACTCCCTCACGTCGAGTCCCTCCCATGAGTGCTGACGCCGCGACGAGCACCAATCCGTCCGTCCTCGAGGATTTTGTCGACCTCCTGTATCAGCCCGCGGCAGTCTTCGAGCGCCGGCGGGAGACCGTGGCCTTTGGCCTCGCGATCGTGCTCCTGACGGTGCTGAGCGCGGTGGTGTTCTTCGCGACCAAGTCGGGATTCGACCCGGTGCTGGACGTGATGGTGAAACAACAGACCGCCGAAATCCTGCGAGCCAATCCGACGCTCACGCCGGAACAACTGGCCGCCAGCTCCGGCATGATGAAGGGCGGCATCATCGGAACAATGCTGGCGTACCCGCTGATCATCCCATTCCTGGCCGGACTGCTGATGTGGGTGGTGGGCAAGTTCTTCGACAGCCGGATGGCGATCGGCGCCGCCATCATGGTCGCCACCTACAGCTACGTGCCCCGGTTCATCGGGTTCATCGTGGCGAGCCTGATGGCGGTCCTGCTCCCCGAGGACCAGATCACCAGCTTCTTCAGCATCTCGCTCAGCCCCGCCCGGTTCCTGGACCCCGCCACCCATTCGATCGGGGTCATGTCGCTGCTGGCGCGGCTGGACCTCTTCCTCTTGTGGCAGACGTTTGTCGCGGGCGTCGGCGTGTCCGTCCTCGGCGGAGTCTCCCGCGGCCGGGGGATGACCGTTGCCCTCCTCGTCTGGCTGCTCGGCTTCCTCCCGCTGATCCCCGCCCTGCTCAGGTAGGCTGGCAAGGACCAGTCGGCGCCGGGGCGGCCCCACCCGGGGCCGCCCCTTGCCGTTACCGGGCTAACTCGCTCCTTGCCGGCTGACGAACCGGCCGGTACGTTGAACGCCCCCGCCCCACTGCCGGCGTCCGGCCACCGGGGCGGCCAGCGCCCACATGCCACCATCCCGCTCCCCCGAAGCCGCCGAGCCTGGCGGTTCCCAGCCCGCGTTGCTGCGCACCCTGGGCGAGGCCCGCGTGCTCAGCCCCGACGGACTGCGCGAGCTGCTCGGTCCGGGCAAGCCGTTGGCGCTGCTCGCGTACCTGGCCTGTTCCCCACGGCAGAGCGCCACCCGCGAGCACCTGGTGGACCTGCTCTGGTCCGACCTCGAGCCCGACCGCGGGCGTCACGCCCTGCGCCAGACCGTCTGGTACCTGCGGCAGCTGTTCGGCACCGATGCCCTGACCGGCCGGGGAGGCGAACTCACGCTGCTCGCGCCCATTGCGGTGGATCGGGTCGAATTCCTGGCGGCGGTTGAACGGGGGGACCTGCTGCGGGCCGCCGAGCTCTACCAGGGGGATTTCCTGGGGGGCTTCGCGGCCCCGGGTAGCATCGAGTTCGAGCACTGGGCGGATGTCGAGCGGCAGCGGTTGCGGTCCGTCTTCCTGCGCACCGCCGAGACCGTTGCGCGGCAGTGGCTGAATGCGGGGCGGGTGCGGGAAGCCCAGCAGTTGGCCCGCCGCGCCCGCGATGCCGACCCGGCAAGCGAGAGCGCCTGGCGCCTGCTGTTCGAGGCCATCCAGCAGGGCGAGGACCGCCTGGCGCTCACCATCGAAGCCGATCAGTTCGCGGAACGGATGACGTCCCTGGGCCGGACGCCGGAGCCCGCGACCCGGATCCTCCTGGCCCGCGAGCGGCGTACCGATCAGGGCGAGCCTCCTGCGCAGGATGCGCCGGGTCTGGTCGCCGAGCTGATCGGGCGGGAGCGGGAGTTCGCCGCCATCGTGAGCGGGTGGCAGGGCGCGCGCGCCAGTACCCGGCACCTGCACATCTCCGCCCCCGCAGGATTGGGGAAGTCCCGGCTGCTGAACGACGTGGCGGCCCGGCTCGCCACCCTCGGCGCCCGAGTGGTGCTGCTCCGGGCCAACCCCGGACAGCGGGAGATCCCGTTCAGCTTCCTGGCCGAGCTGGCGGGTCGCCTTGCGGAATTGCCGGGCGGCGCGGGCATCTCCCCCGCGACCGCCGGCGCCCTGGTGGCGCTCAACCCGACGCTGTCCGCGCGCTACGTCCAGCCCGCCGATCCCGCCACCGGCGCCGAGGCCCTGCGCCGCCGCTGCTCCGCCATCACGGAGCTGCTGGAGGTCGTGGCGGAGGAGCAGCGCCTCTCTCTGCTGCTCGACGACCTGCACTGGCTCGACCCGGCGTCCCGGCAGGCGCTGAGCGGGGTGCTCCCGACGCTGCGCGCGCCCGGCGCCCTCCTGGTCACCGCCGCCCGGCCGGTGCCAGGCGCCGAACTGGGGGGCGAGGGCACCGAGCGGCTCTCCCTGGCCCCCCTCACGCCCGAACAGGTCCGGGCGCTCGTCACCAGCCTGGCGGCGCTGCCGCCGGCGCCCTGGGCCCAGAACCTCCCGGCGGCACTGGCCCGGAGCACCGGTGGCTCACCGCTGCTGGTGCTGGAGACCCTGCAACTGGTGATGGACCGTGGGTGGCTCGGCGTCACGGCCGGGGCATGGCACTGCGAAGCCCCGGCGGAGCTGGCGCGGGTGCTCGAGGAAGGCAGCGCCCTCCGTCACCGGCTGGAGGAACTCGATGCCAACGACCGATGGGTGCTTGCCCTGCTGGCGCACGCGGGCATTCCGCTGGACGGGGACACGATTGTCAGGACATCCGGCCGGCCCCCGCACGCGGTGCTGGAGGTGCTGGGCCGGATGGAGCAGCGCGGCTTCGTGCATCGGGTCGGGGATCGCTGGCAACCGGCGCACGACGAGATCGCCGCCGATGCGCTGGCCCTGACCGACCCGGCGACCAGCCGCGCCGCACACCTTGGCCTGGGCCGCGCACTGGTGGATGGCGCCATGGTCGGTCGTGAGCGGTTGCTGCGAGCCGGCCGGCATCTCGAGGCGGCGGGGGCGCAGGCGGAGCTCTCGGGGCTGTTTGCCCGGTACCTCCGGCTGGTGCGGGGCCAGGGCGACGGGCGACGGGTGGGAGAGGTGGCGCACGAGTTCCTGGGCGATGCCGCGCCGCCCGCCGCGGTCACGGCGCTGGTCCGCGGCATCCCGCTCTGGAGCCGGGTGCGCTACAGCAGCGGGTGGGTGGCCGCGGCGGCGCTGTTGGCGATCGGGGTCGCGCTGAGCGGGTTTCTCCTGTTCCGGCCGGCGCCTGGCCCGGACATGGTGCTGCTCTTCACGGCGGAGATGCGCCTGCCGCGCGGGCGTGCGCTGCGCGTGGATCTCCGGGAGGATGGGTGGCGGGCCGGCGCCCCGATCGATCTCCGGAGTGCGAAACCGGTGTCGCTACCTGGCTCCAGGCCGGGGGTCGTGGAGATGGCCGCATCTCCCGACGGGCGCGAGTGGATCTTCAATCGGGCTGACACCGGGGCAACGACGTTTGATCTCTACCTCCGCACCGCCGCGGGCGCCGAGCGACGGCTTACCCACTTCCGCGGCGACGATGGCGGCGCGGCATGGGCGCCGGACGGCAAGAGCATTGTGTTCTATTCATCGCAATGGAGTCCGCCGGAGGCGGACAACTACGATCTGGCCCTCATGGACCTCGCGACCGGGGCGGTCACCCACCTCACGATCGGTCGGTCGGCGGACCGGCACGCCCGGTTCTCGCCCGACGGCACCCTGGTCGGATTCCACCGGACCTACGACGATGAGGAGCCGGCCTTCTGTACCGTCTCCCGCATCGGCGGCCGCCAGCCGACCTGCTACCGGCCAGCGGGGTACACGGCCACCGGATTCATCGGGTGGCTGGACAGCCGCTACGTCCTGCTCGCCGCCGACGCGCAGGGGGAGTACGTCCTGCTGCGCTATGACATCGCCACTGGGGCGACGCTGCTCCTGGAACAGCAGGTTCAACAAGTAGACCTCAGCCCCGATGGTCACTGGCTCGCCTGGCTGTTGGAGGACCCCGAGAGCGGAGATGCCTCCTGGTTCGTCTCCCCAGTGGAGGACCTCTCCCGACGCCGGCAGGTCTTCCTGCCCGGCTCGCAGAGCACCTACTTTCGGGTCTGGATCAACCCGCCGCAGGCGGCCAGGCGTGAGGCGGCACCTCCCATCCTCAGGAGCATCCGGATCAGGGCCCCCGATACCCTCCGGACGGGCGCATCGTACCTGTTGCGCGTCCTCGGGTCGGATCAGCGCGGCCGGCCGACACCGGTCCCCGCGATCCGGGGCTGGACCAGTTCGGACCCCCGGGTGGTCTCGGTGGATACCGCCGGGGTGGCGCTGGCGCGGGATAGCGGCGGCGCCTGGGTCGGGGTGGATGTGGCAGGCCTGTTGCGCGACTCGGTCCGGCTCCGGGTGCGGCCCCACCGCGACTCGATCCTCTTCCAGGAAGACTGGTCGGCCGGCATCAGCCGCCAGTGGATCGCGTTCGGCAACCCGTGGCCGAGCCTCGCCCGTGGACCCGGGGACACGGCCGCGTTCCACAACCGTGGGGATGGGAAGTTCCCCAGCGGCGCCTTTACCCGGGCGCATTGGACCGCGGAAGGAGGACTGGGCATGGAGGTGATGGTCTCCTGGCGCATCACCCGCGGACAGTGGCAGATCGGCGACGTGAGCCTGGTCGGCGGCCTGGACTCGGCCCTGGCGGGCGACTGGGATTTCGTGACCAACGCCATGCCCATCAGCGATGACATTCAGTTGCGATCCTGTGGCTTTGCCTACCCCGATGGCGAGGGGCCCCTGGGGCGCCGCCGGGTCTGGGTGGGCGCCGGGTCGAGAGGACGGCACGTGCCGGTGGACTCCACGCTGGGTGACGGGGCATGGCGCCAGGTGAGAATCCAGATCTTCGAGGACGGCCGGTGCGGCTTCGCCATCAATGGCCGGCCGGTGTGGCTCTCCCGCCAGCCGGTGCCGGTCGCCCTGCCGTTTGCCATCCGCCTGGGACAGTCCTCCGCCGGCACCGAGATCCTCCATGGCCCGATCGTAGCGTGGCGGGGCGTGCGCGACGACGTGCAATGGGACCTGCTCCAGGATTCGGCCGGGACCCGGTGACTCTGGCCCCGGACGGGGCTGGGCGCTAACCTCAAGGCGTCCCCACCGGGCCTGCACCCCCCTCGCCAGGTTCACCATGAAGCGCTCCACCATCATCACGATCCTGTTCGTGGTCGCCTTCGGCGCCCTGCTCCTGTTCAACACCCTCTCGGCGCAGAAGCACGAGTGCAGCGTCTGCGTCGAGTTCCACGGCCGCCGGAACTGCGCCACCGCCTCCAACGAGACGGAGGAAGCCGCGCTTCGGGCCGCCCAGACCACGGCCTGCGGCACGATCGCGAGCGGCATGGACCAGTCCATCGCCTGCGACCGCACCCCGCCGATCTCCAAGCAGTGCAAGACCCGGTGAGCCGCTGAGGACGGGGGCTGCCCCCGCCCGCGGCGCGCCCGGGTCCCGATCCATGCGCTTCCCCCACCCGCTGGTCCTCCTGCTCGGCTGTCTCGGCCTGGCCGCGGCCGCGAGCCACCTGCTCCCGGCGGGGCAGTATGAACGCCGCGAGGATCCCGTCACCGGTCGCAGCGTGGTGGTGGCCGGCACCTACCATCGCGTGGAGCCGGCGCCGGTCGGGGCCTTCCGCGCCCTGGTGGCGATCCCCCGGGGCATGGCCGACGCGGCCAGCGTCATCTTCTACGTCTTCCTGGTGGGCGGGGCCTTCGCGGTCGTGGAGCGCACCGGCGCCTCCACCCGGCTGGTGCAGCGGCTGGTGGCCGGGCTGGGGGAGGCCGGCGCCATGGTCATTCCCCTCGCCTGCCTCGCGTTCGGGCTGGGCGGCGTGCTCATCCAGATGCAGGAAGAGCTGATCGCCTTCGTCCCGGTGCTGCTGCTGCTCACCGCCCGCCTCGGGTACTCCCCGCTCATCGCCTGCGCCATGAGCATCGGGGCGGCCGCCGTCGGCGCCGCGTTCAGCCCGGTCAATCCCTTCCAGGTCGTGATCGCGCAGAAGGTGGCGGACCTGCCGCCCCAATCGGGACTCGGTTTCCGGCTGGTCTTCCTGGCCCTCGCCATGGGATTGTGGACCATCGGCACGATGCGCCATGCCGCGCGGACCCGCGTCCCCGCCTCCGACCGTCCCGCCACGGCCGATCCGGCGGACACCGAACGGGCGGGGACAAGGCCCGCCCTTACAGACTGGATCATCCTCGCCCTCGTGGCGGCCACCTTTGTGCTGTTCATCGTGGGCGCGCGGCGGTGGGGCTGGGACTTTCCCGACTTCAGCGCCCTCTTCTTCCTGATGGGCGCCGCGGTGGGGATGATCGGCCGGCTCGGCGTCTCCGGCACCGCGGAGGCCTTTGTCGAAGGATTTCGCAGCCTCGCCTTCGCCGCGCTGCTGATCGGCTTCGCCCGGGCGATCTACGTCGTGCTCAATGACGGGATGATCATCGACACGATTGTCCAGGGTCTTTTTGCCCCGATCGCCGGGCTGCCGGTGGCGCTCTCCGCCGTCGGCATGATGGCGCTCCAGGCGGTGCTCCACATCCCGGTCCCCAGCACCAGCGGCCAGGCGGTGCTCACCATGCCCGTGCTGGTGCCGCTCTCCGACCTGCTGGGGCTGTCGCGCCAGGTCACGGTTCTCGCCTACCAGTACGGCGCCGGACTCTGCGAACTCCTTACCCCGACCAACGGCGCCCTCATGGCCATGCTGGCCGCCACCGGGGTCCGCTACGAGGAATGGTTCCGTTTCCTCCGGGGCCTCCTCGCGCTGCTGTTCGGGCTTGGCGGCCTGGCTCTCCTCGCGGGCATCGCCCTCAGGCTGTAGCCCGCCGAAACGCCCCGAAACGCGCCGGGGCGGCATCCCGGCCGCCAAAAGGTGACACCGAGGCGGCGGCGCGTTCCCGGCCAAATTTCCAACTTCAATTCCATCAACAGGTTACATTCCCGATGCCGGCACTCCCGGCTGGCACCAAGGTTGCTCCTTACCCGAAACGGTGGCTGGAACCTTTCGGCTCAGCTTCCGATAAGAGAGGGTAGAATGAGCGAACTCATCATTCGGGAAATGGAAAACGGCGAGGAATTCGCGGACTGGTTTGCGGACCTCACCGAACGGGAAGAGGCCGCGTCCGGCGAGCCGATTCACCTCGACGAGCACTACCTGATCCTCAGCAACGCCATTGGCGACTGGATCGGGGGCCTTCGCTACAGCCTCCGCGGCGGCGTGGCGCATCTCACCGAGATCGCGGTCCGGGCCGAGGAACGGCACCAGGGGCACGCCCATCGGCTGCTGGAGGCGTTCGAGCAGCATGCCTCGCAGCTCGGGGCGCACCTCATCGAGTTCTGGACTGATGACGTGCACGGCGAACCGGAGTTCCTGGCGCATGGCTGGCACCGGGTACTGCGCCGGCCCGGGTATCAGGGTGGCCGCACCTGGTACCTGATGGAGAAGCGTCTGGCTCCACCGGTCTAGCGCCCCCTCCGCACGACGCCTATTCTTCCGCTCAGCCCAACGCTTTCCGCTGGCGGCGCGCGCAACCCGCTCGCCGCCTTCTTCCTTCAGCAAGGGTGGTCCGCGCCGATGTCCCTGACCGATCGCGGCCGCGCGTTGCTCTCCAAGATCGAGGTGCTCCGGGACCTCGAGTCGCGGGTGCGAGAGCTGATGACGGCACACATCGAGAAGCGTCCCCTCTGGTTTCCGCACGACCTGCTGGGCCCCCGGCCGGACCAGGACCCGGACCGCCACGTGGCGGAGCTGCGCCGCAGGGCCGAAGGGATCCCCGACCCGGCCCGCGCCGCGCTGTCCCTCAACATGCTCACCGAGGAGGGGCTGCCCCACTTCCACCGGCTCCTCGCGGTGCACCTCGGCGACGACAGCCACTGGCGGGAATGGAACAATCTCTGGACCGCCGAGGAGGACCGGCACGGCGTCATCCTGCACGACTACATCCGGGATACCCGGCTGGTGAACCAGCGCCGGCTTGAGGAAATGCAGTTCAGCTACCTGCAAAGCGGCTTCGATCCTGACTGGGACAAGGACCCCTACCGGGTGTTCGTCTACACCACGCTGCAGGAGCGGGCCACCCAGCAGTCCCACAGCGAGACCGGCCGGCTGATCGGCGAATACGAGCCGCTGCTGGGCGAGGTGCTCACCAACGTGGCGACGGAGGAAGCGCGGCACTTCAGCTTCTACCGCACGGTGTTCGAGGAGATCCTGGCCCGGGACCCTGACCAGGCGCTTCACTCTGCTGCGCAGATCATGCCAAGCATCGAGATGCCGGGCCACACCATGCCCGGGTTCCGTGAGCTGGCCGACGTGATCCGCCGGTCGGGGATCTACGGACCACGCGACTATCTGCGCATCGTCCAGGAGCAGATCCGCTACTGGCAGATCGAGACCCTGACCGGGCTCAACGACCTGGGACGGCGGGCGCAGGAGAAGATCATGGGCATCCCCGCCCGGCTGCAGCGGATCGCGGAGCACATCGAGACCAAGAGCCGTGCCAAGACGTTCAGCTTCGACCTGGTGTTCAATCGTGAATTCGCGATGGAGTAGGCTGGCGCCCGTCGCGGGCGTCCTGCTGCTGGCCGGCCTGGCGGGTTGCCGGGAACGGAGCGGCGCCGCGGCGCGCCCGGCTGCCGGTCCCGCGGACCCGGTGCAGGCCGAGGCGGAGCTGCTGGGCCGTGACCTGGCGGACATCATGGACCGCGTCATGGCCTACCGGAGCGCCCACCAGGGGCGCCTCCCCACTTCCCTGCGCCAGGCCGGCATCGACAGCCTGGCGCCCCAGTTCATCCGCCGCCTGGGCCGTCAGGGCGGCGACCCGCTCCTCACCGTGGTCTTCCGGCACACCGAGGGCCGGACGCTGCAGAGCTGCCGCGGCACCAGCATGGTGCTGGAGGACGCCGCGCTGCACGAGGGCGCCTTCGAAGTGTCCTGCACGCTGGTGGGCGGCGGGGATCGCACGTTCACCGTGCCGCCACTCCCGCCGCCGCCCAAGCCGGACTAGGGGATGGAGGTCGTCGCCGGGATCGTGCAGGTCACGCGGGTGCTGGTGGTGGCCTTCTTCGCCGTTGCCTCCGTCGTGGCCGGAACGCACTGGGCGGTGAAGCATGGGCACCTGTCGCCCTTCGGGCCGCTGCCCCGCTTTTCCCGCCGCCTGGGGCAGCCCCTGCTGCGCCCCTTCGAGCGCCGGCTCTACCGTAGTGGCGGCAATCCGGTCAACGCCCCGTACGCCCTGTTCTGGGTGGCGCTGATTGGCGGGCTGGCGCTGATCGCGCTGGTGCAGTGGCTCATCGGCACGGTGCTCGCCCTGCTGTCCAGCGCGGAGTCGGGCCCGCGCAGCCTGCTGGCATTCGGGGTGAATGCCATCTTCTCGGTGCTGATGCTCTGCATCTTCGTCCGGGTGGTGGCGTCGTGGTTCGGAGTGTCCCCCTACAGCAAGCCCATGCGCGTGGTTCATGCCCTCAGCGACTGGCTCATCGAGCCGCTCCGCAAGGTGCTCCCCCCCTTCGGCATGCTGGACCTGTCGCCGATCGTCGCCTACTTCATGCTCTACCTGGCGCGCGGCCTGCTGCTCAGCTGGCTGTAGCCCGGCCCGCCGCATGCCCCCCCTCACGCCCACGGCTACCGGCGTCCGGCTGACGCTGCATGTCCAGCCGCGCGCCGCCCGCACCGAGATCGCGGGCCGGCATGGGGATGCGCTCAAGGTCCGGCTCGCCGCACCGCCGGTGGAGGGCGCGGCCAACGACGCGCTGATCCGGTTCCTGGCCGATCGCCTGGGGGTGCCCCGGTCGGCCGTCCAGCTGGTCGGGGGCGCGACCAGCCGGCGGAAGGTGGTGGAGGTGACCGGAATCTCGGCCGAGTCCGCTGCGGCCCGCCTCCCAGTTGGCGGAACCTGACCGCCCCGCTACATTGTTCCTGCAGCGGTTCAATTGCTCCGTGGTGATTTGCGCCTATTGCAGCCACGTTAAACAAATGCTAAAACGGCCGCCCCCCGGGGAGCCGTCACGGCCACACGGGGATTTTTCGTGACCAGACCCAGCGGTACCACGCGCGCCCAACGCCTCGCCCGCCTCCCCAGCCTGCTGGCGGAGCGGATCCTGGTGCTGGACGGCGCCATGGGCACCATGATCCAGAAGGAGGGGCTCGCGGAGGCGGATTACCGCGGCGAGCGCTTTCGTGACTGGCCCCGGGACCTCCGGGGGAACAACGACCTCCTGGTCCTCACCCGCCCCGCGGTCATCCGCGGGATCCACGCGGCGTATCTCGAGGCCGGGGCGGACATCATCGAGACCAATACCTTCAACTCAACCACCATCTCCATGGCCGACTACGGCATGGAGGAGCTGGTGCCGGAGCTGAACCGGGCCGCGGCCGCGCTGGCGCGGGCGGTGGCGGACGAGTACGAGGCGCGGGATCCGGCGCGGCCCCGCTACGTGGCGGGCATCCTCGGGCCGACCTCGAAGACGGCATCGCTCTCGCCGGATGTGAACGACCCCGGGGCGCGCAACATCACCTTCCCCGAGCTGGTGCGGGCCTACGATGCCGCCGCCCGGGCGCTGCTGGCGGGCGGCGCCGACCTGCTGATGGTGGAGACCATCTTCGATACCCTGAACGCCAAGGCGGCCCTGGTCGCGATCGAGGAGTGCTTCGCGGCCCTCGGCGAGCGGGTGCCGGTGATGATCTCGGGCACCATCACGGACCAGAGCGGGCGGACGCTCTCGGGCCAGACGGTCGAGGCGTTCTGGAACTCCGTGTCGCATGCGCGGCCGCTGTCGATCGGGCTCAACTGCGCCCTGGGGGCGCAACAGCTCCGGCCCTACGTGCAGGACCTGGCCCGGGTGGCCCCGGTGCTGGTGAGCGCCCATCCGAATGCGGGCCTCCCCAACCCCCTCGGCGGCTACGACGAGACGCCGGCGCACATGGCGGAGGTGATCGGGGAATTCGCCGCCAGCGGGCTGGTGAACATCGTCGGCGGCTGCTGCGGCACCACGCCCGCGCACATCCGCGCCATCGGGGCGGCGGTCCGGGGCCGGGCCCCGCGGACGCCGGCCCACCTGCCGCCGCGCTGCCGGCTCTCGGGCCTGGAGCCGCTCACCATCGGGCCGGACACCAACTTCGTGAACGTGGGGGAGCGGACCAACGTCACCGGCTCCCGGCGCTTCGCGAAGCTGATCCTGGACGGCAACTACGAGGCGGCCCTCGAAGTGGCGCGGCAGCAGGTGGAGAGCGGGGCCCAGATCATCGACATCAACATGGACGAGGGGATGCTGGACGCGGAGGCGGCGATGACCCGCTTCCTCCGCCTGGTCGGCACCGAGCCGGACATCGCCCGGGTGCCGGTCATGGTGGACAGCTCCAAGTGGTCGGTGCTCAAGGCCGGGCTCGAGAACCTGCAGGGCAAGGGGATCGTCAACTCCATCAGCCTGAAGGAAGGGGAGGCGGCCTTCCTGGCCCAGGCCGAGACGGTGCGGCGCCACGGCGCGGCGGTGGTGGTGATGGCGTTCGACGAGCAGGGCCAGGCGGACACGGTCGAGCGCAAGGTGGCGATCGTGGAGCGGGCGGTGCGGCTGCTCATGGAGCGGGTGGGCTTCCCGCCGGAGGACATCATCGTCGATCCCAACATCTTCGCGATCGCCACGGGGATCGAGGAGCACAATGGGTACGCGGTGGCATACATCGAGGCCACCCGGCGCATCAAGGCGGCGCTGCCCCACGTGCTGGTGAGCGGGGGCGTCTCCAACATCTCGTTTTCCTTCCGCGGCAACGACCGGGTGCGGGAGGCCATTCACTCGGTCTTTCTCTACCACGCCATCCGCGCCGGCATGGACATGGGGATCGTCAACCCGGGCCAGCTTGCGATCTATGACGACATCGAGCCGGAGCTGCTCGCCCGGGTGGAGGACGTGGTCCTCAACCGGCGCCCCGACGGCACCGAGCGGCTGCTGGAGATCGCCGAGCGCTACAAGGGAGCCGGCGAGCAGCGGGCGGACGTGGGGGAGAAGGAATGGCGCAGCCTGCCGGTCGAGGAACGGCTGGCGCACGCCCTGGTCGAGGGCATCGACGCCCACATCGTCGAGGATACCGAGGAGGCGCGGCGCCGCGTCGCCCGGCCGATCGAAGTGATCGAAGGACCGCTCATGCGGGGGATGAACGTGGTCGGGGACCGCTTCGGCAGCGGCCGGATGTTCCTGCCGCAGGTGGTCAAGAGCGCCCGGGTCATGAAGAAGGCGGTGGCGCACCTGATCCCCTACATCGAGGCGGAAAAGGCCGCCAACGCCGACACCCGCAGCAAGGGCAAGGTGGTGCTCGCCACCGTGAAGGGAGACGTGCACGACATCGGCAAGAACATCGTGGGCGTGGTGCTGCAGTGCAACAATTATGACGTGGTGGACCTGGGAGTCATGGTCCCCTGCAGCCGGATCCTCCAGGCCGCGCGCGAGCTGGGCGCGGACGTGATCGGCCTGTCGGGACTGATCACCCCGTCGCTGGAGGAGATGGCGCTGGTGGCGGCGGAGATGGAACGCGAAGGGTTCCAGCTTCCCCTCCTGATCGGGGGAGCCACGACCTCGCGGATCCACACCGCGATCAAGATTGCCCCGCGGTATCACGGGCCGGTGGTGCACGTGCTGGACGCCTCCCGCGCGGTGGGCGTCACCAGCAGCCTGTTGAGCGACACCCTCCGCCCCGCCTTCGAGGGGCAGGTCCGGGAGGAGTACGCCCGGCTCCGGGAGGACCGGCGGGACCAGGATACCGGCGAGCGCCGCATCACGCTGGCGGAGGCGCGGGCCAACGGGCTGCAGCTGGCGGCCCCGGCGCCCGCACCGGCCCCCCGGGTGCCGGGCGTGCAGACGCTGCTCCACTATCCGCTGGCGGAGCTGGTGCCGCGGATCGACTGGACGCCCTTCTTCCAGACCTGGGAGCTGGCGGGACACTACCCCGCGATCCTCGACGACCCGGCAGTGGGCAAGACGGCGCGCTCCCTGTTCCACGACGCCGAGCGGATGCTCGAGCGAATCGTGCGCGAGCACCTGCTCGAGGCGCGCGGGGTGTACGGCATCTTTCCCGCGGCGCGCCAGGGCGACGACATCCTGGTCTTCGGTGCCACGGGTCCGGGAGGAGCACCGATCGCCACCGTGCACACGTTGCGGCAGCAGACCCGCCGCGCCACCGGCCGGCACAACCTGGCGCTGGCCGATTTCGTGGCCGAGCCCGGCACCCCGGACTACCTGGGGATGTTCGCCGTGACCTCCGGGCATGGCCTGGAGCAGCTGGTGGCGGAGGCCATGGCGGCGCATGACGACTACTCCGCCATCCTCGCCAAGGCGCTGGCGGACCGCCTGGCCGAAGCGTTCGCCGAGCGGCTGCACGAGCGGGTGCGGCGGGAATTCTGGGGCTACGCCCCGGACGAGGCGCTGGACAACGACGCCCTCATCCACGAGCGGTACCAGGGCATCCGCCCCGCCCCCGGCTACCCCGCCTGCCCCGACCATACCGAGAAGCGGACCATCTTCCGCCTGCTCGATGCCGAGGCGCGCGCCGGCATCCAGCTCACGGAAAGCTGCGCCATGTACCCGGCCGCCTCGGTGAGCGGGTACTACTTCTGGCGCCCGGAGTCGCAGTACTTCGGGGTGGGGAAGTTCGGGCGGGACCAGGTGGCGGACTACGCCCGCCGCAAGGGAATGGACCTGGCGGACACGGAACGCTGGCTGGCCCCGAACCTGGGATACGAACGGTGAGCACCCTGCGCGAGCTGATTGCCGACGGCCGGACCCACGTCTTCGACGGGGCGATGGGCACCATGCTCTATGCCCGCGGCATCTTCCTCAACATCTGCTACGACGAGCTGGTGCTCAAGCAGCCGGACCTGATCCGCGACATCCACCGCGAGTATGTGCGGGCCGGGGCGGAGCTGCTGGAGACCAACACCTTCGGCGCCAACCCCGTGAAGCTGGCGCAGTACGGCCTGGCGGGGGAAACCGAGACGATCAACCGGGTGGCCGCGAGCCTGGCGCGCGACGCCGGGGGCGACCGCGCCTCGGTGCTCGGCGCCCTCGGGCCGCTGGGGATCCGCATCGAGCCGTTCGGCGAGATGGCGGTGGCGGAGGCCCGCGCCGCCTTCGTCCGCCAGGTGGACGGGCTGCTCGCCGGGGGAGTGGACGGGTTCATCATCGAGACCTTCAGCGACGTGGAGGAGGTCCGCGCCGCGTACGAGGCGATCCGGTCCCGGACCGACCTGCCGGTGGTGGCGCAGATGACCGTCGCGACCGATGGCAAGACCTACTTCGGCACCGAGCCGGCCACCTTCGGTCCCTGGCTGCAGGCGATGGGCGCCGACGTGATCGGCGTCAACTGCTCGGTGGGGCCGCACGGGGTGCTGGAGGCGATCGAGCAGCTGGCCCGGGTGGTGACGGTGCCGCTCTCCGCCCAGCCCAACGCCGGCCTCCCCCGCGATGTCGGGGACCGCAAGATCTACATGGCCAGCCCCGAGTACATGGCGAGCTACGCCCGGCGCATGGTCGAGGCGGGGGCGCGGTTCGTGGGCGGCTGCTGCGGCACCACCCCGGACCACATCAAGGCGATGGTCGGGTACGTGAAGAGCGTGACCCCGCGCCACGTCACCCAGTTCTCCGCCCAGCCCGCCAAGGTGGAGCCGCTGGAGCCGGTGCCGCTGGCGGAGCGCTCCCGGTTCGGCGCCAGGCTCGCGCGGGGGGAGTTCATCACCACGGTGGAGATCGTGCCGCCCAAGGGCGTGGACCCGGGGCCGATGTTCGACCAGGTGCGCGAGCTCAAGGCGGCGGGGGTGGATGCGGTCAACGTCCCCGACGGGCCGCGGGCCCAGAGCCGGATGGGCGCGCTCCTGTCCGGGCTGCTCATCCAGCGCGAACTGGGCATGGAGCCGGTGGTCCACTACGCCTGCCGGGACCGGAACCTGCTGGGCATGCTCTCCGACCTGCTCGGCGCCGCCGCGAGCGGCATCCGCAACCTGCTGATCGTCACCGGCGACCCGCCCAAGATGGGCCCCTACCCGGACGCCACCGCGGTGTTCGACATCGACAGCATCGGCCTCACCAACCTGGTGAGCCGGCTCAATCACGGACTCGATCCCGGTGGCAACGCCCTGGGCGGGACCACGAAGTTCGTGGTGGGCGTCGGGGTCAACCCGGCGGCGCCGGACCTCGAGCGCGAGCTGCGCCGCTTCGCGTGGAAGGTGGACGCCGGCGCCGAGTACGCCATGACGCAGCCGGTGTTCGACATCGAGCAGCTGGACCGCTTCCTGGCGCGGGTGGAGTCGTTCCGGGTACCGATCATCGCGGGCATCTGGCCGCTGGTGTCGCTCCGGAACGCGGAGTTCCTGGCCAATGAGGTCCCGGGCGTGACGGTGCCACCCGTCATCCTGGAGCGGATGCGCGACGCCTCGGCCCGCGGCAAGGAAGAAGCGCTGCAGGAGGGGATCCTGATCGCGCGGGAGATGCTGACGGCGGTGCGGAGCCGGGTCCGCGGGGTGCAGGTGGCGGCCCCGATGGGCCGCGCCGGCGTGGCGGTGCAGGTGATCGCGCCGTAGGGGCGGCGGGGGGCTATTCGGAGCGCAGCCGGTAGCCCACCCCGGGCTCGGTGAGGAGCAGCCGCGGCTGGGTCGGATCGGCCTCCAGCTTGTGGCGCAGCTGGGTGATGTACACCCGGAGGTAATGGGTCTGGGTGATGGCGTTCGCGCCCCAGACCTCCCGCAGCAGGTGGCGGTGGGTCAGCACCTTCCCCGCATGCCGGACCAGCGTCACCAGCAGCTTGTACTCGTTGGGGGTGAGGTGCACCGTCACCCCGTCCCGCGACACCTCCCGCCGGGCCAGGTCCACCCGCAGCCCGCCAGTCTCGAAGACCGGCTCGTCGGCCGCCCCGACCCGGGCGGCGTGGCGGAGCGCCACCCGCATCCGCGCCAGCAGTTCGTCCACCCCGAACGGCTTGGTGAGGTAGTCGTCCGCGCCGGCATCCAGCGCCGTCACCTTGTCGCGCTCCTGCCCGCGGGCCGAGATGATGATGATGGGGGTTCGGCTCCACTCCCGGATCTGCCGGGTCAGGTCGAGCCCGTCGCCATCGGGGAGCCCGAGGTCGAGGAGGATGAGGTCGGGGTTCCGCGCGGCCGCCTGCGCCAGCCCCTCCCGCGCGGTCGGCGCCTCGATCAGCTGGTACTCCTGGGTGCCGAAGGCGGCGCGCAGGAAGCGGCGCATCTCGGGCTCGTCTTCGATGAGCAGGATGGTGGGAGCGGCCACGCTCACGAGGCGGCCTCCGATTCCTGCGGGATCGGGGCCGGCGCCGGCCCCGAGAGCGGCAGCAGGAAGCGGAACGCGGCGCCCCCACCCTCCCGGTTCTCCGCCCAGAGACGGCCGCCGTGCGCCAGGATGATGCCCCGGGAGATCGTCAGCCCCAGCCCGATGCCGCGGCCGGGTTCCGCACCCGCCCCACGCTGGAACTTCTCGAAGATCCGTTCCTCCTCCCCAGCCGGGAGGCCCGGGCCGCGGTCGGCGACCGTCACCGTCACCGCCTCGGGCGCCGCCGCGGCGGACACCTCAATCGGGGTTCCCTCCTGCGTGTACTTGGCGGCGTTTTCCAGCAGGTTGATGAACACCTGCTCCAGCAGGACGGCGTCGAGCGGCACCAGGGGCAGGTCGGGCGGCAGCGCGACCGTGACGGGGTGCCGGGCCAGGCGGTCTCCCATCCGGATGAGGGCCACGCCCACGGCGTCCTCCAGGGGCTGCCATTCCTTCTGGACCTGAAGGCTGCCGGTCTCCAGCCGGATCATGTCAAGCAGGTTCCGGATCAGCCGGTTCATGCGCGCGGACTCGTCCAGGATGGAATCGAGCAGCTCCGCGCGCACCGGCTCGGTCATGCCGTCTCCCGCGCGGCGCAGGCTGCTCGCGGCGCCGGTGATCACCCCGAGCGGAGTGCGGAGGTCGTGCGACAGCGAACTCAGGAGTGACGTGCGCAGCCGCTCCGCCTCGGTCTCGAGCCGTGCCCGCTGGGCTCCTTCCTCCAGCGCCACGCGCTCGAGGGCGACGGCCACCTGGCCGGCGAAGGTCTCGAGCAGGTGGCGCCGGGACGGGTCCTGGAAGGAGCTCATGTCCGGCGCGGCGAGCACCAGGACGCCGAGCACGCCCGCCCCACCGGTGAGCGGCAGGTGCAGCCCGACCGCGGCCGGCAGCGTGGCGGTCCCGATCCCCGCCAGCTCGCCACGATGAAAGACCCAGTCCGCGACGCTCAGCTCCTTGGCGTCGAGGACCGGCAGCGCGGCCACCGGGGCCAGCGGCGCGAGCCGCCCCTCGGGGCCGGGGACCACCAGCTGGCATTCGCAGCCGAAGCTGTCCCGCAGGTGGCGCCGCGCGATCGCCACGATCTGGTCCCGGGCCCGGGCCGTGCCCAGGTCGCGGCTGAGGGCGTAGAGGGCGGCGGTCCGCTGCTCGCGCTCGCGCGCCAGCTGCGCCTGTTCGCGGTGGCGCAGGGTGTAGCCGCTGATGACCAGCGCCACGACCAGCATGACCAGGAAGGTCAGGATGTAATTGAGGTCCGAGACCGCGAACGTCAGGTACGGCGGCACGAACATGAAGTCAAAGGCGGCGATGCTGAGCAGCGCCGCGAGCAACGAGGGTCCCCGGCCGCAGCGGGATGCCACGATCATGGCGCCGAGCAGGTAAATCATGGCCACGTCGGTGACGCTGAGGCGCTGGAACACCATCCAGCCGGAGAGGGTGCAGAGCCCGACGACCAGCGCGGCCAGTCCATACTCGCGCGCCGGCGCCGGGCGGGGCGGCCCCTGCCGGCGCGGCGCGGCCCGCTCCTCGCCCGCATCGCCGCTCATGACGTAGACATCCACGTCGCCGCTGCCCCGCACGAGCCGGTCCAGGGTGCTGCCGAGGAGTTTGTCCCGCCAGGTGGGGTGGGTCGGCTTGCCGACGAGGATCCGGGTGGCGTTGTTGACGGCGGCGTAGGCCAGCACCTCCTCCGCCACGCCGGTGCCGGCAACCGTCACGGTCCGGGCCCCGGACTCCTCCGCCAGCCGCATGGTCTCAACCAGCTCGGCCCGCTGCGCGTCCGTGAGGGCGGCGCCGGGCGTTTCCACGTGCAGCACAATCCACTCGCAGCGGAGGCTTGTGGCCATCCGGCGGCCCGCCCGCACCAGTCGCCGGCCGGCGGGGTTGGAGCCGACGCAGACCAGCAGCCGTTCCCCCGCCGGCCAGATGTCCCGGATGCCGTGCTCCGCCCGCCAGCCGCGCATCTGGGCGTCCACCCGTTCCGCCATGCGGCGCAGCGCCAGTTCCCGCAGCGCGATGAGATTGCCCTTCTTGAAGAACTGCTCCCGGGCGCGCGCGGCCTGCTCGGCGAAGTACACCTTGCCTTCGGCGAGGCGCTTGAGCAGGTCGTCGGGGGTGAGGTCCGCCAGCTCCACGTCGTCGGCCTGGTCGAAGACCTCGTCGGGCACGGTTTCCCGGACCAGGACGCCGGTGATCTGGGCGACCACGTCGTTCAGGCTCTCGAGGTGCTGGACGTTGAGGGTGGCGTAGACCGAGATGCCGGCGGCGAGCAGGTCGGCCACGTCCTGGTACCGGCGCTCGTGGCGGGACCCTGGCGCGTTGGTGTGGGCCAGCTCGTCCACCAGGATGATGCTGGGCCGCCGGGTGAGCGCGGCATCCAGGTCGAACTCGGAGAGCGCGATGCCCCGGTACGTGATGGGGCGGCGGGGCAGCACCTCGAGCCCTTCGACCAGGGCCGCCGTATCGGCCCGGCCATGCGTCTCCACCACGCCCACCACCACGTCGACCCCTTCCCGGCGGCGAGCGCGGGCCTCCTCCAGCATGGCGAAGGTCTTCCCGACGCCGGGGTTGGCGCCAAAGAAGATCTTGAGACGCCCTCGCGCGGCCCTGGCTTCTTCGGCCTGGAGCCTCGCGAGCAGCGCTTCGGGATCGGGACGCGTGCCGGTCACACCCTATGGTGCCGGTGTGAGGCCGTCCAACGCAAGGTTGAGCCGGAGCACGTTCACCCGCGGCTCCCCGAGCACGCCGAACTGCCGCCCCTCGGTCGAGCCGGCCACGAGGGTGCGGACGCTGTCCTCCGACACCCCCCGGGCCCGGGACACGCGGGGCACCTGGTACGCTGCCGCCGCCGGGGTGATGTGGGGATCGAGCCCGCTGCCCGAGGCGGTCACCAGGTCCACCGGCACCGGGTCGGTCCGGCCCGGGTCCGCGGCGCGGAGCGCGGCCACCCGGGCCGCGATCGCCTCATGCAGCGCGGGGTTGGACGGGCCGAGGTTGGAGCCGCCCGAGACGGCGCCATTGTAGGCCACGGGGCCGGTGGCGCTGGGCCGGGACCAGAAGTAACCGGGCTCCGTGAATCCCTGGCCGATCAGCGCGGAGCCGAGCAGGGTGTCCCCGGCCAGGAGCCGGCTCCCGCCCGCCTCCCGCGGGAAGAGCACTGCCGAAACCCCGGTAATGGCGGCGGGATAGACCACGCCGGTGATGAGGCTCAGCACCAGGAGCGCGACGAGGGCCGGTCGAAGCAGGGTACGCATTGCGGCGTCTCAGACGAGGTGAAGGGCGACGAGCAGCAGGTCCACGGCCTTGATGCCGAGGAAGGGCACCACCAGGCCGCCCAGCCCGTAGGTCAGGATGTTCCGGCGCAGCAGGACGGCGGCGCCCAGCGGGCGGTACCGGATCCCCCGCAGGGCGAGCGGCACCAGGAAGATGATGATCAGGGCGTTGAAGATGACCGCCGAGAGGATGGCGCTGGCCGGCGTGGCCAGGCCCATCACGTTCAGCGCCCCGAGGGCGGGGTACGTCGTGGCGAACGCCGCGGGAATGATGGCGAAGTACTTGGCCACGTCGTTGGCGATGCTGAAGGTGGTGAGCGCGCCCCGGGTAATCAGCATCTGCTTCCCAGTCTCGACGATCTCGATGAGCTTGGTGGGATTGGAATCCAGGTCCACCATGTTGCCGGCTTCCTTCGCCGCCTGGGTCCCGGAGTTCATCGCCACCGCCACGTCGGCCTGGGCCAGCGCCGGGGCGTCGTTGGTCCCGTCGCCGGTCATCGCGACGAGGCGCCCCCCCGCCTGGTGCTCGCGGATCAGCGCCAGCTTGGCCTCCGGGGTGGCCTCGGCGAGGAAGTCGTCCACGCCAGCCTCCGCCGCGATCGCGGCAGCGGTCAGCGGGTTGTCCCCCGTGATCATCACCGTGCGGATGCCCATGGCCCGCAGCTCCGCGAAGCGCTCCTTGATGCCACCCTTGACGATGTCCTTGAGCTGGACGGCGCCCAGCACCCGGCCCCGGTCCGCCACCACCAGCGGCGTCCCGCCCAGACGGGCGATCTGCTCCACCGACGCGGCGACCGCGGCCGGGAACTCACCCTGATGGCTGCGCACCCAGGCCTCGATCGCGTCGGCGGCGCCCTTGCGAAGCTGGCGCCCGTCGAGATTGACGCCGCTCATCCGGGTCTGCGCGGTGAAGGGCACGAAGGTCGCGCCGAGCTGGTGGATGTCCCGCTCGCGCAGCCCGAACCGCTCCTTCGCGAGCACCACGATGCTCCGTCCCTCGGGGGTCTCGTCCGCGAGCGAGGCGAGCTGGGCGGCATCGCCCAGTTCCGCTTCGGTCACGCCTGGCCCCGGCAGGAAGGCCACCGCCTGCCGGTTGCCCAGGGTGATGGTGCCGGTCTTGTCCAGCAGCAGGACGTCCACATCCCCCGCGGCTTCGACCGCGCGCCCCGAGGTCGCGACCACGTTCTTCCGGATCATCCGGTCCATCCCCGCGATGCCGATGGCCGAGAGCAGCCCGCCGATCGTGGTGGGGATGAGGCAGACCAGCAGCGCGATCAGCACCGTCACGGTCACCGGCGCCCCCTGGCCACTCGCCGTCACCGCGTACTGGGAGAAGGGCTGCAGGGTCACGGTGGTCACCAGGAACACGATGGTGAGCGCGGCCAGCAGGATCTCCAGCGCGATCTCGTTCGGGGTCTTCTGCCGCTTCGCCGCCTCGATCATCCCGATCATCCGGTCGAGGAATGACTCCCCGGGATTGGCGGAGACCCGCACCACGACCCAGTCGGAGAGCACCCGCGTGCCCCCCGTGACGGCGCTCCGGTCACCGCCGCTCTCGCGGATCACCGGGGCGCTCTCGCCGGTAATGGCGCTCTCATCCACCGACGCGACACCCTCGATGACCGTGCCGTCGCCGGGGATCAGGTGGCCGGCGTGCACCAGGACGACATCCCCCTTTCGAAGCGAGCTCGCCGGGACATTGCTGAAGTCGAGCTTATTGGACGGATCCTGCAGCTTCTTGGCGGGGACATCCGACCTTGCCTTCCGCAGCGTGTCCGCCTGGGCCTTCCCCCGCCCCTCGGCCATCGCCTCCGCGAAGTTCGCGAACAGGACGGTCAGCCAGAGCCATGCCGAGATCGCGAGGATGAACCCTGGGTCCTCGTCGAGTCGGCCAAGCGCCGCGAGGACCCCGAGGACGGTGGTGAGCGCGCTGCCGACCAGGACCACGAACATCACCGGGTTCCGGAGCAGGTGCAGCGGATGCAGCTTCCGGAAGCTGGCCAGGAGGGCCCAGCGGGTGATGGCCGGGTCGAACAGCCGGCGCGGCGTGGCATGCGACATGTGGGCTTACCTCGCGAAGAGCTGCAGGTGCTCGACGATCGGCCCGAGCGCCAGTCCTGGCAGGTGCGTCAGCGCCCCGACGAGCACGATGGTCCCGATGAGGAGGACCACGAACAGCGGCGTGTGGGTGGGCAGCGTGCCGGAACCGACGGGCACCCGCTTCTTCCGGGCCAGCGAGCCGGCCACGGCGAGGGTGGGGATCAGCACCCAGAATCGGCCCAGCCACATCGCGACGCCGCCCAGGACGGCATAGAACGTCGTCCCGGCACCGAGCCCGCCGAAGGCGCTGCCATTGTTGTTGGCCATCGAGGAGAACGCGTACAGGATCTCGCTGAAGCCGTGCGGTCCCGGGTTGAACACACTGGCCCGGCCGGAGGCGGTGGACACCGCCACCGCGGTGCAGATCAGCACCAGCAGGTTCGGGATCAGGATGGCGAGGCTCGCCATCTTCATCTCGTAGGCCTCGATCTTCTTGCCCAGGTATTCCGGGGTCCGCCCCACCATCAGCCCCGCGATGAACACGGTCACGATGGCGAAGAGCAGCATGCCGTAGAGCCCGGAGCCGACGCCGCCATAGATGATCTCCCCCAGCTGCATCAGCCACATCGGGAACAGGCCGCCCAGCGGGGAGAAGCTGTCATGCATGGCGTTGACCGAGCCGTTGGAGGCGGCCGTCGTCGCGATGGCCCAGAGCGCCGAACTGGTCACCCCGAAGCGCACTTCTTTCCCCTCCATGTTGCCGCCGGCCTGCAGCGGCCCGGCGGCCTGGTCCACGCCGGCCGCGAGGATGGGCGGCGAGCCGGCCTGCTCGGCGAGCACGGTGGGGAGGAGCAGCGCGGTGAAGACGACGGTCATGGCGGCGAGCAGGGTCCACCCCTGCCGTGTGTCGCGGACGAGCTGGCCAAAGGTGTAACAGAGCGCGGCCGGGATCAGCAGAATCGAGAGCAGCTGCAGGAAGTTCGAGAATGGGGTCGGGTTCTCGAACGGGTGGGCCGAGTTCACGTTGAAGAACCCGCCCCCGTTGGTCCCGAGCTGCTTGATGGCGATCTGCGACGCGGCGGGGCCCATGGGCAGTACCTGGGTGGTGACCCGGGCGCTGTCCGGGCCGGCGGCCTCGAGCAGGGTGGCGGTCTGGTACGGCTCGAGGCTCTGGACCACCCCCTGGGAGACCAGCAGCAGCGCAAGGACCGTGGAGAGCGGCAGCAGGATATACAGCGTCCCGCGGACCAGATCGGTCCAGAAGCTGCCGAGCTTGGCGGTCTCATGCCGGGAGATGCCGCGGGCCAGCGCCACCAGCACCGCCATGCCTGTCGCCGCCGACACGAAATTCTGCACCGTGAGCCCCAGCGCCTGGGTGAGGTAACTCAGGGTCGCCTCGCCGCCATACGCCTGCCAGTTGGTGTTGCTGACGAAGCTCACGGCGGTATTGAACGCCACGGCGGGGGGCACTGCCGCCATCCCCGCGGGATTGAGGGGAAGCATCCCCTGGGTACGCTGCAGGAGGTACACCGCGAGGAAGCCACACCCACTGAAGAGCAGCAGGGCCATCGCGTACCGCTGCCAGGTCATCTCTTCCGTGGCATCCACGCCCAGGAGGCGGTAGCAGAACCGCTCCAGCGGCCCAACCCACCGCGCCAGGAGATGAGGCTCGCCCTCATAGACCCGCGCCATGAAGCCCCCGAGGGGCTTCACCAGGGCGAGGAGCACGCCCATGTAGAGCGCAAGCTGGAGCCAGGCATTGGCGGTCATGCGAACAGCTCCGGCCTGAGCAGGGCCGCGAACAGGTAGACCAGGAGCAGCGCGGCAATTATGCCGACGACGATCGTGAGCATGGCGGCTAGACCCTCTCCGACACGCGGACCAGCCCCCAGGTGAGCGCCCCCAGGACCAGGACCAACAGCAGGATGACGACGTCCACGTTTCCGTCCGGTGGGATACCGCAGACAAGTGTAGGGGGGAAGGGATCAAGGAGGGGTCTGGATTGGGGGGCCAGGCATCAGGATTTCATCAAGGACCCCCGCCCGCTATTATCCCGGCCATGACCCAGACCCTGGCACCCGCCCCGCTCAGCCGGCTCAGCGAAGAGGAAGCGCTGTTCCGCGCCACCGTCCGCGAGTTCGCCGAGACGGAGATCAAGCCGTTCGTCCATGAAATGGACGAGGCCGCCAAGTTCCGGCCCGAGCTCATCACCAAGTTCTTCGAGCTGGGGCTGATGGGAATCGAGGTCCCGGAACGCCATGGAGGCGCGGCGGGGGGCATCTTCCTCGCGGTGCTCGCCATCGAGGAGCTGGCCCGGGTGGACGCCTCCGCCGCCATCTACGTGGACGTGCACAACACCCTGTTCAACAACGCGCTGCTGCGCTGGGGCAGCGAGGAACAGCAGGCCCGGCTCTTTCCCCGCCTCACCACCAGCCTGCTCGGGGCGTTCGCCCTCTCCGAGCCGGCGAGCGGCAGCGATGCCTTCGCGCTCGAGACCCGGGCCGACGATCGCGGCACCCACTGGGAGCTCACCGGCCGGAAGTTCTGGATCACGAACGGCGGTGAGGCGGGGATGTTCCTGATCTTTGCCAACACCGACTTTGCCAGGGGATACAAGGGGATCACCGCCTTCCTCGTGGAGCGGGACTTCCCCGGCTTCGCGGTCGGCAAGAAGGAGAACAAGCTCGGTATCCGGGCCTCCAGCACCACCGAGCTGATC